>JAPKAX010000329.1 GCA_028825025.1 Rhodospirillales bacterium | reverse complement strand
TCACCGGTTCTCATACGGGGCGTGGATATTTGGAGATGACAGGATATGAATGATTTGTTTTGTGACATTGACGGGCTTTGAGAAAGATCCCGGCAGATGAAAACACTTGAGACGGGCAGGGCTACTTTGTAATCTCGCTTAATGACAAAACACTCTCCATTTTGCTACTTCAAAACCAGCCCTGAGGCCATTCGTTTGGCAGTAATGCTGTATGTTCGATTTCCGCTTTCGCTTCATAATGTGGAGGATCTGCGGCATGAGAAATGCGTTGATGCAAGCCATGAAACGGTCCGGTTTTGGTGGAACCGCTTCGGACCAATGTTCGCGTCACCCCATACTCAGCAACCGCTGCCTAACGTAAAAGGTAGCATTTTCTGCCCATATCAACATAACGATTTTGTAAAGACGCATTGCTTATCGAAGGGGTGGGCCATCATTTTTTTACGGCCAAGGGAGAAAATTAATAGTGCAGCTTAAGTAAAACCTAATGTATCTATAGGTGTTTTATTTAAATGAAAATGCCGATAACGTTATATTAAATTTAAAGGAAAATAGACTAATGTCGGATAAAACTATCATTACATGTGCGGTCACCGGATCGGCACCAACACCTGGCAAAAACCCAGCTGTTCCAGTAACTCCAGAAGAGATTGCAAATTCAGCTTTAGCTGCAGAAAAAGCTGGGGCTGCAATTATCCATATTCACGTGCGTGATCCTGAAACAACGCTTCGATCTATGAAACTATCCCATTACCGAGAGGTGGTTGAGCGTATTCGGGCGAGTGGTTCAGAAATGATCATTAATTTAACAACTGGCCCCGGTGCTACATTTAAGCCTGGAGATATGAATCCTGAAGTTGTTGCTGAAGGGACACTTTTAAAATCGGCAGCTGAAAGGGTACAGCATATTGAGGCACTAAAACCTGAAATTTGCTCACTCGATGTAGCAACAATGAATTTTAGCGCGTCAGTATTTTTAAATACACCGGATATTTTGCGTGAAATGTCGGACCGTGCTATGGCTGTTGGTGCTAAACCTGAAATTGAGGTTTTTGATACTGGCCAAATTGAGCTAGCAAAAAAACTTATCAGCGAAGGTCATATTAAAAACCCACCTTATTTTCAATTGTGCCTAGGCATTTTATATGGCGCAGCGGCAACACCAGAATCTATGATGCATATGCGAAATTGTTTGCCTGAAGGGGCCTCATGGTCTGCCTTTGGCATTTCACGCATGCAATTTCCCATGGTTGCTCAAGCTGTTCTATTAGGAGGTAATGTTCGGGTTGGTATGGAAGATAATATTTATTTGAAGGCGGGAGAATTGGCTCCATCGAATGCTGCCTTGGTTGAAAAAGCGTCTAGTATTATTGAGCATCTTGGTAGTCAGGCTGCAACACCCGATGAAGCAAGGAAACAATTGGGTCTGTATTAGTTGACCTAAGTCCCAAAAATTGAAGTTGTACCTTCTTGTTGATTAAGTTTTTCCATAGTCTTCTAGCCTTCAGGTAATTATGGACCTCTAGGGCATCTGTCTCCGTTTGATAATCATGAGGTGTCAATAAATACTACTGCAGGGGAGTTGCTGTAATCCTAATTTTTGTATTATAACTGGACGTCAAATAACGCGGTTAGGCATAGAACGACGTCTAGTGGTATTCCCGACTAAGTAGGCTTAATGTAATGTTTAAGACTATTTATTTACTTTGAATGACTGGTTTAGCTGCATGTTAAAAAAATTTGGAATTATTGTGGCACTTTGTATTTTTGTCGTGGGGTGTAGTAGTCTTAAATTCGCATATGGATTTGTGAAAACGATGGTGCGCGAACGGGTGGAAACCTATTTGGATATCGGCGAAAATGATGTTCTGGCGCTCGAAGCTGAGATCAGTAAGTTAGTCTCGTGGCACCGGGCCGAGATGTTACCGCAATACGCCGTATTTTTAGAAAGCCAAGCGCAGTTGGCTGAAGGTTCGGGTTGGAATCGAGCCCAAATTGATGAGATGATCACAATGTTACGCGTGATGATTAAGGACACAAGCCAAGGCTCAGCAACATATATCGCAAACGTGTTAGCCAATCACACCTCCAAACCTAAAGTGAATCACATACAGGCCGCGATGGATAGGGTATTGTCTAAACGCAGAGAGCTATATGACGAACCGTTGGCCGATCAGATAGATGCCGCCGTAGATAAAGCTGTGACAAACTTTGAACGAATCTTTGGCACATTGACGGAATATCAGATTGCGATTATCAGTGAACACAAAATGCAAATGTACGACCCTAAAGGTGGATGGCTTGATTGGCGAGATAAACGCCAGCAGGACCTTGTCCGCTTCCTACGAACAGATCCGCTAGTTTTAGATATCGAAAATTACGTCAAAGTTGCATTAACCACGCCCGAAAAAATTGTTGGTCAGACTTACCGTTACCGGGTAGATGAATGGTGGAATAAGCAAGCCGCTCTATTGTTCAACCTGATGACTTCACTCGATACCGAACAACGCCAAACATTAGCCATTAACTTGCGCGGATATGCAGTTGATATGGTTGAACTGGCTAACAAGCCTTAAAGCACAATTCCTTTTCTATCCTGAAAGACTAGATCCACAGCTGGTGGTCGATTTGTATGGTTCCCTTGC
>JAPKAX010000082.1 GCA_028825025.1 Rhodospirillales bacterium | reverse complement strand
GCATCTCGGCAACCTGTAAATCCGTTAGCCGCCAGTTCAACAGCGGTCATGCCTGTTACCACAGACCATGGTATCGATTCTTTTACGTTCGTGCCCATATCGGCGCTTAAGGTCAAATCTGCAACACGTGGCCCATGATAAGCGGTAATGGATAAGGCATTTGCCAATTGTTCAATGCTCTGTTGTCCGCGCAACATGGCAACCGCCGTTGCTGCGCCAAAGCCTGTCCAATTCCCGGTGTGAAAAGCGATCCGGTTTTCTGAAGCACCAATTCGGGTGCAGACTTCGTATCCGGTAATTACCGCTGTCAAAAAATCTATTCCGCTTGCGCCCGTTTCCTGTGCAACGGCCAAAGCCGCTGGAACAACTGCCGCACCCGGATGTCCACAGGCCCCCCTATGGCCATCATCCAGATCAAGGATTGATACGGCATTGGCGTTCACCAAAGCGGCTCCTACTGGACTTCGTTTATCAGAGCTAAACCAGATATCTGCTGGGCCGTCACGGTATTGGGTTAAGGCAACTGCCATGACGCTTGCTGTTGCCTTTTCGCTGTACCCTGCTACTGCACACCCAATCGCATCAAGAACACAGTCTTCGGCTTTGGCGTATACCTCGTCTGGAATGGCGTCAGGTGTTAAAGCCTTACACCAACGGGCGAGCACTTCGGCCGACCAGATCTTTTCCATTGCACGGTACTCCTGCCACTCAGGCGCTTGCTGCTTCTAGCTTCTGTTCTTGTTGATAAGCTCTAACTTGCTGAATGAGAACAGGAAGGGCCAATACCAGAGAATACAAATCACTGGTCACTCCCGGTGCAACCATGAAGACGGCCGCCAAAGCCATCAACAGACGGAACGGCGTCGGCATTTTGGTTAATCCATAAGCGCTGACCGCAGTTGCCATCATCACAATACCAATTGCACATGTGATTGTCGTTTCCAGGAATGCACCCCAGGTGAAATATTCTTCCAAAACAATTAACATGGCTGGCGAATAAACAAAGACCATGGGAACCATCAACTTCGCAATTCCAAACGAGAATGCTGAAATACCGGTCTTAAACGGGTTTGCACCTGCAATTCCAGCTGCTGCATACGCAGAAGCACAAACAGGAGGCGTAATTTCAGATATAACACCATAGTATAGGACAAAAAGATGAGACGCCAAAGGTGGAACTCCCAAATCAGCCAGAGCTGGTTGGGCAACCGTTGCAAGCATGATGTACAGCGCTGTGGTTGGAAGCCCAGCCCCCATCATAATGCAGGTGATGGCAATTAAGACCAATGATACAAAAAGTGTCAGGCTTTCTACCGTTAATTCCATTAAAGGTAACCAGGAAATAAGATCGTACAATCCGCCTGCAATTGATTGTGCGCTGCTTGTAACCATGAATCCCAGACGAAAACCAAGTCCGGTTGAGTTGACGACCCCAACAACGATACCAATTGCAGCACAAACAGCACCAACAGCCAGCGCATATTTAACGCCTGTAATACACGCATCAATAATGTCACTTATTGTAATCCGATGCATTGGGTTCAAGAACCCAACAGCAAGCGCCGAGGTAATGCCCCAGAACGCAGCCATATGGGGTGAATACCCGCTAAACAAAACGTAGATCAATACGACCAAAGGTATTGCCGTTGGCCAGCCTCCTTTAACAACTGCAAAGAGGCGTGGGATTTCTTCCTCTGGCACACCCTTGAGGCCTAAACGTTTGGCCTGAAAGTGAACAATACACAAAACACCAATGTAATGCATGGCGGCAGGAATAGCGGCAGCGATAACAATTGTGGTGTACGGAACTTCGAGAAATTCAGCCATAATAAAGGCTGCAGCGCCCATGATTGGGGGTGTAATTTGCCCGCCCGCACTGGAGGCGGCTTCTACGCCTCCGGCTAAATGCCCCGGGTACCCCATTTTTTTCATATTAGGGATGGTTAAAGAGCCGGTCGATACCGTGTTGGCGATCGAGGACCCGGAAATCGTACCGAAGAAGGCGGATGACACAACACTGACTTTGGCCAGACCGCCCGT
Source organism: Rhodospirillales bacterium (assembly GCA_028825025.1). GTDB lineage: Bacteria > Pseudomonadota > Alphaproteobacteria > Rhodospirillales > Casp-alpha2 > JABMNT01. The sequence continues at coordinate 10,695 of JAPKAX010000082.1, read as the reverse complement.
ATAACGGCCCGCAATAACAGTCGCCATATCGACAAAAAATTGACCCAGCCCCATGCGTTGAGCGATGACCCCGAAGAGAACAAAATGGAACACAACCGTGGACACGATCCACAACGTAATGCCGTAAATCCCTTCGGCTGGAAAATACATATTGTTTATGTATTGACCCCAGGTGATGCCTGGGTGCATGAGGATTTGCAGAGGCATGTATTTGCCGAAGATAGCAAAACAGGTAAATGCGATGATAATAATTGGAACAATAATGCCCAGCGTTCGGCGTACAGCTTCAAGCAAAACCAGAACTAGAACCGTACCAAACACGATATCTATGGTGTAAGGATTTCCCTGACGAATAACTTGTTCAGGTAAGTTATATTGCATGCCCAAAAAATCAAAATTGATCTCGTACCAAGTGATTCCTATATATAACGAGGAGGATATACCCGCGGCAATTAACACCCAGTCCCATATGGGAACGTTGGCATACCGCCACCACGTATTCGAGTTTAATTCCATTGCGCTAGCACTTTTCAGCGCCGGGAACCCGATAAATACCAGCAAAATAACCCCCGACATATGAAAGCCCATATGCCAGTAATCAACGGGCACACCAATACCAGCCGTTACGTAGTGATAAACGGCAAAAAGAATTGAAAATCCGTAGGTAAAATGAACCATCCAGGGGCCAAGTTCGCGGGTCTGAAGGCCGGAATCATACTTTTCTTCCAGTTCTTCAGCCTTTTTTACATTATACTCAGCCATAATTACTTCCCTTGCCGCTTAACATCATCATGTGTCGTAAAATTTATAAATTTAAATAAAAGCGCGTTGGCGGAAACAGGCCACGCGGACATGTTTCCACCAACGCAAAAGCAGGTTACTTAATCATGCCTATTTCTTTGTAGTACTTCTCTGCGCCAGGGTGCAGTGGAATAAGAACGCCTTTAAGAGCTGTTTCCAGACGAATGGCTTTGCCTTTGGCATGACCTTTGTCTAACAACCCACGGGTTTTCTTGCTCCATAGTGCTTTGGTGATCCCGTAAATAAGATCCACTGGCTGGTCTTTATGTGTAACGAATTGACCGTTCACAGCAACCGTTGCTGTGTCTGTCGTAAGATTTTCGTATACGCCTGCCGGAATGTTGGATTCAACATAATAGGGAATGATCTTGTTGATCGCGACCTGTTCTGCTTTCGAAAAGCTATAGAGAGTGAAGCCCTTGGTCGACCCCAATTGGATCAAAGAAGCAAACGGTGTTCCACCTGCATAAAAGAAGGCATCAAGTTGACCATCAGCAAGGCGTTGTGTGCTTTGCGAAAGACCTAATTCCTGCTCGTCGGCTTTAATCCCATAATGCTTCAGGATCATTTTCACAGAAACCTGAGTTCCTGATCCAGCCGCTGCAACACCGACCTTTTTACCGTTTAAGTCCATAAGGCTGCTCATTTTTGTGCCTTTAGGAAGAACTAAGTGCATGTCTTCTGGGTACAAGTTAGCGATAACGCGGACGTTGTCTTTCTTGTTCCCTGCAAATTTACCAGAACCTTCATATCCTTGCGTGACACTCTGTGCACCGGCAAGGCCGGCATCAAGATTGCCAGCATGAATAGCGTTCATGTTCGCAACCGAAGCGTTGGTTGATACAGCAATAGCCACCAAACCAGGAACGCCACAGGTGCCGCCCTTATCACAGGAGCGCGAGCCCGGGGGGTTTGAAATTGCGTTCGCAATCAAGCCACCAATTGGGAAATATGTACCACCAGCACCACCAGTGCCAATGCGGAAGAACTTCATTTCCTGAGCTTGAGCGATGCCGCCAAACAGCGTCATTCCAGCAACAACACTGGCTAATAGTTTTGTATTAAACTTCATTTATAGTCTCCTTGTATGTGTTTAAGTATTAAGTGCCCATTTCCAACGTTCTTAGGTGCGCGGCAATGGGTTTCCTCGGTGGACGGCAAGGGCTTACGCCCATAGCACCATCCTTGAGTTGCGTACCGAGTACGGAGTTCGAACTCGGTTAACTGACAAGGAGTCATCGTTTCGAGATAACTCCAAATTTGTCCTGCAGCTCAAACCACATGAGGGCCGCAGGAAGGAACCAGGGAGTTCCAGTATAAAAAGGGATTGCAGGCGGTGGTGTGCTAGAAAATGCAGTTTCTGCTCTTTCATCACCAATTAATTTATAAGCAAGTTTTGATCCAACCCACCATGCCCACACAACGCCGGAACCACAAAACCCGGTTGCGTAATGTACGCCATTGCGCTCGAACATGCGTGGCAGGAAATCGAGATTAAAAGCAACGAACCCAAACCAAGTGTGGGATAGGCCAACATTTGAGAGTTCTGGAAAAATTTCAGCAAGATCATCGCGTAAATGATATGCATGGTCGCGCTTAGGTCCGCTCCAGGATCGCTCTCTGCCACCAAAAAGAATGCGCGTACCATCTGGAGAAGGACGATAATAATGATAGAGTTTACGGGTTTCACCCATCATTCGATTGTTCGGAAATAAACGGGCCATAGTTTCGGGCGGCAGGGGTTCGGTCGCGATCATGCGGCTGGCGGCTGGCACCAATCGACGCTGAAGCCAGCGGTTGCTTTCGTCGGTATAACCGTTGGTGGCAACAATCACTTGTTTGGCTTTTACGCGGCCCCGTGCAGTTTCTACGTCAAACACGTCCCCTTGGTTCTTGATATCTGTTACGGCGGTTTCACTATGTATTGTGGCTCCGGCTTGAATTACGGTATCAAGCAACCCGGCTACAAATTTCCCAGGGTGGAGCCCCGCTAAATCGGGGCGTACCATGCCACCGTGATAATAGTCACTACCAATTTCTTTGTGTTGTTCGGACCGGGGAATCACCTGGGCGTTGATGTCAAATTGTTTGTTAAGTCTATCTGCTTCCCGACATTGGGCCTCATAATGAGCTGGACGGTAGGCACCAACAAAACGGCCAACGGGTTGGTAATCACATTCAATTTTTTCTGTTTTTACAAACTCGGCTAATCCTTCTCGAGCAGCTTTACCTTCATTGTAAATACGCTCGGCGGTTTCTTTCCCAAGTTTTTTAGCCATTTCTACGAAGCCCATGCGGATATTTGCACTGGCTAAACCGCCATTGCGGCTTGAAGCGCCTTCGCCGGGGCGTTGTTTGTCGAATATTTGAACGGTACGGCCAGCACGAGCAAGGACGAGGGCAGCAGACAGGCCCGCGTACCCGGCACCAACAATAACAACATCACAAACGGGCTCGACTTCGGTCTCCGGCAATTGGCGCGGCGTTGCCGCGTCCCACCAGTACGGGTTTGTTTTTAATTCATCAGCCAAATTGATATCCCTTAGTGCCCTAATGTCTACTTTTTTGCCGTTTAGGCTTTTAGTTTTAATAGACCCCTGTTGATTATTCAGTGTAGATAGTTATTTGGCATAAATGCAAATTGTTAATTGTTTTGTTTTTATAAATTTTTCTTATGGTCTTAAATTGTTCAGGAAACTTCCCGGGTTAAAGATGTTGTCAATGAATTTGTTACTGCTCCAAACTTTCTAAGAATTCATGTTGACAGGATCCGTTACTGAAGCCACGAAGAATATTGGTCTTGCGAAACCCGCCATTAGCGCAACGATTGCGTGTCTGGAAGCAAGTCTGGGCTATGAGTTGTTGGAGCGCCGTAGCGGTCGCCTACACCCTGTTTCCGAAGCTCATTTTTGCTGAGTGAAGCGCGCGCTCAATATAGGAGAAATTGGGTAGCCTATCAGCGACAGCATTACGGCATCAAAGAAGAAAGGATTATGGATGGAAGGCTTTTGCCCTCTGGGCTACGACAAGGCTACAGATCCTCAATCAAGAACTTTGTTCGTTATCATTGTGTAAGCGGTTAGTATTAAAGTCGTGTTTGAACTCTATGATAGGTATGGATTTTTGAGACCGGTGCTGTCAGACGAGTGCAACTCGTCTCACTATGGCAATTATATGTCGGATTTTTACAGCACAGAGTTGCGCCACTCCACAAGAGCAGCTTCACGTTGAACCTTAAATGTATCTCTTGAATTTAGATGTCGTTCCTTGTTGAAGTGGTTGAAACTGAGGAATAAATAGAGACAAATTTCTGTAAACTTCGCATGTGCCAAAAACATAGCATTGCATATTCTAGCCGTCGAAATGTAAGATCAGAATTCTCACATCTGTTGTTCTTTCATCGCCCTACTTCTTGATCCGCCTGGTTCCCAATAATCTTCATGGTAGCTCTATAAGAACGCAATCAGTCAGTGAAGATTACATGTGGTTTTCTCTATCGTTTCATAATTTGCTTCGAGAAAATCAAGACAGCTTTAAGGTCACGTCGCTTTGTAACAAGGGCTTCGAGTACTTCTCCCTCATGATCAACAGCACGCCAGAGATAATGTGTTACGCCATTGATCTTCACGAAGACTTTATTAAGACGCCATTTCCAGTTTGAATGATTCTGAGGGTGATTGTTCCGTCTCTTTTGGGTTTCGCTGGCAAACAATGGTCCAAACCGTTTCCATCAAAACCGGACGGTTTCGTAACTATCGTCAATTCCCCGTTCATGGAGTAAATCATCGACATTGCGAAGAAAAAGAGAAAACCTAACTAACATCATCACGGCGAGCCAGATAACTTCAGGAGATGTTTTAAAATAGCGGAATGGGTTTTGAGTTTTTATCAAAAAATTTTACGACTTCAGTGAGCAGCCGTCAAAGCGGGTTTAGTCTGACAGTGCCGTTTTAACTGTTAGAAAAGTGTGCGCCATACGCTCATGATGAGCATTCAAGGCTTGTTACACCCACAAAAATATCCCAATAGTAATTTGGGTCTGCTTGTTTTACGTGGTTGTGCTATAGACACTGAAAATAGATCTCCATAGTTGGTGGAACTATAGCTTTGGTCATTGTTAGGCCTAGTTTGTTTATGAGTTTTATTGAGAGTTATGTGATTTTTTTGACGCGGATCATTTTGACCCCATATCGATAGATATCAGAAACAACGAAAGGAGGTGATCAAATGGTTGATCTCGAATACAGTTTAATGATCGGAGACGTTGCCGTCCAAGGGATGACAGGTATTTAGCCCTCCCTAACACGAGTGGTGCTCTAGCCAATTATTTAGGCTAATTCCGGCTCTTGATTAGAGCTCATTGATCCATATCTGAGGAAGCCTGGATGGAAATACCACATCGAGGTTTTTAGTTTAGCGGCCGTACACGCGTCTCGGAAATGACTGCCGAGATCGAGGAGAATTCTGATGATGTAGAGGTTGTACGCAACTTAATTGACGAGTTCAAATAGGCTGCAAATGATGCCTTAAGTTGGTGCCTGAGGGACGGCACTTTCCTAGGATGCAAATCGGTCAGGGGTCCCGCTTCTCTTTACCGCCGCGGATGAATTCTATTATGCCGGAGAAATCCAGCTCGCCAGTACCCTGCGACATGAAAAGACGGTATAGATGGGTCGCCTCCGCACCGAGTGGTGTCGAAGCATTCGACGAAAGCGCCGCAGATTGCGCAAGCCCCAGGTCCTTTGTCATCAATGCCGTGGAAAAACCCGGTTGGAACCCGTTGTTCGACGGAGCCGCTGGAACCGGCCCAGGAACCGGACAATAATTGTTAACCGACCAGCATGAAGCTGAGGACGTCGACATGACGTCAAATAGCACCTGGTTAGACACGCCCAACCGCTCACCAAGCGTAAATGCCTCAGCAGCCCCAATCATCGAAATTGCCGCCAACATATTATTGCATATCTTGGCCGCTTGGCCGACACCTGCTTCACCACAATGTACGATCTTTTTGCCCATGTCTTTCAGGATCGGTTCCGCCATTGTGAAGGCTTCATCGCTGCCTCCGACCATGAAGGTCAGCGTCGCCTGTTCTGCACCAATGGTTCCACCTGAAACCGGAGCATCCAAGGACAGCGCACCCGCCTTGGCGGCGAGCCTATGAGCCTCCCGAGACTCATTAACATCAATTGTCGAGCAATCGATCAACAGTGCCCCTGGGGCGAAATTGTCGAGAACGCCATTCTGGTAAACTTCGAGTACGTGGCGCCCGATCGGCAACATGGTGATCACGAATTTTGCATCGACTACTGCCTGCGCGATACCCTCGGCCGCAACAGCACCATCATTCGCAGCGTTTAGAAGGCTCTCGGGATTAATGTCGAAAGCCTTAACGTCATGTCCAGCCTTCAACAAGTTGCGACACATAGGTAGTCCCATCTGACCTAAGCCGATAATGCTGATTTTTGCCATACTTTCTCCTCACCTAAGCCTTTACGACGTAGGTCATTTTTCTAGAATTGAAATCAAAAACCTGACTTTTTTTTACAGGAAACCGGCCGAGTTCCTATCTGTTAAGACATATCGGCTCAGAGTATCGGTCTCTATCGTTGCTCGTCAATAGTCCCGGTTGGTCATTAAGTTCACTGTTACGTTCTTTGTTTGAGTAAAGCTGTCCAACATGCCTTGCAGTGAAAACTCCCGCCCGATTCCCGATTGTTTAGTGCCACCATATGAATGCCCCATAGCCTGACCCAGTCCCTGATTGACCTGAACCCAGCCGGCTTCGACAGCATGGGCGGTGCGAAGCGCGCGGCCGATGTCATGTGACCAGACATAAGCCGCGAGCCCATAATGGCTATCATTGGCCATCCGAATGACCTCATCCTCGTCTTTCCAAGGAATTGCGACCAGTACGGGGCCGAAGATCTCCTCGGCTGAAAGGCGCCATTTGTTATCTTTCTTTGCAAACACGGTTGGCATCGTGAAATAACCTTCTGACAGAAGCCCCTCGGTTGGCGGCATACCGCCGAATACGAGCTTGGCATCCGTATTATTCAGGCCATCTTCAATAAATCCGCATACCTTATTGTATTGTTTTTCGTTGATAATAGCCCCAATGTCGCTGGTTTCATCTAGCGGATCGCCGATGACGAGTTGGCTGACATTAGCCTCTAGTTTTTCAAGGAAACTATCGAAGATGTCTTCATGAAGAAACAGCCGCGATCCGGCTGTACAGGACTGGGATTGGCGAGTGAAGCGCATTGCATTGCTGATGCCTTCAACGGCCCAATCTTCATTGACGTCAGGAAAGACAATCGATGGACTTTTTCCACCAAGTTCAAGCGATACGGGGACAATCCGGTTTGCTGCTTCTCGCATGATAACCTTACCTGTCGCGGTCGAGCCTGTGAACGACATTTTCCGGATGCGCGGATCAGCTGAAAGAGCAGAGCCGGCCTCGGTTCCGTAGCCAGTTAAGACGTTGAGCACACCATCAGGCAGGAATCCGGAACATATTTCGGCCAGCTTCAGGACGGCGAGCGGTGCATCTTCTGCGGTTTTCAGAACCATCGTGTTGCCGGCACAAAGAGCGGGGGCAATCTTCAGTGCGGCCAGAATGGTTGGTGCATTCCAGGGTATGATAGCTCCGACCACGCCAATCGGTTCGCGGCGGGTATAGCTGAGAATATTTTCGCCAAGCGGAATGGTTTCTCCTTTTAATTCGCTACCTAGGCCACCGAAATACCTGAAAACGTCAACGACCATTAAAGCTTCGGGGCGAGCTTGGGTACGCAAGGCATTGCCCGATTCTGAGGCCAGTATTTTAGCTATTTCTTCGACATGAAGTTCGAGCTTATCAGCGATCTGCTGAAGTATACGGCCTCGCTGACGCGGCGCGGTGCGAGACCATCCTGGGAAGGCACGCTCCGCAGCACTAACGGCGCTCCTTACATCCTCATCACGCCCGCGCGGAACAGTCGCTATAGTAGATAAGTTGGCAGGGCTGCAAACTTCGAAGGTTTCACCCGACGCTGAATCTACCCATTTTCCGTCGATCAGCATTTTTTGGTGGCGGGTGTCTAGAGCTGTTTTCTGACTATTCAAGACTTCATCCATGGGTTCTCTCTTACAATATATCTAGAATACGGTGCGCATCGATTAACATTTAAGGTAATTGTAGCGGATTTTACATAGTGATCAACAACAGTATTTGTAACCTATTTGATCTCCATCTGGTTGTGTCAGAGGAAACGGGTTTGAGTTGAAAACTAGGTCATTAATTGCCCGAGTGAACATTGACATTAGACCCAATACCCTCTCTAAAATCTGAAAGAGCCTGTTTCAAAAAGGAGAAAGATTATGAGGTGATCACGGTTCATAGAAGAAAGTGAACTCACGACGAACCTTAAGTATATATCTTGGATTTAGATGTCGTTCCTTGTTGAAGCGGTAGAAAATGGAAGAGTGAATAGAGACAAATTTCTGTAAGCTTTGCATGTACCTAATTCGCAACATTGCATACCCCCGCATTAACCTGAACTAGCTGTGGGTCGTCAAGTAAGGATCTAAGTTGATGAAGTGCAACGTTTCCTGGATTGAGAGTAAGGGGCATACTTCCCCTCCATAATGTCTTTTGTACAAAGTGTTGAAGCCAATCTGATAGGCGAGGTTCGCCGGGGCTTCAACGTTCCAAATAGCGAGGGTAGCTTTTTTGCCGGGCTCATGAGTGCCAATTTCGGCACGGCAGGCCAAAGTGCGGGGTGGCACACTGCAAGTGCATATTGGTCACTAAGGTATACGACAGAGTGGGACGTCATACCTGTTGTGAAGACATAGTAAACCATCTGACGATAATTAAATGCCTCCTTCTTGCCGACCTCAGCAAAATAGTTTTATGATCGGTGAAACACTAATATGAGATAATACGAAAGATATTAATTTATTGGAAAATCAAGACGAGTGTAAGCATGAGCCGGGTATTTTTGCCCCAACTATTGACCGCAATAGGTGTGAAGGTAAGGCTGATTGTGTCAGAGTTTGTCCAGTTGGGGTCTTTGGCGTCGATACTCTGCCAAAAGTGATGAGGTCTAGTCTAAGCTTTAGGGGGAAATTAAAAGGCTTCGGTCATAAATGGCAACAGGCGGTATTGCTTCATGCTGAACGATGCGAAGCTTGTGGGCTATGCGTCAAGGCTTGCCCAGAAGACGCTCTTACGCTTATGCGGATATAGTGTTTCATTAAAATGAGGAAATTGAATTAGGCTTTTTGTAAAGGTCTGCAATACGATTGCATTGAGATATAAACAAAAACTATTTCTGTGAAACTACCTATGCGGTCAACTCTGTTTCTTTGTTTTGATTATGAATATCACTCCAACCCAATACCCATGAGAATTCCTGTCGATGACTTTGTAATTTACAGGGATTTATTCAAAGACATGACAGAGATTTTATCGCGGCAGATCGTAATTTTCGCTAGAATAAATAACATACAGAAACGAGGCGATCATAATCAATTTTTTTCTGTTTAAAGCAAGTCAGGTAAAGATATGAACTCTAAAAATTCCAGGAATCTGCTGACGAAGCGATGAGCAAATATTTGCGAGTATCTATTTTTTGAAATTCATGCGGGGCTCCTAATAGGCAATCGTGAAATGCACAGATTACATCGTTTCATAAAGTGCATGTTCAATTATTGGTTCACAATCCAAAAAAATAGATGTTTCAGTGTACTAACTATTTTAGTTGTTTGAATAGTTTGTTTATCGCCTTGTTAAATAAACTGATACGCATGCCAATATTCGTTGAAGAGTAATTGAATTGCCCAAATAGGCTACGTTTTTACATCAAGTGGTGACGGATATATATTTTTACTTAAAATATTGTTTAATATCAATTATGTAAGTGATAAAAGTGGTGGTGCTGTCAGACGAATATGAACTCGTCCTACTATGGCAATAATATGTTGGCATCAAGATGCCATTTCCAGTTTGAGTGGCTCTGAAGGGGGTGTTCCGTCTCTTAAGGGTTTCGCTGGCAAACAATGGGCTGTATCGGTTCCACCAAAACCGGACTGTTTCGTAACGAACATCAATCCCCCGTTTATGGAGTAGATCTTCGACATTACGAAATGAAAGTGGAAACCTGAAGTACATCATTACGGCGAGAGAGATGACTTCAGGAGATGTTCTAAAATAACAAAATGGGTTTTGAGTTTTCATCGAAAAATTCTATAATTTCAATGAGTATCCGTCAAAGCGGGTTTAGTCTGACAGTGCCTCTCTGCCTCTTGCTTAAGATTATAGGTTATAAATTCCCGCAGCCTGTGGAAATAATAAGCACTGGTATTGAAGTTTACCAAGACGAGTGAAGTAGCGCATCTAGCTGTGGTACCAGGCACAAAATGTTTAATCAGTCGACCCTGTTTAGGACTGCCTAAATCGCTCTCTCTCATTACAACCAGATAACACCTTTTATGTATTATTTGGTAGAATCTAATATAAATTAAAAAAAAGTGTCATTGTCACTATATTAAGTTTGATTGATAAGTTTATAAACTAAAGATCAACTAATGTAATTAGTTGAAATTATACACATAATTTTAAAGGAAAAGAAGCATATGGAAAATTATCAACAAATGGGCCAAGCGTCATTTGAAGCCGAAATGGGCAACGGCGTGGAGCCAGGTGCTGCCATGGATACTGCTTGTGATGTAGTTGGTGACCAGATGGCTGCGGACGGAATCCCTCCAACCGTAGTCGTTGCAGCTACAACTGCTGCACAAGAGGGCTTTAATGAAGTCATCGAACAAGGCGGTGCACCTAATGATGCTTTTGAATCAGGTTTTGAAGCAGGAGCAGCCGGAGGCCAAGAAGCAATTAGTGATGACATG
>JAPKAX010000081.1 GCA_028825025.1 Rhodospirillales bacterium | reverse complement strand
GCCTCGTTTTTTACACTGTTTTACTTTCCAGCCCTGTGGCCCTTGCCCAATCAGGCAAAATGGAAGAATATTTTCGATTTGGAATTATGGAATTAGCCCCCTATGGGATTTATAAGGGTAACGGAAAAGCTTCTGGTTATATGTATGAAGCGGCGAATTTGATTTTGGAAGCAGTGGGATACTCAAAAGTGAATAAAGTACTCCCCTAAGGCGCTTGTTCTGGAATTTGGATGCAAATAAACAAGATTGCTCCATTTTAGCGGGAACCGATTTTGTGAAAGAAAAATTCCAACTTATTGAAAAAATTGGGAAAAACTAATTTCTGGTATATTATTACTTAAGGGGATCGAGCTGAGTAGGTACGAGGACTTATACGTACATAAGATTGTTGTCCCCCACGGCATAAAGTTTGCTACTCGTTTTGATAACGATGAGAAAATTTCAAAAGTTGAAACTAAAGGATATTTTAAAGTGTCAAAATGATCGTTTACGCTAGAGCTGAAGCAATTGACGGGGCAATCGATAATCTGTTTTATAATGCCCGTTGTCAGAAACTCGTTCCAGCTCAGGTTTTTGGAAAGCCATTGCCATTTAAGCATTTAGATCTCTGGCTTGCTTGCCCCCCGAACCGGTTAAAGCCAGCGACCATCAAGCTGCTTAGAAAAACAGTGATTTCGCTATGAGATAAGGGGAGCTTTCAGGAAATCATAGGTCGATATTTGTAACCGACAACGTTCATTCTTAATTGGCCATAAAAAAAGGGGAGCTAAAAGCTCCCCTTAATTATTTGTTTGTACGATTTCTCTTAATGAAGTTTGCTTGGTAATTCTTTAATAGCATTGTTAATCATACTGTCAGACTTGGCTGCTGCTAATCCTTTAGCAAGGATTTCGCGGGTTGCATCCATTGCAATGTCGACGGTTTTGATCCGGACCTCATCGATGGCCTGGGCTTCCGCCTGTGCAATTCTGTCTTTCGCTAATTGTTCGCGTCGTACCAATGCTTCAGCTAAACGCACGCGCCCTTCTTCGAGCATCCGTGCTGCTTCTGTTTTGGCATGGTCTGCAATCGCTTCAGCTTCTTTAGCCGCATCGCGTTGCTTTTTCTGGTAGGACGCCAATAAATCTTGCGCTTCTTTATAAAGCGCTTCGGCTTCATCAAGGCCCGCTTTGATTTTGTCTGCGCGTTTATCTAATTGTGCACCGACTGAGCCGGGAACTTTCAGATAAATCAAAACAATAATAAAGCCAACAAAAGCAGTGGCTACCCAGAATGTTGGATCTTGTATCATATGTGACACTATATACTCTCCTAATTCCGGGCTTTGGTTGCAGTATCAACAGCTGCTGATACAACACCCGCATCTACAGCATCACCAAGCAAACGTTCAGCCGCTGCGCTAGCCACTTCTTCGGCAACGACACGAACGTTGTCCATGGCATCTTCCGTAGCTTTGGCAATGCTTGCTTCGCTTTCGCTTAGCATTGCTTTCAGCTTAGTGCCTAATTCAGCGTCTTTAGCTGCTGTTTCTTCCAAAAGCTTTGCGTTTGCATCTGCAATGGCTGAATGAGCAGCTTCACGTGCTTCCGCTAACGATTTCTCGTAAGCTTCAATTGCAGCTTCGGCTTCTTTTTTAAACTCTGCAGCTTTGTTTAAGTTATCATCCATGCGCTTTTGGCGCTGTTCCAAAGCATCAGAGATGCGTGGAACGGCAACCCGCCACATAATAATAAATAAAGCAGCAAATGTAATCACCAACCAAACGATTTGAGTCGAGAAGGTGGAGATGTCAAGTTGAGGCATCGAACAATCCTTTTATTGGATTTTAAAGCTTCTGCCGGATGGAGGGGTAACCGTCCGGTTTAGGCGAAAACGCTTCAATTAGCCGAACAAAATAACCAATGCGATAACTAGAGCGAATAACGCAATAGCTTCAACAAGGGCGAAGCCCAGCATGGTCATTGGGAATACAGCAGCCTGCGCAGACGGGTTACGTCCAACAGCCTGAATGAAGGATGCGAAAATTGTACCGATACCGATACCTGATCCAATAACACCAATAACAGCTAAACCAGCGCCGATTAGTTTTGCAGCTTCCATGTCCATAATAAATTCCTTTTTAAGTAATTTTGATAATTAAGTAATAATTGATAACACTCTTAGTGCAGATGCAGAGCGTCGTTGAGATAGAGGCAGGTCAAAATCGTAAAAACGTAAGCCTGTAGGAAGGCGATGACAATTTCAAGTCCGGTTAAAGCGACGATGAAAGCCCAAGGGGCAATGCCGAACACACCTAACGCGAAAATAAAACCGGCAAACACTTTCATAAGCGTGTGTCCGGCCAACATGTTGGCAAACAAACGTACACTTAAACTAATTGGGCGAGATAAATACGAGATAATTTCGATGGGGATTAGTATCGGGGCCATATACATGGGAACACCCGGCGGCATGAAAAACGTAAAGAACCGCATTTTATGTTTGGCAATCGCAATCAACGTAACGCCTAAGAACACAAACAGGGCCATTGTAAATGTTACGACAATATGACTTGTGAATGTAAAGGTATAAGGCAGCATGCCGAACAAGTTGCCAAAAAGAACAAACATAAAGACCGTAAAAATAAACGGAAAATATGGGCGCCCTTCTGAACCTACAGTATCCTTAATAAGATTCGCTATGAATATATAACTGAGCTCAACCATTGACTGCCAGCGGCCAGGAACTAATGCACTACGGCGCATTCCCATAACCAAAAACAGACTGATCGCCAAAACCGTGGCAACCATGAAAACGGATGAGTTCGTAAACGATACATTAATGTCGCCAACTTCCAGCGGGATTAATGTCTTTATCTCGAACTGTGCGAGTGGGCTATGACCTTCAGCCAATGTCTTATTTTCCCTCATCTACACGAGTTCCACTGTCGGAACTTGTGCTAGAATTTTCCTTTTGATAACCTGCCGCGTAACCGTAGCCGCTTGCCATCCGATAAACATTTATAATGCCAGCTACACCACCAACGATGATGAAAACAAGCATAAACCAAGGTCGCGTATCGAGCCAATGATCCAGACCCCACCCAATGGCAGTTCCGACAGCGACGGCGGAAATTAACTCAACGCCCACCCGGAAAGCAAGACCCAGTGCGTTACCATTTTGTAATCCGTCGTTATTCTTTACTTTAGACGGATCAATATGGTCGTTTCTGGCCCCCTCTAGTCGAGTTCCTAACTCGTCTAAAACATCTTTGTCTGTATCATCTGACATTCAATTAAGCCCTAATTTTCAGTGCCTTATATAGGGTTATCCCGCGCCACGCAACTCTGTTGCACGCTGTAAATCTACACTGACTAATTGCGACACGCCCCGTTCAGACATTGTTACACCAAAAAGTCGATCCATACGGGCCATTGTCATTCTGTGGTGTGTAATTACTAAGAATCGCGTTTTTTCATTGGCGGACATCTCTTCAAGCATGGTGCAGAATCGGTCTACGTTAGCATCATCAAGTGGGGCATCAACCTCATCGAGGACGCAAATTGGGGCTGGGTTGGTCAAAAAGACTGCAAACAAAAGTGATAATGCCGTTAGTGCCTGTTCACCACCCGAAAGCAATGACAACACCTGTAGCTTTTTGCCCGGCGGACTGGCTAATATTTCTAGGCCTGCATCCAAAGGATCATCGCTTTCTGTCAATTCTAAATGGGCGTGTCCGCCGCCAAACAAGCGAACGAATAAATCTTGAAAGTGTCTATCGACTTCTTTGAAAGATGCTAACAAGCGGGCACGGCCTTCGCGATTTAATTCTGCAATACCGTGGCGCAATTTTTCAATGGCTTGGATTAAATCTTCACGCTCTTCATTCAAGCTGTTGATCTGTTCGTCCATTTCGTTGGATTCTTGTTCCGCCCGTAAGTTGACCGGTCCCATGGTTTCGCGTTCCCGATGCAAACGGTCAACCCGACGCTCCGTCGCTTCCAGTTCAGGTAGTGGGGCATCTTCCTTTAGCTCAGCCATCTCGAATAATTGGTCCGTGCGGCAATTTAATTGATCCCGAACCCTTTCTGATATTGATAGGCAGGTTTGGCGGGCTTGTTCAACGGAACCTTCTGTGCGGACCATTTGCTCGCGCGCCTGAGCCAATGCGGTTTCAGCTTCGCGCCAAATGTTATCGGCTTCACGCAATGTGTTCTCAGCGAGCTGCAGGGCGTCTGCTGTGGTTGATCGCTTGGTTGTTGATGTTTCAATGCTTGTTAGCAAGATTTCGCGCTGTGCGGTGATTTCTGCCGGTCTGGCGTCTAGCCTTTCCATTTCTTCTTTTATGGAGATCTGGCGTTCTTTTAGCGCTTCTAGTTGCTTTGAGGAGCCATCGCTTCGTTGTTGCCACGATTTAATTTCATTGGCAATGCTGAGTTGGCGCTGTTCACGTTCTCTGGCTTCGCGAACAAGGGAGTCGTATTGGCTTTGGCTGCTCAGTTGTTCAGCCCGGCGTTCGGCCAATTCAGCGCGGATGGTTGCAATTTGCTCGCGTTCGGCGGCCGGATCTGCAATGTCGTCGAATTGGCGCTGGGCTTCATTTTGAGCAATCGCGGTTTCTTCAATATCTTGGGCGTTCGATTGCGATGTATCAGCCAAACCTTCAACCCTCGATGCGTATGCGGTTACTTTTTCTTTGATTTTAGTTACGAATTCGCGGGCTTCGTTCAATTTGCGCTCGGTCGCGTTAATGGCTTCACGGGTTGCGTGTTCAGCGCCACGGATTTCTTCTTCGCGTTTGCGGGCATCGTCGCGGATCAATTGGGCGGCATCGACTTTTTCTTGAACTTCAGCCAATTGAGTTTGAACTTCATTCAACCGATTGCGTTGTTCTAGACGGGCAGCGGCGGCGGTCGTCGCCCCAGATGAAACCGTAAAACCATCCCAGCGCCAAACGCTACCGGTTTTACTAACGATCCGCTGGCCTTGTGCTAGCCGTGGGCTCAGGATTTTACCTTGATCGTCGTCGTTAACAATACCGATCTGGCTCAAACGACGAGTCAGGGCGGCAGGCCCTTTGACCACATCACTTAAGGGCTGAACGTTATCGGGTAAGGCTTGAACAGCATCGTAAGGCGGGAACGAGCGCCAATGGGCCGGAGCGGCTTCATCCGATGGGACGGATAAGTCTTCACCCATGGCGACACCTAATGCGGTTTCGAACCCAGGCTCAACCGTTACCGCATCAATCATTGGCGGCCAAAGCTCGCCCTCGTCGGATGCCAGAATACGGGCCAGAGTTTTTTCTTCCGCGCCTAGGGCGGTTTTTATAGCCGATACCTCTTGCAAGGTAGATACTGTTTCTTGGGTTTTATCTTGGGCCTCTATGCGTTGTTCTTCTAATATTTCGCGTTGTTCTTGGGCATACTCCAAAGCCGCCCGTGCGGCGTCCAAATCAGCTTCTGCATGCACAACGGATTCTGCATCGGGGCTTTGGGATTCTAATTCTGCGCGCTGGGCTTCGATTTCTTGGCTGCGCAGTTTTAAGCGGTCCATACGGGCATCAAGTTCGCGCAATCGATTGCTCAAAACATTTCGCTGAGCTTCACTGGCGGCCACTTGCTCTGTAAGTTGGTTCATTTGCGCTTCAAGCAACTCTGCCGTCTCGTTTGAACGCTCAAGCAATTCTAGTGCTGTTTCTTGAACTTCACTTTCGCCTTCGCGTGAAAGTCCTATTTGTTCGCGCTCTTCAGTTAAACGGTAAACGGCACCACCTGCATCTTCAGCAATTATCCGTTCGCGTTCTTCGTCGCGCTCTAATTGTTGGCGGCGGCTATCGGCTTCAATGGCAGTTTGTCGAACCCGCGCTTCTTCATCCTCCAAGCCTTCGCGGGCTATGGTTAAGCGGTGTAATTCGGCGGCGGCGGCGGCTTCAGCTTCGCGCAATCCGGGAAGTTTTTCAGAACTTTCGGCCTGATTAACTGTTGCAGCGCCGGCCATTGCGGTTAATTCAGTCACTTGAGCTTGCACGGTTGAGAATTTGGTCCGGGAATTATCCAATTCTGCTTCGGCAGTGGCCCAACGCAAATGAAACAGCGTTGCTTCCGCTTTCCGTATGTGGTCGCTCAAATTGCGATAACGCGTGGCTTGACGTGACTGCTTTTTTAAATTTTGAAGCTGGGTATCCAAAGTAATAAGGATATCATCCAATCGTTCCAGATTGGTTTCGGCGCCTTTTAAGCGCAATTCAGCTTCGTGGCGGCGCGAATGAAGACCGGTTATGCCGGCGGCTTCTTCAAGCAAAGCACGGCGTTGTTCGGGCTTCGCTGCAATAATAGCACCGATGCGCCCTTGGCTAACCATGGCAGTGGAACGGGCACCAGTCGATGAATCTGCAAACAACAATTGTACGTCACGGGCCCGAACTTCCTTGCCATTGACCCGGTACTTAGAGCCCTTTTCACGCTCGATCCGGCGGCTGACTTCTAGCTCTAGCTCGTCGTTAAACTGGGCTGGGGCCGTCCGTTGAGAGTTATCAAGGGCAAGTACCACTTCCGCCATATTACGCGGTGGCCGGGTTGAGGTGCCGCCGAAAATTACATCGTCCATTTCTTTGCCGCGCATTTGCTTGGCCGATGTTTCGCCCATGGCCCAACGCAAGCCTTCAACCAAATTAGATTTTCCACAACCGTTCGGGCCGACAACGCCAGTCAAGCCAAGCTCGACCAGCAATTCAGTGTTGTCGACAAACGATTTAAAGCCGGTGAGGCGAAGTTTATTGAAGTGAAGCACTCGTGTTTGACCTTATATGGATTTGTTAAGAGCTTTATCGAGAATTTTTTTAAAGTCCTCGTAAGGCATTCCTCCCGAAATTGTTTCACCATCAACAACGAAAGACGGTGTTGAGTTTATTTTATGTTTTTCACCGCCATCACGGGCTGTGTTTTGAATATAATCCAGCAGTTCCTGATTTTGCAGGCAGACGTCAACATCAGCGATACTCATGCCGCCAAACCGTGCGATCTTTTTCAAAGCCTCCATGGGGTTTTCAGCTTGGCTCCATTGTTTTTGGCCGCGGAAGAAGATGTCGATCATTCCGAAGTACTTTGCTGAACCAGAACAGCGCGCAATCATCGATGCGGCAAGGGCAGGCGTTCCAAGAGGAAAGTCCCGGTAAATAAATTTTACTTTTCCCGTATCGATATAATTCTTTTTGATGTCTTGGTAAGTAGTCATATGAAAGTTTGCACAGTGGGGGCAACCCAAGGACGCATATTCGATGACCGTTATTTGCGCGTTCTCATCGCCAACAACCATTTCTTTCATAGCATCATCATTATTAGCAATGGCTGCAATGGCCAACGTGGGCTGGAGTGTTAAAAAAGAGAGGGTCATCCCCAGTAGAGCTACAAAACCTAGTATATATCGTGACAATTTGGCCTCCTAAGCACAAGATGTTGCTGAATATAGAATTGTGAGTTCGGTAGAGTCGACTCCTTTTCTGGAGTTATCCACAAGTAATCGAAGCAAGCATAAAATAAACATTCATTTTGATACCCGCATTATAGAGTATGCAAAGGTTAGCGCTAGTTTCGTCCTGTTACTGATTTACCTAATTTTTCGAGAGCATTTTTTAGTTTTGAATCTTCCACATTTTCGAGTTGTTGGTCCAATGATTTTTTTTCCGCAAGGGTTAAGGCGCGGGGTTTATAACTGGGTTTTTCGATGCGGGGTGGCAAGGGGGCTTGGATAAGTTTTATCCGGCTTATGGCTCGATAGCCAAAATGAGCATTGATGCGGCTTAAAATCACCGGTTCCATATGCTGAATATCTAGGGCAAGGCCGGGATTACCAACACGTAACTGAAGAGTTCCGTCCCCATTTTGGCCTTTTGGGTAAACAACTTTTTCCGGATGGGACGCGTTTGCCAATAACTCGCCAACGATTGCAGGCCATCTGTGTAGTATTTCACCATCTGCAAAGCCGCGTTTGCTATAAGATGTGCGTGTTAAGTGCGATATGGATTTTCCAAGCGCCTGAGTGGTGTAGGTCCGTTTCGTTGGGGCCTCTTTTGGTTTTTCGTCCATCCGTCGCTTTTTCCTTCGGCTGCGTTGTCGCCACTATGATATGGGATATGGGCTGGTGCCACAACAACTCCAATATGGAGATATTGTGGCTGTGCGTGTCTTGTTTGATATTGAAATGTTGCGATAATGCGGCACTTATTTTTTAAACCATTATCATTTCGGAAAACACTTATGTATGACGTTCTTTCTGGTATGCGGATCCTTGAATTGTCGGCTTTTATTGCTGCCCCTTTGGCAGGCCTAACGCTATCTCAACTGGGGGCTGATGTTATTCGGATTGACCCTGAAGGTGGCGGAATGGATTACAAGCGATGGCCGTTGAGTGATGATGGGACTAGTTTGTATTGGGCGGGGCTAAACAAAGGCAAACGATCTGTAGTGTTGGATTTGAAGCATGAAAATGGGCGCGACACGTTTCGCGATATTTTGTCTGCACCCGGCGAAGACGGCGGCATTTTATTGACCAACCTAACAGGGCCCCCTTGGTTGTCGTATGACGAATTGCGTAAAGTTTGTCCCAATTTGATTATGGTCAGCTTAACCGGACACAATGACGGCAATGCGGCTGTCGATTATACGGTGAATTGCGCCGTCGGCATTCCC
This sequence comes from Rhodospirillales bacterium, assembly GCA_028825025.1. GTDB lineage: Bacteria > Pseudomonadota > Alphaproteobacteria > Rhodospirillales > Casp-alpha2 > JABMNT01. The sequence goes on along the minus strand of JAPKAX010000081.1, from coordinate 4,210 downwards.
ATGGCAACGGGCTATGCAACACCAGACAAGCCCGTAAATAATATGTTGCCCGCATGGGATGCGATTGCAGGAATGACCCTAGCGATGGCAATTTTGGCAGCGGAACGCCACCGCCGTAAAACAGGCGAAGGACAGCATGTGACTTTGGCTTTATCGGATGTCGCGTATGCGCTTGTATCGAACCTCGGATACACCAGCGAGGCCGAAGCCATGGAGCGGGACCGACCTGCCATTGGCAATCATATGTATGGGGCTTTAGGCCATAACTTGCCGACAAAGGATGACCGCCAAGTGATGTTTGTCGTCCTAACGGAGCGCCATTGGCAAGCCCTGTTGAAAGTAACGAACACGGCTAATGCTATGGCTGAAATCGCAAACAAACGCGGCTTAAATTTGAGCTCAGACACGGGGCGTTATGAGGCCCGTGAAGATATTATTGTCGAGCTTACAAAGTGGTCTAAAACCCAAACTTTGGCTGATGTTGGCCCTGTGTTTGACGAGGCGCGTTTGCTTTGGGGGCCATACCAGACGTTTCAACAAATGGTTCATGAAGACCCCCGGGCAACGCTTGAAAACCCAATGTTTGATCAAATCAATCAAGATGGGGTCGGGCGGGTTCGGGCATCCGGATCGCCGCTTAATTTTATCGGCAAAGACCGCCAAAAAGTCCGACCTGCGTCACGTGTTGGGGCCGATACAGAAGCGGTGTTAAACGATGTTCTGGGTAAGTAATTTAAGGGTGTTGAGAACAGTCGAGTGAGCTCAAGTAAAAAAATAAAATTATCTGCTGACGTTTTAAAATGGTACGACTGGGCAGCCCGGGATTTGCCGTGGCGGAATAAAACATCCAATCCGTATCATATATGGTTGTCAGAAATAATGTTGCAGCAAACTACTGTGCAAACGGTTATTCCGTATTTCCAAAATTTCTTAACCCGTTGGCCTACGGCGGAAGCCCTGGCGGGTGCAGATTTGGATGATATTTTGCATGCGTGGCAAGGGTTGGGGTATTACGCCCGGGCCCGTAATTTGCATAAATGCGCACAGGTGATTGCTTCGGAGCATGGGGGCGTATTCCCAGACACAGAAGAAAAACTACATGCATTACCGGGCGTTGGCCCATATACGGCTGCAGCCATTGCGGCCATTGCATTTAACATTCCAACGGTTCCAGTCGATGGTAATATTGAGCGTGTGATATCGCGTTTGCATTCAATTAAAGAGCCGGTGCGCCAAACGAAAGATCAGGTTCGGGCGTTGGCAACAAAAATCTTGCCGAAAGATCGCCCCGCTGATTTTGCTCAGGCTTTGATGGATTTAGGCGCAACCATATGCCGACCTAAATCACCAAAATGCGACCAATGCCCGTGGGCAAGCTCTTGCACGGCATATAAATCGGGCATGCCTGAGGTGTACCCGGTCAAACTGCCGAAAAAGTTTAAACCAACGCGCCATGGGGTGGCGTTTTGGCTGCAAAATGAGGATCATGAAATTTGGTTGCGTAAGCGCCCACCGAAGGGGTTATTAGGTGGCATGATAGAAGTGCCATCGACCGAGTGGCGCGATCATGCTTGGGAAAATGAGGAGGTTCGAGAATTGGCACCCTTGAGTGCCAAGTGGTCAGCCCTTGAAAGCATGGTTACCCATACCTTCACGCATTTTCATCTCAATATTACGGTTTGGATTGGAACCACATCTGCAAACACCAATGCCGATGGGTTTTGGTGTGCGCCAAATCAGTTTTCAGAACAAGCATTGCCAACATTAATGAAAAAGATAGTTACGCACGCCACTTCGTTAAATGGCGCGCGTAGGTATTAGTCGTCATACGATATAAGTGATGTGAATGGTAACCCGCCCAATTTATCGCGGCCATTTAAGAAGTTTAATTCGATCAAGCAGGCGGCACCGACCGGATTACCACCAATTTTTTTAACAAGCTCAATCGATGCACTTAAAGTGCCACCCGTTGCCAATAAGTCATCTAAGATAACAACACGCTGTCCGGATTGGACTGCGTCTGAAAGGATTTCGATGGTGTCTGTTCCGTATTCCAAATCATATTCAAATGAAATGGTATCGCCCGGCAATTTGCCTTGTTTGCGGATCATGGTGAACCCTAAGCCTAGGCGTGCTGCTAATGGGGCTGCGACAAGAAAGCCACGGGCATCAATGCCAGCCAAAACATCGGGTTGTAATTTAGATATGTCACGGGCCATGCGGCCGAGTGCGACCTGCCATGCGTCGGCATTAGCGAGAAGGGTTGAGATGTCATAAAATAAAATGCCCGGTTTTGGAAAATCGGGTACTGAACGGATGTGGTCTTTTAAGTCCATGAAGGCGCGCCTTATAAATGAAATAGGTACCGACTTTACTGGGCTTGATCGTCAGGTTCAATCATCTGTTTTCGCATTGCATAGAGCAAACTTCTCTGTCTATCTTAAATTTATCGAATTTATAGCAAAGGCGCTTTGATAATGACCCATGTTTTTCACCGCCATTTAAAAGTTGATCCTCCAACCGTCGCTTCCGGTGATGGGATATATTTGATTGATACGAATGGAAAACGGTACTTAGATGGATCAGGGGGCGCGGCGGTTTCGTGTTTGGGCCATAGTGATGCGGATGTAATCGCTGCCATCAAGGCGCAGGCGGATAAGGTATGTTTTGCCCATACTTCATTTTTAACATCGGAACCGGCCGAGAAATTGGCCGATTTGCTGATTTCAAAAGCACCGGCGGAGATTTCATCTGTCTATTTTGTTTCTGGCGGATCAGAAGCGGTTGAAGCGGCGCTTAAATTAACGCGACAGTATTTTCTTGAAATTGGTCAACCATCACGCACCCGATTTATTGCCCGCTTACAAAGCTATCACGGTAATACGCTGGGCGCGCTTGGGGTTGGTGGTAATGCGGCTAGGCGGGAACCTTTTAGAAAATTACTGGCAAAATCCAGCCATATATCACCTTGTTATGCGTACCGGTTACAAAACGATGACGAGAGTGAAGAAGAATACGCAATTCGGGCAGCTAATGAGTTAGAGACCGAAATTTTAAGGCTTGGGCCTGAAAATGTAGCGGCTTTTATTGCTGAAACGGTTGGCGGGGCAACTGCTGGGGTTATTCCTCCAGCAAGGGGCTATTTTAAGCGTATTCGTGAAATTTGCGATCAATATGGTGTTTTGTTGATATTGGATGAAGTCATGTGCGGAATGGGCCGCACCGGAACGACGTTTGCTTGTGAGGAAGATGGCATTGCACCTGATATTGTGACGATTGCTAAAGGCTTAGGAGCCGGATATCAGCCGATTGGGGCAACGTTGGCTGTGGGTAAAATACATGACGCCATACGCGATGGCTCTGGATTTTTTCAGCATGGCCATACTTATTTAGGTCATCCCATCGCCTGTGCAGCGGCTTTAGCTGTGCAGAATAAAATTGATTCTTATGATCTGCTACAAAATGTGAATGCAATGGGTGATGAGTTAGATCGGCAACTTTTGGACCGATTTGGTAATCATTCAAATGTTGGCGACATAAGAGGCCGCGGCCTTTTTCGAGGAATCGAGTTGGTTGCGGACAGGGCAACTAAAGAAACGCTTGATCCGGCATTCAAAACCCATGCTGTTATAAAGCAACAAGCGATGGAGCAAGGGCTGATCTGTTATCCGTCTGGAGGTACTGCCGATGGCAAACGTGGTGATCATATTTTGTTAGCCCCACCCTTCATCATTTCGGCCGATCAAATATCAGAGCTTGTCGATAAGCTGGGGAAAGCGATTGATATTTCGTTGAGCCAGATTGGTCTTCCTTAAAACCAAATGTATTTTATTTCTTTCCCTGATTTATAGATAAGCCATTGTATTATATCGTTTAATTGCACACTTTCGCTGAAGCGATCTTGTGCTACAATTATATATAATTAGATGTTAAAGATGAGCACTTGTGCGCGAAATTCTATAAATGGCCGCATTTGTAAAGTTAAGATTGTGGTTGAGCCGATGGGGTGTCTCACCGGTTTTTATGCACCCTTTACAGAGGGTATTATTTTCAAGGAGGCTACTGAATAAATATAAAAAAACCCTCGTTGCTACAGCCGCTGCTGCGGGTTTCGTTGTTGCAGCAAGCAGCGCTAGCGCCGTTGAATTTATCACTATCGGAACCGGTGGTGTAACTGGTGTTTACTACCCAACAGGTCAATCGATTTGTC
>JAPKAX010000328.1 GCA_028825025.1 Rhodospirillales bacterium | reverse complement strand
GCCGAAAGTCTTGCGTTTGGCTTGTCGAAATGCCGCAATGCCGAAGATCTTGAAATTCAATTTTTAAATATTGAAATAGGTATGCAGAAGACCCAAGAAAAGCCCATTTTTGATGATGTATATCGCACTTGGTATCGCATGCAGAAACAAACAAACCGGTGGCCAAGCCTAGCAGGCAAACGTCGACCGATTAAGTTATACGAAATGCATATTGAACAACATATTGGTTTTTTGCCAATCGCTAAAATACGGCGCTCACTAATCATGAGATTTATGGAGCCCATATTCATCAAAAACCCTCCTCTCGCAGATTACCTACTCGCGTATTTGTCTGAAGTTTTGTCCACAGCGGTTGCCGATCGATTGATTGATGAAAACCCTTGTCCTCGCAAACCGCGAGTGTCGCTTAAAGACCGGCGCCGTCATGCGTCAAAAGTTTTGCCATATGAAGAAATGCCCGCCTTAATGGATTGGTTAGAGAATTCTGCGCTGGCTAAGTCGATGAAGGTAGCCATGCAGATGGCCGTGATAACCGCTCAAAAAACAAGCGTAATTGTTGCGATGGAATGGCAGCACTTTAATCCCATTTGTGGGATTTGGACGCTTCCAGATCGCAATTTAGATTCTGAGCACCCGGCCTGTGCAACCCTGACGGGCGCATTCTCATGTAAATTACCAGACTATTTGTGCACAGCACTCAATGATCTTTATGAAATTCGTTTAAACAATACTTTTGTCTTTTCGGTTGATGGCAAAAATCCAATCCGTGCGGATGTAATGCAACAGAATTTTTATAAATGTGATACGGTCACCGGGCTGGATTTTGGTGCCATATTAAAAAGTTGGTGTTCCCATCAAACTCCACCGGTCGATACCAACTTAGTTGCCCGGTATGTCGATCACAGTCGCTCTGGGTTAGAAGAGTATGCCCGCCGTTTGGATATGTTCAACCAGCGCATGCATCTGGCTGAGCGGTATTGTGCCTTTGTGATGTCCCACGTTGAGGCCGAGCTATAACATCAGTTTCCCCAAAAATCGGGGCCACTGTACTAATTTTCTTTGACCATATTATCATTCTGCGCAGATCAAACCTATGATTTTCAAATTTGCCGTTTGTTCGACAGGCAATAATTTTACTTAAAGCCCACAAAATTTGTCTAAGCGCGTTACCTGCAAGCAGGTTTCAACTTCATAAGTTGTATATTTAGGGGTTTAGTTGATGACGCCACCGGGATGAATTGGACAAACTTTGCCACCAAAAGTGTCTTCAGTGGATCAGGCGCTGCAACATTGGATAAAGCATCTGATAAGCTGATTAGACCAGTGGTCTTATAAGGCTCTGAAAGTGCATTTTCATCCTGTTCGAAGAACATCAAAGACCCTGCCTAACGTAGGTCTTCTTGCATCTGTTTCTGTGCGTCCAGGGAATAGTATGCATATAGGTTTAGTTTGCGAAGACACTGTTACATTGAAAAAGTACAAGTGTCCTCTTGGGTATAGGAATCCGCAGACCAACTCATGAAAAAGTTCCTTGCTTTAAAGCATATTGTTGGGAATAAAAGATAAAGCGTGTTGTACCCACTAAGGACAATTATACTACTTAACAAAGTGTCTAATTATATTGGAAAATAGCATAAAATTTAATATCTTATATGGATTTTTAGGAATAACTTTTGATTTATGAAAATGATGCTGTGCTCGCAAAAACCCCTTTCGCTGCAGTTCGGCCCTCTAGGTTCAAGGGTGCGAAATATGTAGGAGCCAACTAAGCTGGCGAAAGGAATGTTCTGCAGTATGTCCGAGATCTGCGATTCATACGAAAAAACGAACAGATTGGGAATGTTTTAGGATAGATATCAATTGGGCGGTCTCCCAAATGTTGAAGCACATAGCCCACATTTCTGTTTGCAGCGGTGAACAACATCTTTGCACGATCCTTACCCTTGAGATTGCGTTACATGGCTAAGGAATCAGACAGTGTCGGGGCAAATGATATGAACGATTCCTTCGCCTATCCTTTTACGGGCAGATGGGAAGCTGGAATATAAATGTCAGATATCCGCATTTGCAACCAAAAACTATCAAGTTTACTTGCCAGAGCATGACAGGCTCTCAAAGCCATCTTCTTATTGGTCGTTTTAGGACACATCACAATACGAGGACGGTCATAATGACGTTGCACATCGTTCGGCAAAAGTCTGATGAAATAAAATATGCCACCTTTACTCATCAAATAATCATAGATTTTGTCTACCATGTTGACTACATCACATAACCCGTTATCAATAAAATTGATTACGGATCAGTAGGTTATCTTATCATATCAGTGTTAGCAGTAATTCGGTGCAGCATAAGAGAACCTAACCCTCGGCAGTGCGCCACTAGCTGTTCCATCCTTGACGATCACATAGATCCTGGTCGTTCTGCGCTTTTCATGGCAAGATCCATGCTGAGGGATATTCAGATTTGAGACGCCAGTGTTTGTTCGACTTCATAGTCAAGCGACAACGACACCAAAGATACGGGCGGCCATTTAGGCAAGTAATGAACCTACGTGGGTCTTGGCGGAACGCCACGGAACCACTGAGCAGACTGTCTGGAAATGGCGCAATCGCGACAGTGTCCAGGATCGCAGCCACCACCCCCCTCGGTCTTCAGACCACCCTCACACCAGCGCAAGAGGCCGTGGCGGTCGCACTGCGTAA
>JAPKAX010000080.1 GCA_028825025.1 Rhodospirillales bacterium | reverse complement strand
ATTTGCGTCGTTTACTCCCCACCGTCTTGATAAGGGGCTGGACACTTCTCGACTGCGCCGTATTGGTCTTATTGCCATCGGCAGCGAATTCAAAGCCGATGTCGCCCTTGGAAAAATTGAATTTCATTAAACTAATTTCACTAGGCAATAAACTCACACTGTAAATCACATATTCGGGTTATAGGCCCATTGTAATAGGACCTGGCGTTGCCTAGGACGACAGGACCAGTTGCCGGGTTCGCAATTGTTACGAACTTGTGCTGCGTGGCGTTTGAACGTTATCCACCTATTGATCTGATGTAGGTTTACGCCCTGAAGTCTGCGGCCCAGATAATAACTGCAATACCATTGAAACCATCAGCGTCGGTCAGGACCAACAATCCCCCCTTTCTTTTGCCAGACCTCTAATGACTGATCGCTTTTAATAGAAAATGGTTAATCTCTGGATCAGGAAAATCATTGATTTTTGTATTTTCGTAGCACGCCGATGGCAGTTCATCACGGCAGTCATTACAATATTTTCCCTCGAATACCCGCATTTCAACCATTTCTTGCGGACTCAGATAGGGCTTGAAGTTCGGGTTAAAATTACCACCTTCAGGCTCTGATATAAAATACTCATACGACGGTTGCATACGATCATTTACAAAACTCTCTCGCCTATCTCATACATTGTACTAAAATCACATTACTGAAAAATATTGAACAAGCCGTGGCAACAAACCCGTAAATTTTAATGGGGCTTCGGTTGCTATCAGGCAAATACATGCTTCATTGGTGTCTGCGATAGGTTGATGTTTAATATCACTGTCAAAATCTGCAATATCACCAACACCAAAACGCCCAATTTCATCTCTGAAAGAGCCTTTAAGTACCTGTGTTAACTCTATCCCCTGATGCCCATGCTCAGGTATATTTACGCCTGGAGCAATCTTTAACAAACTCAAAGTACCGTTTGCTGTTTTTAGACCTTCCATAGCGAAATATTTGATGCCGGGGGCTATTGGCTTCCATTCAACATCCTCCAAACGATCTGGTATATAAGCACGAAGTGGTTTGGGTACCTCAGGGTTTCCAAAACTTAATGCAGTTCCACTAGATGACGAAAGTGGTGAAGTGTCTGCTGGAGAAAATACGGGTGTTAGCTCTTGTTTGCCAAGTTTGATCATAGCTTTCTGCAAGGCATCAGAAGACATTCCTTCAGGTTCAGCAAACTGTAATTGAATACCACCAATATTTTCTAGTTGATCTTGCCGTTTACGGCAATCCGGACAAATTGAAATATGGCTGGCAACCACAAGTGAAATGGTTTCAATCAAAGTCCCTGCCGTAAAAGCGCCTAAAGTGGTGTCTGATAAGTGATGATGGATACTCATGCCATCTCTCCTGATTCAAGATGTGTACTTTTTCTAAGGTGTCCAAATGCCAGCCGTATTCGTGATTTAACGGTACCTAGTGGTATTTCCAGCTGGTTGGCGATCTCGCTATGACTTAAGCCATCGTAAAAAGATAAACGGATGATCCGGGTCTGATCTTTTGGAAGAGCGGACAATGCGAGAGTGACGTTGAGGCTTTTTTGTTCTCGGCTAACCTTGTTCTCGGCGTTTTCTTGTTCATCTGCTATTCCTTCAAGGTCATAGTCATCATCAAAAAAATGTTTTTGTTTGCGTAGTGCATCAATGCGAATGTTCCTGGCGATGCGAAAGATCCATGTGCTGGCAGCGGCCTTTTCTGGATCAAATAGCTGCGCCTTCCTCCAAACCTTTAAGAGAGTTTGTTGCGCCAGTTCCTCAGCAACATCATCGATACTTCCAAGTTTCAACATGTATGACTTAATCCGGGGTGCGAAATGCTGAAAAATATCTGCAAAGGCCGCTTTGTCTTGATTTTGACCAACACTCAATAATAACATAGAAAAATCGGGTAGTTTCTTTTCTCTGGATTCTAAACCAAATTGTCTTTGTTTACTCATTTCATATTCTCTGTCAGACACTTTTATGCACCACCAAATTATAGTACGAATGCGTTTTGTGATTAGATCTTATATAATGACAATTATTTCTAATACCGTTTATTTCTGAAATTATTATACTTAATCATTGCAATTATGATCCGATAACCATGTTCCTCCGTATAAATAGTTAGACGAGGGTAATTAATATGCATAAAAATCATAGGATAACGCCACTAAAAATAGGTGTTGTAGGAACGGGAATCGCCGGAATGTCGGCAGCCTGGCTGTTATCAAAACATCATAAGGTGACGGTTTTTGAAAAGGATGAACGTATTGGTGGACACACGAATACCGTGGACCTTAACGGTTTGGGTGTAGATACTGGCTTCATTGTTTACAATGTTAGAAATTATCCGAACCTAATTGCCTTGTTTGAGCATTTGGGAGTAGCGACGCAGTCTACAGATATGTCATTTGGTGTTTCGGTTGATCAAGGCAAGTTTGAGTACTCTGGCGGTGATTTACCTGGCCTTTTCGCACAGAAGTCAAACTTGTTGCGCCCCCGGTTCTGGAGAATGGTAAAAGATATTTTGAGGTTTTACCGCGAAGCCCCGCAAGCGCTAAATGATGATGCGCTCAGCGAAATCACCCTCGGTGAGTATTTATCTCAGTATGGATATTCGGAGCCTTTTCAACGAGACCACTTGTTGCCAATGGGCGCTGCGATTTGGTCCACGCCCGTTGATACAATGCTCGAATATCCTTTGTCTTCTTTTTTACGGTTTTGTGATAACCACGGCCTATTACAAATAAGTGACCGCCCTGAGTGGCGAACCGTTGTTGGCGGTAGTAGAGAATATATCAAATACCTTACTAAAGACTTCGAACACGAAATTCAAACCAATAAGGGTGTAGAGCAGGTCTGGAGTGATGACTGCGGTGCTTATACCAAAGACCGCAATGGTAATGTTTCGCGTTTTGATCATGTGGTGATGGCATCTCATGCGGATCAAACTTTGAAAATGTTAAGGTCGCCGAGTTCAAATGAAAAAGAATTGTTCAGTAGTTTTGGCTATCAGCCCAACAAAGCAATATTACACACTGACCCATCCTTGATGCCGAAGAATAAAAAAGCATGGTCAAGCTGGAATTATTTAAGTGCCCAAGACAACGGACACGATTGTGTTTGTGTCACTTATTGGATGAATAAACTGCAAAACTTGAAGACAGATACGAATTATTTTGTAACCCTCAATCCGCCAAAGCTGCCAAAGGAGGACACCATACTCCGCAGCTTTATATACCAACACCCTGTCTTTGATAATGATGCAATGGCATCTCAGAGAAGGCTGTGGGAATTACAAGGAAAGCATCGCCTGTGGTTCTGTGGCAGCTATTTTGGTTACGGCTTCCATGAAGACGGCTTACAATCCGGTTTAGCTGTCGCGGAAGAGCTTGGTGGCGCAAGGCGCCCCTGGTCCGTGGAAAATGAAAGTGGTCGAATTCATCTCCCCAAAAACGGGTCTAAAAATAACATTTCGAATGCAGCCTGAGATGGGCAATTATAACTCCCGTATTTATGAAGGTAGGGTGTCTCATCAAAGGTTACGTCCGCGCAAGCACCATCTTTCGTATCGCGTCTTTAGCATGCTTGTAGATCTTGATGAATTACCTTCACTTCACAAACAGCTTACATTTTTTAGCCACAATCGATTCAATCTGTTTTCATTCTGGGATAAGGATTATGGCTGCGGACATGATACCTCTCTTGCCCAGTACGCACGGAATGTCTTAAATACGGCGGGTTTGGATTTAACTGGTGGCGCGGTCAAGTTGTTATGCTACCCACGTTTGTTTGGATATGCGTTTAATCCACTTAGTGTCTATTACTGCTATGACCTGACGGACGATCTAAAGGCTTTAATATACGAAGTCAGTAATACCTTTGGTGAGCGCCACAGTTACCTAATGAAAGTTGATCAAAAAGGTGATCGACCGATTCTTCATTCATGTAAAAAAAATTTCTACGTTTCACCTTTTATGGATATGGATGCGACCTACCATTTTTCCATCACTCCGCCATCAGATCGGTTGACCGTATTTATTGATCAGCACGATGACAAAGGCTCATTGTTGAAGGCCAGTTTTTCTGGCCACTCAAAAACCTTGTCTGACAAATTCTTGATATCCCTTTTACTGAGGTATCCGTTGATGAGTATAAAAATTATTGGCGGCATACATTGGGAAGCCTTAAAATTATGGAGCAAAGGTCTGAAATCATTTGCGCGACCTGCGCCACCTGAAAGCCCCATCACATACGTTATCACCCGCTCGTTGGAGAAAAAGACATGACCAACAATGCAAATGACCTTTGTTTGAAAAGTGCAAATTCAGGGATAAAGAGCCCTTGGTTAAAAAGATTAGCGGCCTACTTTTCTGATTTAGAAGAAGGTCAGCTCACATTGATTTTACCAGATGAAAATGTTGTTAAGTTTGGGCAGAATAGCCTAAAGGGGCCGCAAGCCTGTATTCGATTAAATTCATACAAACCTTTGTCTATATTATTCACCAAAGGTGACTTGGCCTTTGCGGAAAGTTATATGCAAGGTGAGTGGGATAGCCCGGATCTGACGGCACTCTTAGAATTTGGCATTGCCATTGAAGATAAGTTCGCAATTAAATCTGCCAACAATGTGGTATTAAAAGTTCTGAACCGAATCCGTCATGTTTTGAATCGAAATTCCAGAAGCGGCTCTCGCAGAAATATTGCCCACCATTATGATCTTGGGAATGATTTTTATAAACTCTGGCTTGATGAAACCATGACATACTCGTCCGCTATGTTTAACAGTCCTGCAGATACCTTGAAACAAGCCCAACTGAATAAATATCAAGCGATAGCGGAAATGTTGAACGCCTGCAAAAGTGACCGGGTTCTAGAAATTGGGTGTGGATGGGGTGGTTTTTCCGAATATATTGCTAGATCAGCAGACGTACAAATTGATGGCCTGACGCTGTCCAAAGAACAGCTTGAGTTCGCCAATGCCCGTTATCGGGATGCGGGTCTCGAAAGACAAGCCACTGCGTCCTATACCGATTATCGGGATAGCACGGGACAATATGATAAGATCGTTTCGATAGAAATGTTTGAAGCGGTTGGCGAAGAAAATTGGGACACTTATTTTAAGGCAATTCATGATCGACTGGCCCCTGGGGGCATAGCAGTTCTACAAATCATTACAATCGATAATAACCGCTTTCACTCCTATCGAAAAAGTACGGATTTTATCCAACGTTACATTTTCCCTGGTGGCTTTTTGCCAAGCCCTGAAGCATTGCAGGCTGCGTTAGACAGGAATAACTTCACCCTAGATAAAACCCATTTTTTTGGCGCATCATACGCACACACTTGTGCGCTTTGGAATAAACAATTCCAACACGCATGGCCTGAAGTTGAGGCCCTGGGATATTCAACAAACTTCAAACGGATGTGGGAATATTACCTGTCCTATTGTGAAGCAGGATTTAAGGCAGGATGTGTTGATGTCGGATTATTTAAAATCACGAAAACTGCATAAGGGCCTCTACGCTCTTCCTGCATTTGTTTTAGCCCTTCCGACAATCCCAGCATTTATCTTGTTGCCAAGCTTTTACGCCGAAACAATGGGGCTCGGTTTGGCTACTGTCGGAGCAATTTTTTTGGGCCTTCGGCTCCTAGATGTAATCAGCGACCCTATACTCGGCTATGCCTCTGATCACATTCCACCTCGTTTTGGCAAACGAAGACTGCCGATGGCAATTGGAGCCTTGATCGGGGCTCCTGCATTGATAATGTTATTTTCACCAGAGACGGGCGTTACAGCTGGATATTTGATTGGCTGGGGCGCACTCCTTTATCTTGCGTGGACAGCCGTGCAAATTCCATACGTTGCGTGGGCCGTTGAACTTGAACAGGGGTATGCCGCACGGGCTCAATTAAACGGTTACCGGGAAGGAGCTGGGTTATTAGGGGTTATGGCGACCGGTGCCGTCGGCGTTGTTTTGGTCTCATTTACGGAACAAGACCGATTTCAGATGATGGCATGGATAACTGTAATTCTAGGGTGTGGTATTTTTTATGTGACATTGCGGTTTGTTCCTGATGGGCGGCTGATACCGTCTGACCAATCACGGACCCTATCCTTCCCTTGGCACAATAAGATTTTCCTGCGGGTTTTGACGGCCTGGTTTCTTAATGGACTGGCGAATGGATTACCCGCTGTGTGTTTACCTCTGTTTATGACACATATTTTAGCTGCATCAGATACAGATCAGGCGGCGTTATTATTTATTTACTTTCTATCCGCAGTAATAGGCATTCAGGGTTGGATATGGCTATCAAGATTATACACTAAACATTCAGTCTGGTGTCTGTCTATGGCCATGGCCTGCGTTGTATTTTTGGCTGTTCCTTTCATAAGTACCGGCGATGTCTTTTTGTTTGGCATTGTTTGTATCCTAACAGGGCTGACATTGGGCAGCGATCTTGCACTGCCCCCAGCCATACAGGCTGATTGCGCAGACTGGGACCGCTTTCGGTTTCGCAAAGAACGTACAGGAACCCTATTTGCCTATTGGAGCATGTCAACCAAACTTGCGTTAGGTTTAGCTGTCGGAATTGCGTTCCCTGTGCTCGCATGGTTCGGCTTAGATGATCAAACACAGATGGCCTCAGACCAATCAAAAATTGTCCTTGTGGTGATCTACTCTGTGATTCCAATCGTATTAAAACTAATGGCAATTATGTTGATGCGTAATTTTCCAATCGGGCCGAAACAACATTTGGCCATAAATAAACGCCTGGAGAGCAGATCATGAAAACCATACTCGGATCGATATTAATCACACTGTTACTAACTGGATGCAACAGCATGAGACCGCAAGATTTCAAAGACAGCGAACCAAAGCTTGTTCTATTCGATTATTTCGAAGGGAAAACATCAGCATGGGGAATGTTTGAAGATCGTTTTGGGAATGTTCGTCGTCAATTTCAAGTCGACATTGAAGGCCGGGTTAAAGGAAATGAAATAACACTTGATGAACGATTTCAATATAATGATGGTGAAAAAGACCGACGAATTTGGCAGATACGTAAAACAGGTGATCATACTTTTGAAGGTACAGCAGATGATGTGATCGGCATGGCAAAAGGTACGGTGCAGGGAAATGCCTTAAACTGGACTTATGACCTCAACCTCAAAGTCGGAGATAGCTCCTATAAAGTACATTTCGACGACTGGATGTTTCTACAACCTGGTGGCGTGATGATTAATCGCGCACGGTTGAGCAAATGGGGCGTTGATATTGGTGAAGTTACACTGTTTTTTAAGAAGCCTGTAGTTGACGTCGAATAAGTCGAATTATTGTACCAATCAAAGGTAACTTAGCATAAAACTGTTCTGAAGCATCCCAGTGATCTATATGTTGGCAAACAAGTCCTTGCTCATCAAATAATATTTCACTCATGCCCTCAACATTCCAGTGATTAAGCCCTTTGATCTCTCCTTGAAATGACCATCTCAAAAACAAGATATCGTTGCTCCACGCGCGGTGGGTAACCGTGAATTTAGGGTCTTTTACATCGTTTAGTGTTTTAACAAGTAATCTGCGAAAATCATCAAGCCCTGACAATTCATTGAACGGGTCTTTAAACTGAATGTTATTGCTGATAAATTCCTCGATACCCTCAAGTTGTTCCATAGACAACTCTTCGAAAAGCCGGATGTAGAGGTTACTGCTATCTTCGTTTGTCATTTCCGTCTCGCAATTTTCGGGCTACGTAAAAATACAAACGGTACGGTATCATTTGTATAAGCTTCATACGACGGACAAAAGGACCTGGAAAAGCAATTTCGAACCTGTCCCCTTGAAGGCCACGCCGAATTTCAATCGCAGCCTGTTCCGCACTTATTAGGTTCGGCATATTAAAGTCATTTCTATCGGTCAAAGTGCTTTTAACGAAACCCGGATTAATTAGCTGAAGAGTTACCAGACTATCCTGCAATTCAGCACGTAGGCTTTCACATAATGAAATCAAGGCGGCTTTGCTTGGCCCGTAGGCGGAAGCATTTGGCAGGCCAATATATCCGGCCAGCGAGCCCACAACAACCAATCTGCCCCCCTGCTTTTTCATCGCGGGCAACACCGCGTGAATGCAATTTAACGTTCCAAAATAATTTACCTCAAATATACTCCGATGTTCATTTGTCGAACAAGCATGGGTTGGCCCTGGGCGATAATCCCCTGCGTTGAGCACAGCCAGGTCAATGGCTCCAATTTTTGATTGAGATTGCTCTACCTCATTTTCGTTTGTAATGTCACAAATGACAAAACGAATTTTTGAGGATAAATTGCAAACCCCTTGCAAGCGCTGTTGATTTCTGCCTGAAATAACTACATTCCAACCATCACAAGCAAAAGACAGCGCCAAGGCTTTACCAATGCCACTGCCTCCACCTGTGATCCATACCGTGCTCATGACTGGTTTTCACATGTATTGCATATATATTCGATTGTAGAGCCATCTCGGGCCTTAAATTTTAGTTTAGACCAACGCCCTTTGGCGTCATACCAAACGGATGTGTCTGTCAACTCACCTGAATAATCGTATCGGGTCGCTAGGACAGAACCTCCCTTAATGGCAATTCGCTCTTTCCCCTTATTCAGAATTTTCACCTGATTAATATTCCCTGTGAGGGTATTAAGTACCTGACTTTTCTCAACTACATCAATATTCCAGTGATTAGTTGAAATGATGGGATCATCAATTTTATAAGTTCCGGATGTGGTTTTGATGGTTAATCCCTCAGAGTTCGGTAGAGAAGATATCTTTGTTTGATCACTACCGTCTTTAACAGCTACTTCTAGATGCGATAATCTTCCTTTGGACCAACGTTCTACTGACTTGTAATCAAAAGTATATATTGGAATCGCCAAAAAAGTAATACTCATATTCATATGGGATTCAACAATGATATTCGACTCTTTTCTGTAAAACGTCGTGACATGGTGACCGACAATCTCCCCGTCACGAACAATATCAAAACCAATTTCATTGTCATACATGTCAATTGAAGTAGGTTCTGAATATGCGGGGAGTGAGACTAATAGAGCGATACTTGCCAATGTTATGTGTCGCAATATTTACATCCGATTATAATTAAAAGTTATTGAATTATACGTCGGAATATTTAAAATGGATCACAATTAATACTAAATTTCTATTCCGTTAATGCTCACTTTTGATAGTTCTTAAATAGGATACTAAAATTTTTAATATAGCAATTCATCTTTTCAACTCTCATAATTTTTTCTAACAATTGCTCCAGTTACCTAATAACTTAAATCCAATAGGTTTTTTTCAAACTCGTCTGAGATAAGTTTTACTAAATTATCCTTTTTTCGGCCACAAGCAGATAATTGACGCTTGAATTTGAAGAGATACGCCAACGCCTGATCAACGGATTATAAGTAATCCCGATAGTCTCATGATTAGTCATGTTATGTGACGTCATCATGTCAGTGAGTTCCTGAGGATGAAGAAACCTCTTCCAGTCGTGTGTGCCAACAGGGAGCCAATGCAGGACATACTCTGCACCAATAATAGCTACCAAAAATGATAGCAGCGTTCTGTTCAGTGTCGCAACGATCATCAACCCACCTGGAGTTAGCAAACGACAACACTCACTCATCAACCGGGCGGGGTCTGCTACATGTTCAATAACCTCCAAATTGAGAACAACATCGAAACGACTTTCCTTTTTTAATAGATGCTCAGTGAGGCAATGCCGATAGTCAACGTGCTGACCAGATTGAACAGCATGATTGTGCGCAATTTTGATGTTTCTGGATGTGGCATCAATACCAACAACGCTTGCGCCGGCCGCAGCAAGGGGCTCGCTGACCAGGCCGGCACCACAACCAACATCCAGTATGTTCAAGCCTTCAATAGAGCGTCTGCTATCTGGCGCATGCCTGAAGTGTGTTAATATCCTTTGGATGATAAAACGAAGTCGCTCTTCGTTAAACTTGTGAACGGTGTGAAATTTTCCATCGGGGTTCCACCACTCATCTGCCAATGCCTCGAACCGCTCAATCTCCTTAGAATCAACGTTCGCTTTATGATCCCAAGGCTGATCGAGTTCATCTCTTATTAGCATAGACATCTCCAAATATCGGGATTGGTAAAACTTATTTCTCTTCTTTATACGGATCGACCATTACTTGGATCACTATGACGATGCTAACGATTGGCTGGAATGAGTATGGTGAGTGCTCTCAAAGAACAGTTTTTGTATGTTAACTCGGTTAATAGCAGCATTATACATAAGGTTCATAACGGACATGAGACGGACCTAGATATTGGGTATACCCATCGGCTGGGAACCATGTTCCTTTATGAGAATTATGGAGCAGAGGCAGGTCATAGAAACATCCTTCGGTTTTAAAGAAAAGCAGGCCCATTCGCCCACAAACAGATAATTTACCATGACAGTGACCAAATAGTCCGAATCGTTTCCACCAAAACCCTACTGTTTCGTAACTAACGTCAATTCCCCGTTCATGGAGTAGATCTTCGACATTACGTAATGAAAGTGGAAACATGAGGTGCATCATCATCATGGCGAGCCGGATAACTTCAGGAGATGATTTAAAATAACGGAATGGATTTTGAATCTTTAATCCAAAAACTTTATGAAATTAACAAGATGCCATCAAATTTGAGTCCAGTCTGACAATGCCTTTTAAGAGGATATCTTTTATAAGCTCGTATTGGAATGGTGGCATTCAGTCTCTAACGGTTCCCCCTTTAGAAAATTTATGAATAATCCATATATAAGCTATTCCTGCGATCAGTCCGAAAAAATGGCCTTCGAAAGAAATGTAACTTCTAAGCGGGAGTATTCCCCAAAGAAGGCCGCCATATAAAGTAATGGTGATCATAGCCAAGATGATTGATTTAAGACTACGTTCGATGATAGCCCGAGTTATCAATGCGCCAAAATACCCAAAAACAAGCCCACTAGCACCAACGTGATATGAGCTTCTGGCAAACAGCCAGACAAGAGTACCTGATAATA
Organism: Rhodospirillales bacterium; assembly: GCA_028825025.1. Taxonomy (GTDB): domain Bacteria; phylum Pseudomonadota; class Alphaproteobacteria; order Rhodospirillales; family Casp-alpha2; genus JABMNT01. The sequence goes on along the minus strand of JAPKAX010000080.1, from coordinate 1,951 downwards.
AGATAATAGCTGCTGTTGTCATCCAAAAACGAGCCTTGTCCGCTGCTAAAGTCAGACCACCCAGAATAAGAAGTGGGACGGTGTTCGATACGGTGTGCCAAAACCCGGCATGAATAAACGGGGATAGGAAAATGCCGATCAGGCCGTTACTACTGCGCGGTAGTACTCCAAACGTGGTTAGACTGTGGCCCGATAAAAAATTCACAATTTCAACGCTCCATATAAGAGTAACCAAAATAAGGGCCGGCCCAACAATCTTTCCAATAGTGTTCATTTCATACTCACTATAATTTAGGCACCAAGCAGAAATATGGCATCCGCCGTAATGTTTGTGGCTCCCGAGGGAGCTGTGACTATCTCACCGGTGTTGGCATCACGGTAAGCGACCGGCGTTCCAGAATCACTGTCTAAATAATCAGAGACTATGTCACTCCAGACCCCGTTTAGGAGCTTCTCGGATCTGACGATACGTTCACCTTCTGCCGTAAATAAATTTTCCAAAATGATCGTAGAGCCCGGGTTTAACAATCCGCCAATGATCATTTCAGGATAGGCACGCACCGGGCGCATGACAAGTGTTGCGCCTGCATTCTCTAGTCGTTCCCGATTGTCATCATCAACACATTCGGCAACAATCTTAGTCATCGAATTTTGTGCCCGGACTCGACAGATCACATCAAAGGCGTGCCCATCAGAAAACGGTTCTTCATCTTTCCAGGCAAGAATAATAACAATCGCAGCATTCCCAATAGCGGCTTTCTCCAAAACTGCCGGCACATTCCCATGTCCCTTGACATATTTGATGTCAAATCCTTGCAGAACAATGGGCAAGCCCCCGACCTGATCCTTGGATATTTTATCTGAAATTAAGACAATTTCTTTCGCGGCCGTTTCTGGCTCTCTTCTGCATTCAGAAATTAGGCGGACCAAATGTTGTGTTGAATCGATTTTTGAGCCGATGATGACAATATGATCGTTCATGTTACTCCAACTCCAATTTCCATTTTTAATAGCCTCACGACGCAGGCTTCGATAATCAAAAAAATCCCCTGCCATTTTGGCAAAAACAAAAATCCCACCAAAATATAGGATTACCACGGTGGACAATCGCCCCAGTACTGTCGCAGCGGAGATATCACCGTAACCGACTGTCGTAATGCTCGTCAGGGTCAGCCAGAGACTGTCACCAATTGTAAAACCCTCAAATTGCACCATAGCAAAAGTATGGGTTATCAGAATCACAAATATATAAAATAGGGATTTAATTGCCGATTTTTTGGCAAGTTGTTCCGTTTGCTTGATGACTTGGGGTACGCTCCGCTTTAAGCGTTTTTGCCTCAATCGCCTAAATAATGGATTCAAGATATCGCCCCATATAATACCTGCTTATCATTATGCTGACGGCATCATTTCTTCTATCTTAAACATAGGTAGATATATGACAAAATAGACATCAGTTTTACCACCATCGAAGACAAAGACCTCGATCGCGGCTTCTTGGTCTTTGCTTGTCAGCCGAAAATAATCACACGACTTCTCATCCGTTGATAAATTCTCAGTTGTGCCAACATCAACAGGATCACGATCCAACCAATAAACTTCACAGGCCTGATCCTGAACGTATTTCCTGGAGAGCCACGCATTGTCTTTTAAAGACGATGGATGGCTGTCAACTTCGACTAGATAATCACGATCTGGATTAAATAAGTCTTTGAATTGCTCAACATTGACCATGGTCTCGACGTGGGGCTGATCCGCTCCATAAGAAAAAGCCAGCCGTTCTGTGTTTCCGTTATCCTCAACCCACATCAGTAAGGGGCGGTTGTCATCGGTGAGCCCCAAGTGAATGACACTTCTTTCATAACCAGATTTGGCAGATAAATCGAGGCCAGTAACTTTCTGGATCATGAATTCAGTATTAGAAATTTCCGGATGATCATCAAAACCAATT
>JAPKAX010000079.1 GCA_028825025.1 Rhodospirillales bacterium | reverse complement strand
GCAAGTCTTTTCGTGCATCTGTGTCTCCCGATGCTGATGCCAATCACTTCAATCATTTTCATTGGGATACAGGACTGTATCGCAACTGCGCCATAAGTGTGCCAGATCCACTGTGGAAGATTTTACTGAAAGTTGCTTGCAGGTAACTACTTGAATTACCTGCGGGAATTGGTGCTCCCGATACGGGTTAATCGCATCTAACTGGAGTACCTATCAATGGGTTTATCACTCACAGCATCAAATAAGTTATTTATGGTGCGATACGCTGATTGATTATATACAACCGACCTTCTAACACTTTTAGCAGACACATATATGACCTTAGCTTCAGACAGTAGTGGAGAGTTTGAAGGAGTGCGAGATTGATCATCATAGTCAATTAGAAATCGACCTAAGGGGTTATCCGCTTGTCGCCATGATAATGTCAGCCATTCCTCATTGCAAAAGTCTGAATTAGATTTCTCTTGCTTTTTGAATTGAAACACCGCCAGGTATTTGCTCAGTCGGCGTCAATTCAATCATGCTTACATTAACACTCCAAGGCGTATCTAAAGCGAACATAACTGCCTCTGCAATATTTTCTGGAACCAATGGAGTAAACCCTGATAAAAACTGTTTCTTCTGTTCTAATGTTTTGAAAGCGTTATCAAAAAATTCTGTTTGAATACGACCTGGGCAGATCTCGGTTTGGCGGACGCGGGTCCCTTTAAACTCCAGGCGTAAATTTTGTGAAAATGAGTGAATGGCTCCTTTTGTTGCGCTGTATCCAGGCATACCCAATGGATAAAGCCCAGTAATTGATCCTATCTGGACAACATGACCATAACCCCGATCAACCATTCCAGAGGCAACTGCATGAACGACATGAATGGAAGCTCCAACATTTAGGTCAATCACTTCATCAATTTCCGATGCCGTAGATGAAAAAAACCCTTCGTGATCCCGTCCAAGGCCTGCATTATTAATCAGAATGTCAAACTGGCGGCCCGCCAATTTCTCGTAGATCAGGTCAGTATCGGTCAGATCCATAACCAGTGTTTCACAACCCGTTTCTTTTGCTAGTTTTTCGAGACGGTCTTCACGTCGAGCAAGCGCAACTACTTCCACACCTGCCTTACGTAAAGCCCTAACACATTCAACACCAACACCACTAGAGGCGCCTGTAACTAGTGCAACTTTATAATCAGAAATGCTCATTTAGCTGTATCCCTATTATTTTTAATAACAATTAAAAATACTTTTTTTCAAATTTATATATTGACTTATTTAATGCAAATTTTGCATCTATTAATTTTAGATTGTGATGGTTTCAAATTCTGCTGGCAAGCAAACTTCTAAAGCTTCAAAATCTTTAGAGCATGCAAGAAAAGCATGTTTGATTTCTGATGGTTGATAAAAACAGGTCCCTGCTTTAACACGAACTGACTCCTGTTCTTCAAACTGCACGTCAGCCCAGCCCTGCAGCACATATACAAATTGGTCATCTAAAATGTGATAATGCCATTCACCACTTCCTTGATAAGCCCCCCCCTCTGCACGAATTATGTGCGCTAACATCGATCCGTTAGTTTCTTTCTCTATTCCCAAATCTCTGTAACTCAGGTAGGCACGTAGTCCCTTTATCTCAAATATACCTTGTTCTGCAGTCTGCATGGAAAAGGGTTTTGGCAATTGGGATGATTTGCTGTAGGTAGCAGGAACATCTTCAATGGTACCAAAATTTGCAGGTGTGCAAATTTCCATAGTCGTAAAGTTTTCTGAACAGGAAACAAAAGTGTGTTTAATGTTGGGAGGCATATAAAAACTTGTTCCAGTTATTAATGCAACTTCGCCAATCCCCTCAAATTTCATAATGGCGCTACCCTTTAAGACTAGATTTATCTGATGGGTAAGGACATGGTGGTGAAGATCACCTTCTTTGGTTAATTTATAATTTGCACGATTAATTTGTGCTATAATACGACCATTTGATGCTGTCGCGATACCTAGGTCACGGTAACTGAAATAATCACGTAATCCGCGATTAACAAATAGAGCTTCATCGTCATGTTGTATCATTGCCTGAAGTTGAGTATACGTCATTATTATTTTTCCCTAATAACTATTTATCCACAAATTAATTCATACGTGATTAATTATATATATTGAACAATATTAATAATCAGCCATCAATGGAAAAATAATTTTAGTGAATTATTAAATGGCTAAAGTTAGAGTTAAATAAAAAAATGTTTAACTTTCTTCTCCACGTAACCCATCAAGTACAATGCGGATTTTTTCTTCAGCTCAATACTGCTTACGCGTCGCCCGGCGGATGTCTTTGATTGCCTTGGCAGCGCCGGTTTGTCGTGTCTGCGATTTCTGTCTCATCTTCATTCCCCTTCGGGTCATTACGATGAACCAGAAATCCTCTCTTATGCAATGCTGCTAGTTTGTTCTACAGGCGCTGACGTTAGACAGTTCAAGTCTCTATTTATTTTGCATCCATTCAATATAAGCGATTATACCTTTATTCAAATCAAATTTAGGCGAATAATTGAGATCAAGTTGCGCTGCCGAAATATCCAAAAATGGCCGCTTAGTGACTAAACTATTTTCGGGTAATCCAAAAATAATATCTGCATTAGGAAGGTGATTTGAAACAATATTTGCAACTTCTGCATCACTGGCTATGTCGTATCCTGCAATATTGTAGGCACTTGATAAATCGTGACCCGCATCAAGTGCGAGTACAAGCGCACTTACAACATCATCCCGATATATGTAGTGATATCGATTAGTTCCATCTCCAAGTGGGCGGGAAGAGCGTCCTTCAAGTGCATCGGATATAAGGTCTGCAATAAGAGATTCTGTAGTTCTCCCTGGTCCGTATACTCTTCCAATTCGTAACGCAACACCGCTGAGCATGTGTTCCATACGATAAGAATGGACAAGCACGTCACAAGCGGCCTTTGTTGCTCCATACACATCAACTGGTCGGAAAGAGCCATCCTCTGAAACAGTATCTTGCGAAATGTCGCCATATGCTGAGATTGATGAGCAGTATACAAAACGGGAAATATTTAGCTGCCTAGCAGCTTCAAGTAAGCTTATAGTTGCCTCTATATTAATCGCACAAACTGCTCCTGGATCCTCAGGCTTCACCATTGGGCCCGATATACCCCCACAATGAATGACCCCATCAAAACTATACTTTTTGAAGAGCTTAGAAATAGCTTTTCTATCAGTCAGATCACCCTTAACCGTCTCGTATAAGACAGTGTGAGGTAGGGGTGGCGTAATATCAAACCCTATAACTTTTCGTCCTTGCAATGATAATTTAGTCGCTAGTTCAGAACCGATCATTCCGGCGGACCCAGTCACAAGAACTGTTTGTGGCTTTGTCTTCCCTTCAAAATATTGCTCTACATCCACTTAAGCCACCTTTCGAAGTTAAAAAGATTACATTTATTATTAAATTTATCCAAATATCATATTCAATTTAGCTAAATAATACAATTAATGGAAATTTTAAATGAGAAAAAACTACTATTACAAATTTACATATGTCAACGATCCGATAAGGCCGTTTTGGGCCGAGTTGTCTTATATCATTTAGCCATCAATCTGATCTATGTGGTAATTATTTTGCTTCAAACTTTGATGGAACGAGCCAAAGCTTATGTAGAGAGGATATTCAATCCTCTTTTGTCCGTCGTCATATAAATTGGAACACGTAGTGGCCTGATCTAAGAGAAGACCTTGTTCATCTGGTTGATAATATCAAGCGGCGTATTTGCGGTATTGCAAGCGCCGGGTTTCCATGGTTTTCCATTTGATCTTTTCTCGCTGTTTTAAAATGGCTTGCCCACGTCCAAAGAAGACGTCAATTGTGGATGGGAATGGTCTGCGAAGGTCTTCGCCCCTACTCGATCGCAATAGTTCTAACCTGTTCTTGTTTATTCTTGCCTGCATTTGCCGTATTTTATGCCGTACAAATGACAAAACCACCCGAAGGCAGTTCCGTATATTACTTAAGCCATTAATATCAATAGATAAAATTGGCGACCCCTACGGGATTCGAACCCGTGTTGCCGCCGTGAAAGGGCAGTGTCCTAGGCCTCTAGACGAAGGGGTCGTATAAGGCGATGAAAAGGTTAGTAAATGGACTTGGCGGCAAAATCAACCCTTCTATTACAAGAAAATAATATTATTTTACCTATTAAAACATAGGCTCATAACTTTCGTCTAGAAAGTTGTATCAATGCCAACAGTTTTCTCGTAAATAAAAATCAAACATTTTTAATACTCCCTGCATCCTTGAGGTTTTCCACGACTTAGAAGCGCTTTACGAATGACAGAAGATAAACATTTTCTCGAAAACATGACGAAGGCTGAGCTTGTTGCAGAAGCTGGGCGTCTACATTAAAGAGTAGGGGAAAAGAGCCCCACCCAGTCAAATATCGAAGAATGAATTAAATGAAAGCAACAATACGCTTCTAAAAATGCTTATTCAGCATTCACCAACTGGGATTTTTAGCCCCGACTCTAAAAGTCAGGTCATTTTTGCAAATCAACACTGGCTCAGATGTTTGATTTTAAGGCTGACTATATTTAATATTTTGTTTAGACCAAGGCTGTACGCAAGACAGGTATGGTAATGGCTCAGTCAGCATGGGCAAATTCGATCTCAAAAATAGATACTTTAAACATGGAGTTCATTTGTCATCACAATAGTGGGGAAGAATTTTGGATTTATTGGCAGTCAGTTCCTGAATTTAATAAAAATGGTGTCCACACAGGATTTGTTGAAAGTTGTATAGATAACGCAACTAAGTTTTCACCTGAAGGCGAGGCCGTTTCTGTTTCTCTTGCATTAAATGAGGGCCGCGTTCGCATCGTGATCCAAAATAAGGGAGCCGGGATCCCAAAATCATTTCACAGCAAATTATTTCTAGCATTTACGCAAGCTGATGGCTCTGATAGACGCGTTAAAGGTGGAACTGGGCTCGAGCTTGGTATTGCAAAATCTATTGCTGAACGTCATGGCGGGCATATTCACTATGATACGGTACAACATAAATGAACGGTTTTCCATATTGATTTACAGCTTTTATATCAGTCCTAAGTCAACCGATTTGATAATGATTAAAAAATCAGTCCAGCTCCTAAGAAAATTGACCTTTTAATACCCGGACCACATAAATAGTATTGCGGAAAGTCGGCAAGCATACTGCCGTCCAAATAAGTCATAAATAGAGGTCATAATGCTTCAAGGTAACATCCTAGTCGCTCAAGGCGGCGGTCCAACAGCAGTCATCAATCAATCCTTAGTCGGCATTGTTTTAGAAGCCCGCAAATATGCATCTGTTGAGCATGTTTATGGAGCAATGCATGGCGTTACAGGCATTGTGAACGAAGATTTTTTGGATTTAAGCCAAGAAACGGTTGAAAATTTAGAGCTTGTCGCCCAAACCCCTTGCTCTGCTTTAGGCTCAACCCGCGACAAACCAGACGAAACTTATTGCACTGAAATATTCAAAACACTAAAAGCCCATAACATCCGAACGTTCTTTTATATTGGTGGAAATGATTCGTCAGATACTTTACGAATTTTGGCGAATGAAGCGCGCACCGTTGGTTACCCATTGCGCTGCATCCATATCCCAAAAACCATTGATAACGATTTGACAATCAATGATCACACACCGGGCTATCCGTCTGCTGCTAAATTTGTATCTAACGCTTTTGCTGGAGTGAATTTAGATAACCGCGCCTTGAAGGGTGTATACGTAGGCGTTGTTATGGGCCGCCACGCAGGCTTTTTAACAGCCGCTGCCGCTTTGGGCCGTAAATTTGAAGATGATGGACCACATTTGATTTATGTGCCAGAACGCACGTTCTCAATGGATAGCTTTATTGATGATGTACAACGAATCTATAACAAACTAGGCCGCTGTGTTGTTGCCATATCAGAGGGCATTCATGATGCCGATGGTAATTTGATTGTTGCCCAATTGGCCCAACAAATGGAAACAGATGCGCACGGTAATGTGCAATTGTCAGGCTCTGGTGCATTGGCCGATTTGCTGACGGATGCGATTAAATCGAAAACCGATATTAACCGAGTTCGCGGTGATACCTTTGGATATTTACAACGTTCATTTTTAGGGTGTGTGTCTGAAGTCGATCAACGCGAAGCCCGCGATGCCGCAACCCATGGCGTGCAATTTGCAAATGAATTAGAACGTGATGGTTCTGTAACCATTCACAGAACGAGTGAGTATCAAATTGAATACCGCCTAAGCCCGTTGGAAGATGTTGCGGGTAAAACCAAAGTTATGGGTGACCAATTCATTTCAGACTGCGCCACTTATGTAACGCCTGCATTCCTTGATTATCTTCGCCCTATGGTCGGATCAGACATGATGGACCCAGGTCGTTTAGAAGCTCCTGAAGTTAAAAAGGTTTTGAAAAATAAACGGCGTTTAAGTTAGGCCCGTTTAGTTTTCTGCATAGACAACTTTAACGCCTGCTTCAGAGAACATTTCTTCGGCTATTTTGCTTTGCGTTGCCCAAGGCTCACGCGACATATCCGGCTTAGGCCCGATAACACGTGTAATTCCCGCTTGAATAATGACAACAGCGCAACGGGCACACGGCGGCAATGGGGTTACATACAAGGTGCAGCCTTTGGCTTGGGGGCCGGCTGAAATCAATGCGTTTTGTTCAGCGTGGACAACCATTTCATATTTAATGGCGCGGTTTTCTAAGCGATGATCATGATCTTCTACACCGGCTGGAAAACCGTTAAATCCAGTCGAGACAATACGCTTTGTTTCTGGATCAACAACAACAGATCCGACTTTGGTTGATGGGTCTTTTGACCAATCAGCAATGTATCCGGCTAAATCAAAAAATCTCTGGTCCCACTTATCAAGCATCTGCAAGTCCCCTTACCTATTGATCTTATAAATCACCAAACGGGTGCAGCGTCGTCCAATTGAAACTGTGGATAGCTTCGCCCTTGCCACCTGTTAATTTTAACCCGTCCCACCAAGTGAAACGGTTTTCCATTATGGTTTAACAACGCATCCCCCAAAGGAGATCCCATACACCGAAAGGCAATGCCACGTGTTTGATACCCACCCGGATTATCTAAACTAAAGCGCAAATGATCCATGCCTGCAACGTCTGCGGATGCTATACGCGCATTAGGGATGATAAACCGAGGTTCCGCATTACCTGAGCCATAGGGTTGTAGCTTTTCCAATTCGTGGATTAAATGCAAAGACACGCCCCCGGCAGATAAAGCCCCATCGATTTTAAGGGTGGGAATAATGCCCGCTTCGGCAATACGTTCACCAATACGCTCATCCAAAAAATCCCGAAAAATGCCTAAGTTTTCAAGCTGTACGGTAAAACCTGCCGCCATTTGGTGGCCGCCACCTTTTTCAATTAATCCCAATTGCCGGGCTGCAATCACCGCAGCACCCAAATCAACCCCAACAACAGAACGCCCAGATCCAACGGCTTTATCACCATCAATCGACAACACACAGGCCGGGCGGTTAAAGCGATCTTTTAAGCGACTGGCAACAATACCTATCACGCCGGGATGCCAATTTTTACCGGCAACAAAGGCTGTTGTTCGGTCCGCATTTTCAGCTTCCAAAGCATCAATCGCTTGTTGTAGTACTTGAGCTTCAATTTCTTTGCGTTCCGCGTTAAAACCATCCAAACGGTGGGCAATTTCCATGGCTTCTGCTGGATCTTCCGTGGCTAGCAATCGGGTTCCTAATTCAGATAAACCAATGCGCCCGCCGGCGTTTACCCTTGGCCCCATAAGAAAACCCAAATGAAAGCTACCGGGTTGCTCATCTAAACCAGCAACATCCGCTAAAGCGCTTAATCCTGGATTCTGGCGCTGTGCCATCACCTTCAAGCCTTGACGAACAAAAGCGCGATTAGCTCCTTTCAAAGCAACCACGTCGCAAACAGTTCCAAGAGCGACAATATCAAGCCACTGGGTTAAATTGGGCTCTTTTCGTATTTTATACCAACCCGCCTCACGCAAAACACGATTGAGTGCGACGACCAATAAAAAGGCAACACCAACAGCAGCCAAATGCCCCTGCCCGCTTTCATCATCCAATCGGTTGGGGTTTACGATTGCCACAGCGTCGGGTAAATCCGATTCGGCGGCATGATGATCAACAACAATCACATCCAAGCCAGCCTTTTTAGCAATATCCAGTGGTTCGTGAGACATGGTTCCACAATCAACTGTAACCGCAATCGAGACACCAGATTTCCGCATTGCTAACAACGCCGGACCATTTGGCCCATAGCCTTCTTTGATGCGGTCGGGAATGTAAGTGGTTGAGCGGCCGCCGACCGCCTTAAACATGCGTGCAAGCAAGGACGACGATGTCGCTCCATCGACGTCATAATCACCAAAAATACCAATGAGTTCATCTTGCATAATGGCGCCGGCTAAACGTTTAGCAGCCACATCCATATCTTTCAAAAGACTTGGGTTAGGTAAATGGTCTCGCAATGTGGGTTCCATAAAGCCTTTGGCATCATCCAAACCAATGTCACGCGATGCCAAAACCCGGCCAATAATTTCAGACACGCCCAAACGCTGAGACAATGTTAAGGCTAAGCGTTCATCCAAAGGACGTTGCAGCCAAAACTTACCCGTAAGTGATTTTTCAACCCCAAGATACCCGTTTGATGCAGGCGGACTGGCCAAGTCAGCCACTGAGACTGCGCCTTGAAAAGTCATGGTGGCCTTTTATATATCGAAGTGTTCCGGTTTGCGAGCGGGTCACCATAGAATGGGTAAGCGCTCCGTTCGGTGTAGTTTTGACACCATCGAGCATCGCACCATAGGTCACACCAGTAGCTGCAAAGGTGACGTTTCCCGATGCCATTTCATCAACCGAATACTTATAATCAGCCTCTTTGATGCCAATAGCCTTTACTGCGGCAGCATCATCTGCACTTCGCAAAATCAAACGCCCCTGCATTTGTCCACCAAGGCCGCGCAATGCAGCAGCCGCCAACACGCCTTGAGATGCACCACCGCTGCCCATATACATATCAGCACCGCCACCCATTTCAGCCGCTTGAATAATACCGCTGACATCACCATCCAAAATAATCCGAATACGGGCACCGGTTTCACGGATCGCTGCTATCATTTTAGTGTGGCGTGGACGATCAAGCAGGCAAACAACTAAATTTTGAATTTGGCAGTTTTTGGCTTCGGCTAATTGGGTTAAGTTCTTTTTGGGTGTGTAATCTAAGTCAACAACACCGTCGGGCAAGCCCGGACCAATGGCAATTTTTTCCATATAAATTTCGGGAACTTCTAAAAAGCCGCCCTGCTCAGACATGGCAATGACCGACATGGCATTGGGGCCACCACGGGCAACAATGCTTTTCCCTTCTAAAGGAACAGTAGCAACGTCAACTTTTGGCCCCACGCCGGTGCCAACCTGCTCGCCCATATACAATTTGTCCGCATCGCCTTGGCATCCTTCGCCTATACGAATAACACCATCCATGGCCATAGAATTTAAGGCTGAATGCATGGCTTCAACAGCAGCTTGGTCCGCTGCGCGTTCGTCACCGCCACCCATCAGCCGAACCGCAGAAATAGCTGCAGATTCCGTTACGCGAACGGCCTCCATTGCTAAGTTACGATCTAATACTGTTAAATCACTCATGTGTGTATGTTGACGCGAAGCACAGCAATTGCCAACCCTATTCAGAGCTTATTAGTTTTGAAATGTTTGAATTCGGATCATTGTTGGGTATTCAACAACGGCTTCAATATTTGCGATATCGTTTAAGGTGTTAAGCATATCCGATTCTTTGGTTTCATGAACCGTCATAACAACGGGCACAGGCTCACCCAAATCCCTAGATTGCTGCAACACAGATTCCATTGACACATTATGATCCCGCAAACATCCGGCCACTTCAGCAAAAACACCCGGCGCATCAACAACCATCAAACGCACATAATACGGGCCTAAATGCTCAGACATGGCGACAGTTTGAGGCTTTGCAAGCGACCCAGCTGGAACTCCAAAAGCTGGTATACGTAATCCACGGGCAATATCAATGATATCAGCGATTACAGCAGAAGCCGTAGGACCAGCCCCTGCTCCGCGCCCTTCATAGATCGTGCTATCAACAAAATCACCATCCACAACAACGCCATTGAACACGCCCGACACATGATTAATTGGTGAATTTATCGGCACCATGCACGGATGAACGCGCTGTTCGATTCCATTTTGCGTTTGTTTGGCAACGCCCAACAATTTAATGCCGTAGCCCAATCGTTCTGCCAATTGAATATCGATAGGGGAAACTTTGCGAATACCTTCTGTATAAACAGACTCGAAATCAACTTCTGTACCAAAGGCAATACTGGCTAAAATTGCTAGCTTATGGGCCGTATCGACGCCATCAACGTCAAAGCTTGGGTCAGTTTCGGCGTAACACAATTTTTGCGCTTCATCCAAAACATCTTCAAAAGAACGTCCGGACTCAGCCATATTTGTCAAAATGTAGTTACACGTCCCGTTCATAATCCCGTATAAACGCTTGATTTTGTTAGCCGCCAATCCATCGCGCAAGGCTTTAATAATAGGAATGCCGCCTGCGACAGCCGCTTCAAACGCCAAACAAACATCCTTTTGCTCAGCGATCATCGCCAAAGCAGTGCCATGGTGAGCAATCAGTGCCTTATTGGCGGTAACAACGTGTTTGCCGTTCGATAAAGCGTTTTCAGTTAGCGACTTAGCAACCCCTTCAGATCCACCAATTAATTCAAGGACAATATCAACATCATCTTGATCTGCTAATTTAGCGGCATCATCAAACCATTTAAGGCCACCTAAATTAACGCCCCGGTCTTTATTTCTATCACGTGCAGATACAACAGTTACAATAATATCTCGCCCCGAACGAGCCGAGATCTGAGCTTCATTGGTCTGCAAAATTTTAATGACACCCGCACCAACAGTGCCTAATCCGGCTATCCCAATTTTTAAGGGGGTATTCATTATTGATTCTCCGCTGAGGGTTCTGCATCTGATGAACTTAGGAACGCTTTAATATTTCGGATCGCTTGGCGAGTTCTGTGAACGTTTTCGACGAGGCCAATACGCACATGCCCATCGCCGTGCTCACCAAAACCAATCCCCGGTGCCACAGCAACTTTTGCCCCATCAAGTAACATTTTTGAAAATTCAATAGACCCCAAATTCTTATATCGATCAGGTATTGGCGCCCATGCAAACATGGTTGCCGCTGGTGATGGAATTTCCCAACCCGCTGCTGCCAATCCATAGATCAAAACATCACGGCGCTCTTTGTATAAAGCCCGCATGTCATCGACACAGGTTTGATCACCATTCATAGCCGCTGTTGCAGCAACCTGAATGGGGGTGAATGCGCCATAATCTAAATATGATTTAACCCGTGTTAAGGCCCCAATCAGACGTTTGTTCCCCGTAGCAAATCCAATACGCCATCCAGGCATGTTGTAGGTTTTACTGAGTGACGTAAATTCAACAGCAATATCCCACGCACGGCGTATTTGTAGAATCGAGGGCGGTGGGTTGCCATCAAAATAAACTTCGCCATAGGCCAAATCAGACAAGATATAAATATTATGAAATAGGCAGAAATCAACAATCCGCTCGTAAAAGGCTAAATCCACACATTCAGCTGTTGGATTGTTTGGAAAGTTCAAAACCAATGCCGTTGGTTTGGGCACGCTATGTTGAACAGCACGCTCCATAGCCATAAAAAAAAATTCGCCAGCCCCAACCGGCACATTGCGAACGGCGGCACCTGCAATAATAAATCCAAAAGGATGAATTGGATAACTGGGGTTGGGGACCAAAATTACATCACCCGGCGTAGTTATGGCAGAAGACAAGTTAGCTAAACCCTCTTTTGATCCGAGCGTGACAATGGTTTCAGTTTCTGGATCAACATCTACACCAAAACGATGTGCATAATACGACGATTGAGCTTTACGTAAGCCTGGTATTCCACGCGAATTAGAGTACCGGTGAACCTTTGGGTCCAATGTGATTTCACGTAGTTTTTCTATGATATGCGGGGCCGGTGGTTGGTCCGGATTGCCCATACCAAAGTCAATGATATCTTCGCCTGCAGCACGTGCGCTGGCTTTCATTGCGTTAACTTCTGCGAATACGTACGGCGGCAAGCGCCTGACTTTGTGAAATTGATGATCCATGAGTTTCAAATGCCAGAATGATAAGAGTGTCACAAGTAGAAATAAGGCCCTTAGGCCTTATTTCAATGGGTTTATTGAAGTTTGGGAAGTTACAGGTGCGTTAGCTTTCCAGATAGATTTCCGCTCGGCGGTTACCAGCTTCCCCAGTTGGCATAACTTCTAGAAATTCAGGCGAGCTATCAGAAATAGCATCGATCTGCAACTGAGCCCGATCAGCGCCCATACGAACAAGAGTTTTAGCAATCACGTCAGCGCGTGCTGCTGAAACACGGAAATTAATCATTTTATGTTTTACTGGGTCCGTGTTTCGGGTCCGGCTTGATGCATGTCCAACCACGCGAATGCGGCCCCCACGTTCTTTTTTCAAACGGATCACGTTAGCTAAAATTTGACGGTCACGGGTTGATAGTTTTGCGGAACCATTCTCGAACCGGATCGTTGCGACACGCACTGTATTTGCAGATAACGGTGACATGGGCTGAGCCACATATGTCAATTGGCGATTAACTTGAACAGCGGCTTGCGCTAATTGAGTTGCTTGCCTCCCAAAACCAGATTCGATCCCAGATGAGGACACAACAACAGTTTCAATCACATTGGTGTTCGAGACCAAAGCTCTACTTTGTACAAATTGAGTACTCTTAGCTGCTTCAGCTTTGATTTCAGCTAAACGACGAGCAAAACGAGCTTGGAAGTTATTTTGTCCCAAAACAACTGTTGATGACAATGAGGGTAAGGATGTTGGTTGCGCAGTAGCGGCTAGATCACTGGCCCGAGCCGTCAATACAGGCGCTTTTGGTTGTGCGGCAGGTGC
>JAPKAX010000078.1 GCA_028825025.1 Rhodospirillales bacterium | reverse complement strand
GTGTCGATTAAAGTGCCATCCAAATCAAACAACAAAGCGTGTATTTTTTGAAACATGGTTTCCCTTGCCCGAAAAGAAATGTAGATAATAGAGTGAAGAAAAATAAAACTAACCACACGCCTAATGATAAAGGACTGATTCTTTGAACTCTAATGCTCTAAAACAACGCTTTGAATTTGCTCATCAAGTGATCCGCGATGCAGGTGCCCATGCCAATGGCTATTTCAAAGACCTCAGCCAACTCAATATTGAGTCTAAGGGTTTGCAAGATATGGCAAGCCAAGCCGATATTGAAACCGAAGATTTAATTCGGTTGGCTGTTGAAAACGCTTATCCTGAAGATGCTTTTTTTGGCGAAGAATCAGGTGGCATAGAGCCTCAACCGGGGCAAGGCATTTGGGTTGTTGATCCCATCGACGGCACCGCCCCGTTCGTTAAAGGCATCTCCATGTGGTGCGTTTCCATCGCGTTTATGGTTGATGGTGAATTAAAATTTGGACTTATTTTTGATCCTTCGCATGATGAACTGTTTGCAGCCCTTAAAGGCAACGGAGCCAAATTAAACGGTAAAAAAATCACCCCAGATACCTCAACATCAATCCAAGATGGTCGCTTTTGCATCGGCTACTCACCCCGCGTTACGCCCCAATCCATAGTCAGCGTTTTGAAGGCGCACTTGGAAGCTGGGGGCATGTATACGTGTTTGGGTTCCGGCGCGTTAGGCTTGGTTTACGTCGCTTGCGGAAGATACATTGGCTATTACGAGCCCCACATCAATTCATGGGATTGTTATGGCGCAATTGCCATTATACGCGAAGCGGGTGCCCATACGGTGGATGCGGAAGCCGGCAATGGCTTGACCCATGGCTGTGAAATCATCGCGACGGTTCCAGGTGTCACAGAGGCTTTTGCAGAAATTTTAAAAACAGCAAAAGCAGCGCTTTAGAAACTATTTTACATTAAATTCAATATTCGAACAAAGGTGCGTCTTTGCCCGCCGGTATCGTCGCTGTCCGCGCTGATGGACGCATGTGATACTGTGCTTGGAGCGCAACCACATATGCATTTGTGGTCGGCAACTAAATCTATTTTTCAACAACCCAATCGCCACCTAGAGCCGACTGATTGCGGACTATAATCATTGCGTTAACTGTGCCATAATAGGGGCTTTCGATCACATCCGCCGGGTTGCCATAACCACCCCACACATATGAAATAACCCGGCCCGGTGCGTCTAATCCTTGAAAAATCTAGATCACCGCCCGTGAATTTTTTCAGAAAAATTGGCTTTGTCCGGATCATATAAAAAAGCCACATACACCGCCACGGATCGGTCATCCTTACCCTTGACCGTCGAATCAGAAATAGCCATTGGGCGATCTATTTCCCATTCCCATGAAAAAATAGGATACTTCGCTAAATCAATAGACACAGGTTTGCTTATCATCGAAACACTGGCTGCCGTTTCAACTTCAATACACCCCGCTCCACAAACGTCAAACCGATTAGGCTTTTTGTTATCGAACGTAATTTCATCCCAAGCTTTGAGTGTATGATCAAGAACGAAGCTCGCTTCTTTGGCTACACTCGGCGATATCGATAAAACAGTCACACACACAAAAAGCAAAACACCAAACTTCCATATCATTGTATTCTTCTCTATCTTTCAACGTCGGGGGAACTTACAGACGGTTCAGTTTATTAAGCTCTTGGCGCAATTTTTCGGGTGATGTGAAATGAATTCCGGTGATGCCCAATGATTGAGCAGCTTCGATGTTATCTTTACGGTCATCAATAAAAATCAGGTCTTCCAAATTAAGCCCATAACGATCTAACAGCAGCTCATAAATCCTAATATCTGGTTTGATTAATTTGTCTTCACCCGAAACAATAATCCCTTCGAACCAATCCAGAAAACAATAATGTTGACGTGCCGTGACATAAGTTTCAGCTGAAAAATTGGACAATCCATAAATCGGTTTCCCAAGAGCCTGCAACTCTTCAAAAATTTTAACAGTCCCTTCAATCGCACCGTTTGACATTTCTTCCCAACGGCCATAATAAGCCTCAATCAGTTCCGAATGATCTGGTAATTTAGAAACCCGTTCCGCCGTGGCCTCAGCTAAAGAGCGCCCAGCGTCTTGCATTTCATTCCAATCATGATGACAAATGTCCGTCAAAAAAGCGGTCACGTCGCTTTACGTGAGCAATAGTTTTCTATACAAATAACGTGGATCGTGATCAATCAGCACACCACCCAAATCAAATACAATCGTTTTTGTCATCAAATATTCTCCCTCAAAATAATCAACCTGATCCTGTCATAGTTAATCCTGAAAGCAAGGGAGTGGTCTGGCATGATGATGATGACATTCAGAAATGCGATGACTGAAGTGGCTTCAGCGTTGGCGATGGCATTCTTTAGTTTAGTATTTTTGACCATGGCGCCCATATTTTTGGAACTTATCTGGAAATCAACCGTTATAGCCGGATCAGTTTTACGTGGACATCACCGGTCTCTAACAACTCGCAAGTGATTTTGGACTTTCACAAAACTGCACGGAACTCACCTTATCCCATACTCTATTCCCATCTAAAGAAATTCGTACTGCCCATAATACAGGTTGGGAAGTCTGTTTTGATTATTTGGAAACCCGGATCATATCGCCTGCTGAATTGGCCTAACTTAATCTGCCACCGCCATCAATGCGCGCACGTCACCGGGTTTTGGTATAGAGGCAATGGCGCCAAAGCCTGTTGTTGAAAGGGCCGCCGCCGCGTTGGCATAAAGGGCTGCATCAAATACATCATCACCCGCAGCAATGCGGGCTAAAAAGGCGCCATCAAAGGCATCACCCGCGCCCGTCGCATCGACACAATCAATCAAATGCGGCGCTAACTGTTTGCGCTTATTGGATGTTGCAATCAACGCGCCTTGTTCGCCCATGGTCAACGCTACCGTACCAATGCCCAGTTCCAAATACAGGTCACAAATGGCGTTTGGGTCATCCAATCCGGTCAACGCCTGCACATCTTCAAGGCCCGGCAGAATGATATCGCTAAGTTCGGCTGTGCGCTGAACGATCGCCGTCGCCCGGTCCAACGGCCACAAGGATAACCGCAAATTGGTGTCGTAAGAAACCGTTACATCCGCGTCTTTTGCAATTTTAATCGCAGCAAATACGGCATCGCATGCACTTTCGCTAATCGCTTGGCTGATTGCTGAAATATGTAAAATTTTGGCTGACTTAATCGCGTCTGTGGGCATATCTGCAGGCGTCATTAAACTGGCGGCGGAACCTTTACGGTAATAGGTGAATTGATGTCCATCCACACCATGGGTAACAAAATAAATTCCAGTGGCGGCATTTGCATTGCGCTGAACCGTTGCCGTATCTACACCTTCGTTTTTCCACATGCCAACCAAAAAATCACCAAAGGAGTCAGACCCAACGGCTGAAATATAGCCAGCACTGGCCCCTTGGCGGGCAGCGGCAACAATACAATTAGATGTGTCGCCGCCAAAGCCCGACGCATATTCTTTGCCAGACTTCATTTGATTAAACTCGACCATTGCCTCACCGAGACCTATAATGTCCATTCCTGTGTCCTCTGATTTCCTGATTTGTATCTCAGGTAGCCGAATTTCGCAGCCCGTTCAATGAACAATGTTTTCAAGTCGTCTCATACCCCAATCTGGAGCTTCCCTTTTTTATGATGGATATTTTCGATTCATGCGTCGCTGAAATGCCCTTAGTCGCGGTCTTACGGGGGATCACGCCTGATGAAGCCATTCCCGTCGCCGATGCCCTAACCAGCGCTGGGTTCAAAATATTGGAAGTCACCTTAAACTCACCAGACCCGTTCAACAGCATCAAACAATTGGTCAACCATTGCGCTGACGATATTTTGGTAGGTGCTGGAACCGTTTTGGATGCGTCCGAGACAAACCAGCTCGCCGCCATTGGCGCTAAATTAGTGATTACACCCAATACCGATGTCGACGTGATTAAGGGCGCTGTTCGCAACAACCTAATCCCGGTCATTGGCTGCATGACGCCAACCGAAGCTTTGCTAGCCATGAAAACAGGTGCCCGCGCCATTAAAGTTTTCCCAGCAGCCCGAATGGGAGCCGCCTACTTGAAAGACATTTCAGCGGTTCTGCCCAAAGGCACACAAATTATCCCAACCGGTGGCGTGACGACGGAGAATTTGGAAGAATTTTACAAAGCCGGAGCCGCAGGCGCTGGCCTAGGCTCCAACCTCTACAAATCTGGCCGCCCTGCAGACGAAATCCACAAAATAGCGTCTGAACTGGTAGCCGAATGGAAACGCATTTCGGGTTAAGCCGTGCCTGCCTACTCGTCATAAAGCTCTAAGCCGATAAGTGTTACTTTCGCAGCAAGCCAAAGGTCGTCTTCTTTTTCAATGACTTTGCACATGGCATTCAATCTGATCAGCAGGTTTTGCAAAGCCAACGCTTTCGCGTGAAGATCAGAATTTAGATCGACCACACCTTGCACGACGACCCAGTTCAGCAGCTGTTCAAACAGGGTCCAGTTTCTAAGAACGGCCTGCTCCAATACTGGGCCCGATTGATCGTCCGTATCGCAAAATTCAGTGATACTATTGATCACTAAACATACCCAGCTTTTTGGGTCAGATCCCCGGACCTTAAATGCGGCACGAAACAGGTTTGTTAGAAATTTCTTTACGGGCATATCCGGCGTAGCCCAGTCCAAAACGATATCCGGTGACTGATTATAATAGACGCCGATAACTTCAACAAATAGCGCTACCCGGCTTCCAAAGGCATTATAAAAACGGGATCGGGTAATTCCAAGGGTTTAAGACAACGCCTTAACCGAACTTGCACCACACCCATTTTTCCAAATTACGTGCATGGCTATTTCGACGACCTGCTCTCGATTGAATTTGGATGGCCTTGGCATAATCAGGTTCTTTCTCGTGCATTAAAATTATAATAAAATAGGTTTCATCAAATTTAACAGTAAAAGAAATAAGTTATGTCAGTATTTTTCATCGGAACAGCAAACGTCAAAGGCCCCGTAAAATTCCAAGAGTACGGCGTTAAAGCAATGCAAACATTCCCGACATTTGATGGTAAAGTTATGATGCGCGGTAAAACCGACCAAGTTTTGACAGGAAAATCTGGCAATCAAGGAGCCGTCGTTGTTCGCTTTCCTAATATGGATGCCTTAAAGAATTGGTTCAATTCAGAAGAATATCAGGCTCTTATCCCGCTGCATGACGTTGCCGCAGATTTAAATATTATGTCCTATGCAGAACCAATCTGATCACGACAACCACATAAAACAAAAAAAGCAGCGCTGGGAGTATCCAGCGCCACTTTTTTCATCGAATAGCAAAAAACCTTATGGCATTGGGATTTTTTGTTCTGTTACTGGCACGTTCCAACCAGCTTGGGTTGCCGGGCGGTTGGCGATTTTTGTATACCATTTAGCGACATTTGAATAGTCGTTTAAATCAACCGTTTGCCAATCGTGACGCGCGGCCCACGGCCATACGGCCATATCGGCGATGGAGTAGCTATCACCGTTCAGCCATTCGTTGTCGGCTAAACGCTCGTCAATAACTTTATACAAACGCTTCGTTTCTAACAAATAACGCGCCGATGCATATTCGCTTTTATCGGGGTTATATTTAACAAAATGATGCGCTTGACCCATCATTGGCCCAACACCTCCCATTTGGAACATCAACCATTCAATGGTTGCCCAACGCGCTTTGCCTTCCGTTGGCATAAACTTTCCTGTTTTTTCAGCCAGATACATCATAATCGCACCGGATTCAAACAACGTTTGTCCGTTGTCGCTATCAACGATGGCTGGGATTTTGTTGTTTGGGCTGATTTTTAGAAACTCAGGCTTGAACTGGTCATCCTTCATGATGTTGACGGGATACATGGTGTATTCAATGCCAAGCTCTTCAAGCATGATGGTAATTTTACGGCCGTTTGGGGTTCCCCAAGAATATAAGTCGATCATTTTTATGGTCTCTCCAGATGATATAGGTTTTAGATTGTAATCATTTGTTACCACAGGATAAAGAGGAAAGGCGCCTCCATTTTATGCTTCCTTCACATATAAGCAGGCCGGCTTTTCATCACCCCCCCATCAGCTGCTATTTTTATAGCTCTCCAATTCCTGGTGAAATGTTACGCCCGCGCTAGCTAAGTGAGGCAATCGCTTTCGGCAGTGATACTACGCGTTGGGGCAATGGGCTCGATCACACACTTGACACGAAATACCAACGGGCACGGTCAGTTTTGGGAATTCCAAGTTTAATCCATCGGAACAAATCATCTGATCGGCAAAGGTAATTTCACAGCCAATGCTACTCAAGTGATGGCTGGCCGGGTCGATGTGATTGATGGCAATCAGAGCCCTACAGACGAACACTTTTGGCAAGGCTCCGTTACCATCACATCACTGCAAGATATGGGCGGATGATTTGTTAGAACAGAGCGTGAAAAAATAAACTTCCAAACTTTCTCAGAAGCTCAAATCGTGTTTTGGATGGGGATGAAATTGCCGATTAAAAGATGTTGGGTAATGTTGAAAATTTATTATCAGGTGCTATCAGATCGGCGACCGCGCAGGTCATTATTGGTACAATGAATAAATGTGAAAACGTCAGCTTAAATCAAGTTTATAAGATCATTGACAAGACCACACAGGTGGTCGAATGTTAGATACTAAATCAACGGAGCTCGAAGAAACTTCCTCACAATTGCACAGGGCCAATACCCAGCTCAAGGCGTTTGATTATTTAAAAGACGAGTTTTTTCAACTATCTCACATGAATTCCACCCCCCCTTACATCAATCAAAGCGTTTAGTGAAATCCTACATCAAGACGATGGTACGACAATCGAATAACGTTAATAATTTTTGGGCATTATCACAAAAGAATGTCAACGTTTAACCAAGCTGATCAATTAAATTTAGATTTAGCAAAAATGGAATCGGGGCGCATGGATTGGGCCATGAGCCGTGTGATCCTAAATTGACCATTGAAGAGGGGCTGGCGGCAGCTGAAGGCTTGATCAAAGAAAAACACATCTAATTAATTGTTAATTCAGTGTCAGTACTTCCTGAAGTCCCCGCTGATCGCGATCAATTGATACATGTCATTGTCAATTTAGTCTCGAACGAGATCAAATTCTGTAAGCACCCACACGGCATTATATGGATAAATGCCCGCACCCGTTCAGATAAAATGCCAATGAGGAACGAATTGGAATTAACCATTTGCCGCCAAATGATTTCGTTCTTTGTCAGTAAAATTTGGGCAGAACGCAGCCCCGATGGCGGTGCCTGCTTTACCTTCAATATTCCTTTTGCATCTCATAAAACACCGAGCACTTAGCAAAACCGCTCGGGCCCGTTCCATTGTGAAACTGAATATCGATCGCCATGGGCCCAACCCAGCGGCAATACTTTATCAATCGCTGTCAGATCCGATGCACTTAATTTAAGGTCGACTCCCTTAGCGAGTTCCTTTAAGTGCTCAGTAGATCGCGTTCCGGGTATTGGAATAATGTGTGACCCCTGATGTAAAAGCCATGCAATTGCCAATGATGCCGTCGCCACCCCCATGTCCGATGCCAAACTTCGGAACGGATTGGTTGCCTCAACATTTAGGCTCAAGTTGGGTTCCATAAACCGTGGATTATTGTTAAGAAACGCCATGGTTTCGGCTTTTTCTCGGTCATGTGGGGTATCAGTCAGCAGGCTACGGCCAACGGGACAAAAAGCAACCAACGCCGCGCCCACTTCGGTAGTTTTTTGAACCAAGCCCAATTCAGGAGACCGCGTTGAAAGCGAATATTCTGATTGCACCGCCCCAACCGGATGAACTGCAGAGGCCCGCGCTAATGACGTGGGCGCAATTTCAGAAAATCCGAATTGCTTAATTTTACCGGCCTTAACAAACCCAACCAACGTTTCAACCACGTCTTCAATCTGATACTTCGGGTCACGGCGATGCATGTAATATAAATCAATCGCGTCAACGCCCAAGCGTTTCAAAGATTTATCAAGCTCTTGGGTCAAGTGCTCTGGGCTATTATCGAACACATTGCTGCCGTCTTCGGCCCGGCGAATGCTAGCCTTAGTGGCGATTTTAAATAAATCGCTTCGCCCTGCCCCTTGTTTAGCCAAAAACAAGCCAATGCGTTCTTCTGAAATGCCCCCACCATAAACATTAGATGTATCAAGATGATCAATACCTAAGTCTAGCGCCGTTGTTAAAATCGTATGAGATATCTCTGTATCTGATGGACCATAAAAATCGCTAAAAGACAGTGCGCCAATTCCAATAGCAGATACCCATGGCCCTGCGCTGCCAAGCTGTCGTTTCTCCATAAAGTCTCCAGACACGGGGCTTAACCCCTCTTAATTATTTTGTTTGATGACCAGCCAAACTGAAAGTCGGTTTGCCTTTTTATCTCAAATACCCGATCCGCACCCAGCAAGCCCTTTGGGTCCATGGCCGTCTTTAAGGTTTGCATTAAAGCAATCACAACCGAGCTGTGGCTGTTATTTAACCTGTTCGAAGAATTTTCTCAAGCCGAAAGCTCAACGACCCACCGCTTTGGTGGAACTGGACTTGGGCTGACAATATACAAGCGCTTAACTACGTTAATGGGTGGGGGAACTCAGGTTGAAAGCGCATTGGGAAAGGGCTCAACTTTTAGTGTCAGGTTCAATCTACCAATTATGGATAATCATAAATTCACAAGCGATTGACGCGACCTTTTCAGACTGAAAATTCTGTTCGTAGGTAATGACGCGCAAGAATGTAATCTAGGCAATAGAAACGGTATGGAAATCTGGGGGCTGGGTTGAAATTGATAAATCTGCACCCCAGCTATCATGCATCCTGAGGGCGTTACAGATTACTTAAAGGCACTCTGAGTTTTCCATTGGGCCTAACTTATGATTCTTAACGATTACCCGGATAAGAATTTAGGCAGAAAGAGTGTGAGTGTGGGGAAAGCCAGAATAAACCCAATGCGAACTATCTCGACAGAAAAGAAAGGCATGACGCCCTTAAATATCGTTTTCATAGGCACGTCTTTTGCCAGAGAGCTAATGATAAAAACATTCAGGCCTAGGGGCGGCGTAATTAACCCCAGTTCGACAACGACCAAGGCCAAAATTCCAAACCAAACTTTTAACTGTTCTGTATTCATCCCAAAGGCAGCATCCGCCGCCATCACGTAATCGCCCCCGTTTAAAATAATCAGCACAGGCCAGAAAAAAGGGACGACAACAAGAATCATCGACAGTGATTCCATAAAACATCCCAGAATGATTAACAGGATCAACATGCAAATCAGAACGAGCCACGGATCCATTCCACTGGCCCCTGACCAATTTGCCAAGGTGGCGGGTAATCCGGCTCGGGTGAAAAAGCTTTTAATAATTTCAGCCCCAAATAAAATGAAATAAATCATCCCACTGGTGACCGCCGTATCAAGCAGTGACTTTTTAATGCCACTGAGCGTTAAACCATCGCCCCAGTACCGCAGCATCAATCCGTAGCAAAGAATTACAAACACGCCAACACCCGCCGCAGGGGTTGGTGTAAAAACACCCATACTAAGGCCCGCAATTATTCCACCAAAGATCAACAATACTGGTATTAAGCGCTTAATCGCGCGGCTGCGTTCAACCCCCTTCATCGGTTCCGGTTGCGGACCCGCATCTGGATTAATGCGAACAATAATTGCGATCACCATAATGAAACCAGCAACGGCCATTATACCCGGCACAATAGCGGCTTGAAACATTTCAATAATAGACGCTTCAACAAGTATCGCATAGATCACAAGGGCGACGGATGGGGGAATCAAGATGCCTAGCGTTCCCCCTGCAGCTAAAGCGCCGGTAGCTAAGCTTGGCGCGTAATTCAGGCGGCGTAATTCAGGGAGTGCGACTCGGCCCATGGTCGATGATGTTGCTAACGATGATCCACACACCGCCCCAAACCCCGCGCACGCCCCAACAGCCGCCATCGCAACGCCGCCTTTGAAACGACCAACCAAAGCGTTGACGCCTTGAAACAAATCCCGGCTTAAATTAGAGTGTGATGCTAAAAAGCCCATTAAAATAAATAACGGCACAACGGATAGGTCATAATTGGCGACAACGTTCCAAAGTAACGTTTTGAACTGCTTAATATAAGGCTCAAATCTTAAATAAGGGACTGCCAAGCTCAGGGCAAAATTTCCACCAATGCCAATCAGTACCATAGCAAGGCCAACGGGCACCCGAAGAAGCAACAAGGAAAACAACCCGGTCAAGCCCAAAACACCAATCAGTTCAATTTCAATCATTGGTTTTACTTTTTAAGCCAAAAATTTGTGCCAATGCAATCAACGCCCACAATACCAAAGAAACAATTCCGGGAATATAAAACGGCCATTCTGGCCATCCTAAAACCCGAGATACAACCGCATCAGCCTGTGTTTCCAGCATCCCAAAAAGCATCCAGTAGGCCAGAAACAGTGCCAAAAGCACTGTCAGGATGAGTGAAAATATATCTAAGGCATGTTGTGTTTTATCACTCATCCACGCGGACAAAACATCAACAACAACATGGCCGCGCATGAGCTGGCAGTACGGGAAAAACATCAGGGCCGCGCAGCTGATCGCCAAACGAACGAAATCTTCATATCCAGGTAGAGCTGAAAACGTTGTGCCAAAAGATCGAGCCGCACGATCAATGGCAAAGGCCCCGACATTGGCTGTCGTTAAAGCAACAATCAAAAGAAGGACAATTCCACCAAAGATAGCCCACAGCATTGCAGCTTGTTGAAAATGCCGTGTTATCATCGGTAATTTGCCCCATAAATACATATGTAAAATATCTATTTCACAACAGGCTACTTGTCGATAAAAGTTAAGTAAAATACATTCTGTTACTTATTTAGGACAACCACTAAATGGCTAAAATTATGGAGCTTGAGACCGCCATCCGAGAAAACGTCAATGATGGCGATTTTCTTGTCATGGAAGGCTTTACGCATTTAATTCCCCATGCAGCAGCGCATGAAGTTATCCGCCAAGGATATAAAGACTTAACCTTATCGCGAATGACGCCTGATATGATTTATGATCAGTTCATTGGCATGGGCCGGGTTAAAAAGTTGATTTTCTCCTACGCAGGCAACCCCGGTGTTGGACTGTTATTGCGGTTCCGCGATGCCGTTGAAAACCAATGGCCGCGCGCATTGGAAATTGAAGAGCATTCCCATGCCGCCATGGCCAATGCTTATGAAGCGGGTGCAGCGGGGTTACCCTGCGCTGTTTTTCGCGGCTACCGAGGAGCTGGCTTGACTGGAGTTAATCCAAACATTAAATCCATAGAGTGCCCGTTCACCGGTGAAAAATTAGCCGCTGTCCCGGCACTTAATGCAGATGTTGCAATTATCCATGCCCAACGCGCCAATAAAAACGGCGATGTATTACTGGAAGGGATTATCGGGGTCCAAAAAGAAGCGGTTCTTGGTGCCAAGCGCGCAGTCGTCACGGTTGAAGAAATCGTAGATGATTTTGGCGACATATCGCCCAACGCGGTTGTTTTACCCAGCTGGACAATCAACGCTGTTGTTGTGGTTGCGGGTGGAGCACATCCGTCATACGCACACGGTTATTATTCACGCGATAATGGTTTTTATAAAGATTGGGATCGAATTTCCCGCAACCGCGACGTATTCCTTGGATGGATGGACGAGAATGTAATGAAATCTGGTCCACAAGCCTTTGAAGTCCATGTAAGAAAAGGACCCGCAAAATGACCAACATCACTTTAGCAGAAATCATGACGGTAACCGCTGCGCGGGCCTTAAAAAACACAGATGTCTGTTTCGTTGGGATTGGCCTTCCTTCAGAAGCCTGCAATCTGGCGCGTTTAACCCATGCACCTGAGATCACACTCATTTACGAATCAGGAACAATTGGCACAAAACCCAATGTTTTACCCCTTTCCATTGGCGATGGAGAATTATGTGAAACCGCCGTTGCTAACGTATCGGTTCCAGAAATGTTCAGATACTGGCTCCAAGGCGGGCGGATCACGGTTGGTTTTTTAAGCGCCGCTCAACTCGATCGGTTTGGCAATATCAACACCACCGTTATTGGCGATTACCATAACCCCACAACCCGTTTGCCCGGCGGCGGCGGGGCCCCTGAAATTGCTACATCATGCGGTGAAATTTTTATTACCCTAAAGCACTCCAAACGTGCCTTCGTTGATAAATTAGACTTTTTTACTTCAATTGGTCATGGTGACGGTCCGGGCCACCGCGGGCGGCTAGGGATTACAACAAAAGGCCCGACCCGCTTGGTCACTGATTTATGTGTCATGTTGCCAAATCCAGATAGTTGCGAATTTGAGGTCGTTTCTTTGCATCCTGGCGTCACACGTGAACAAGTTATTGAAGCAACTGGGTGGCCCTTAGCATTTGCCAGAAATATTATTGAAACCGCGGCTCCAACGGCCATAGAGCTCGCGGCTTTGCGTGATTTAAAACAGCGCACCGCTGATACGCATGCCGCTGCTTAAGTAACACTCATTCTGGGTATCTGTTTCTGGACGCTTATTCGTTTCCATCTCCAACAGTTAGAGTGATAACTTCACCATCAGAAACTTCGTAGTCTATCTTGTTCGGGTTACAGCATACGACACAGTCATAAATTTCGGTATTATGACCACTAAACGTTTGGTCAATTCCCAGATCAACTTCAAATGGTTCAAAACAAAAGTGGCACGTTATTGATTGTTCGTTACTTTCTATGACTTAAGACCTTTCGTTTTTAGGTGTTTTAACACCATGTTGTAACCCAATTTGAGAAAACCACGATCTCGGGTTTCTTGAGCATTTATTACTTGATCTATCTGATCTTCATTTAGTTCTGTTATGTCCCCTATGCCAAAGTATTCGCAAATGCCCTCCCTGACTTCTTTATAGATTTCTTCTTGAATGCTTTCCATTACCTTGGCAGATCGTTTGGTAAGAAAAACGTCTAAAATTTGATTATTCATAGTAAACCCATTACTCCGTTCCAAATCGCTAGCTATAAATTCAATAAGGTGCCTTTGATACAAATACCACTTCATAAAGATGTGGATGAATATTGGACTTTTTAAGGGAATATGTGGAGATTAACAAACTC
>JAPKAX010000077.1 GCA_028825025.1 Rhodospirillales bacterium | reverse complement strand
ACGATCTGTACGCTTTGCCCATTTTAAGGCCCTGGCCCATGGGTAAAACTCAGTTTTAACTTCAACGCTAACGCTCTTAAACGCTGCCATAACAATTCGATTGTCGATGCCATAATGGTGTAGTGTTTCAGACGTGTAGGGCTGATATTCACCTGAGGTGAGCTGAAAAACGGATGGTTTTTTGGCAACAAAAGTGACGGTGGCGCTTGTCATCAGAAATATAATTAGGAATGCAAATATGCATGGGAAATTCAGTCCTTGGTCCACGTTGTGCCTAAGGATGCACATCGCACCCAATTACCTGATGGGTGGAAACGGTTGCTTTTGAATTGAGTGTTAAAGCTTGTAATAGGCCATCCTTTGGCACAAATCGAACCCGTTGATGCTGGTCGTGTAAGGGATTGGATTTGGGGCGCATTCAAGGCATATTAGGAAACGATACATTTACAAGGTGCGAAAACGCGAATGAACGACCATAAAAAAGCAATGATGGAGACGGGGTTCTGGGGCCGTGCGGCAGCAGGGGCATTGGTCGTTTCTGAGGATACGGGTCGGTTTTTGATCGCACACCGGGCTGAAGGAACGTTGCAACCCGGCACATGGGGAACATGGGGCGGCGCTATTGATGCGGGCGAGACCGCTCTTGATGCTGTTGTTCGGGAGCTTCAGGAAGAAGCTGAATTTGAAAGCGAGGCGAAAGATATTTTACCGCTTTATGTGTTCGAGCACGAATCCGGATTTCGGTATAGTAATTTTCTTGTTGTTATTGGCCAAGAGTTCGAACCGGTGTTAAATTGGGAAATGCAGCAATTTGGCTGGTTCGACTACGACGATTGGCCCGATCCGCTGCATTTTGGCCTCAGCCAGCTTCTCAATGATCCAGATAGCCAGCGCGTGATGCAGCGTTATTTGGTTAATCAGAGCTAACCATTTCATCCAGCTCTTCGGTGGATTGGGCGTAAATGACTTTCCGCGCCGTTTGAAAGTCAAATCCAGCGCGGGCAACCGCGGCTAAATCTTTATCCCGGCGTTCTTCGCGTTTTTCAGGCAGACGATAAGGGCCTAACCGGCGGCGTTTCACCAACTTTATGGCCGCCATCAAATTGGGGTCCGAAGTTTCTCTGTACAGTTCAGCAATAACCTCTTGAATAAGGGCCGCATCGACGCCTTTTTGATTAAGCCGTTGGGAAATGCCATTGGGCGAGACGCCGCGCCTAAATAACGCCCGCACGCGTCCTTCTGCATATGTTCGATCATCAACCAGACCTGTTTGGGCTAACTGCTCAACAAGGGATTCTATCCATTGTGAGGCCTCTTCCGTATCTAAATCAACATGAAACTGAGCCGATCGCATAACCCGGCGTTTTAGGACACGCTTTAGGTTCTCTTTTGATGAGGCATAGCGCTGCAAATAGTGAAGCGCTACGTTGCGGAGCGAGTGTTCTGTTATTTTGCGCGGTGTTTTTGATTTGGCGGGTTTAGATTTCTCATACATATATAAAGTTTGTCACGCGGCCTCTGGTCAGCCAAGCCCTTCCCGGTTATATAAGCTTTCATTATAAACACTTCAGAGCCTGTTATGTACGAAAATGATGCAAATTGGATTGGCCTTTGGACCTTATATAAGCGCGAAATTCGCCGCTTTTTAAAGGTTTACACGCAAACTCTATTGGCTCCAATGGTCACGTCGCTTTTGTTCTTGTCGGTCTTTGCCTTGGCACTGGGCGGGGCAACGCGGGTGATTGGTGGCATTCCGTTTATTGAGTTTTTGGCACCGGGCCTGATTATGATGACGATTGCACAAAGTGCTTTTACCCATACGTCGTCGTCGTTGATGGTCGCCAAAATACAAGGCAATATTGTCGATACACTGATGCCTCCGTTTACAGCGCACGAATTAACACTCGGCATCGCATTAGGGGGAGCCACGCGGGGCATCATTGTTGGTTTTGCGGTTGGCGTTGCCATGACTTTGGTTGTTGGCAGCTCTGTTCATCATATAATTTATATTGTCTTTCATGCCGCCATGGCGTCGTTAATGCTTAGCTTATTAGGCATGATGGGCGGAATTTGGTCTGAAAAATTTGATCATATTGCGGCAGTAACGAATTTCATTATTACTCCTTTAAGCTTTCTGTCAGGCACGTTCTATTCGATTGAGCGGTTGCCTGAAGTGGCCCAAGTTTTCGCTAAGTTCAACCCGTTTTTTTATATGATTGATGGCTTTCGATATGGCTTTATTGACCGCGCCGACAGCAATTTAATGGTCGGGGTTTTGGTGATGGTTGGCATTAATATTGTGCTTTGGGGTATTGTTACTTGGATGTTTTCCAGCGGATATAAACTCAAAGCCTAAGCGAACTGAATGGCCACACCAAAGGCACTATTGATAGGCTTTGGTATCAGTTGACAATTCTCCATTCCTTGAACATAATTCGCGGATTTCACACTATACTTCAGAGCAATATTGCTCTGCCCCCCAGGATAGAAAAAGGAAAATCCTGTGAATACTTCAGTTATGCAAACATACGGACGGTACAATGTCACCTTCGAAAAAGGAGAGGGCTCCTACTTGTTTGATACTGATGGCCGACGATATCTCGATTTTGGCTCTGGCATCGCTGTCAATTCAGTCGGCCATTGCCACCCGCATTTGGTTGAAGCTTTGAAAAAACAAGCTGAAGTTTTTTGGCACTGCTCTAACCTGTATCATATACCGGACCAGCAACGTTTGGCCGACCGATTGACCGCTAACAGCTTTGCTGACGCCGTATTCTTCAATAATTCAGGTAATGAAGCCGTTGAGATGATGGCTAAAATTGCCCGGAAATATCAATTTGAAAACGATCACCCTGAACGGTATCGGGTCATTAGTATTGAAGGGGCTTTCCACGGCCGATCTTTGGCAATGCTTGCTGCTGGTAAGCAAGAAAAACATTTGAACGGCTTTGGCCCTGTTGTCGACGGTTTTGATCAAGTTGCGTTTGGTAATTTGAATGAAATGCGCGCAGCGATTACGCCTGAGACAGCAGCAATCATGTTCGAGCCCGTTCAAGGCGAAGGAGGCATTCGGGTTATGGATTTGGATTACGTAAAAGCGCTTCGTGATTTGGCTGACGAGCTTGGTTTGTTGCTGATGGCCGATGAAGTTCAAACTGGCGTTGGGCGGACCGGAAAACTTTTCGCTTATGACTGGTCTGGCGTTAAGCCTGACGTTATGGCTTTGGCAAAAGGTTTGGGTGGTGGATTCCCAGTTGGGGCGACGCTGGCTACGGCAAAAGTTTCTGCAGCAATGACACCGGGCACGCATGGTTCAACCTTTGGCGGGAACCCATTAGCGATGGCCGTTGCGAACGCGGTTTTAGATGTTGTTTTGGCTGATGGATTTATGGAAAACGTCATGACCACTGGCAAAAAGCTTCATGATGGCATGACCGCATTATCAGTCAAATACCCAATTTTATTTGATGAAGCGCGGGGCATTGGCATGCATTTGGGCCTTAAGTGTAAGGACGGCATTGTAAACAATGACATCGTTATAAAAGCAATAGAAAACGGAATGCTTATCGTTCCCGGCGGTGACAACGTGATCCGTATGATTCCGCCGTTAACTATCACCGAAGAGCATGTAAATGAAGCCATGACGATCATGGAAAAAACATGTGATCAATTGATTGCACAAGGCGTTGGTGGATGAGCGGCCTTAAACATTTCTTAGATATCAATCATCACGATTTATCCGTTCTGAGCGATATTATGGATCGGTCTACGTCTATGAAGACGGCTTTAATCGCGGGAAAATTGGACCACCCTATGGCGGGTCGTACGCTTGTCATGATTTTCGAAAAGCCCTCAACCCGAACGCGTGTTTCTTTCCAAGTTGGCTTCCAACAAATGGGCGGCATGACCGTTGTCATGGGTGATCAAGAATCACAATTAGGGCGCGGTGAAACGTTGGCCGATACGGCGCGTGTGTTATCACGCTATGCCGATGCCATCATGATCCGAACTGATGACCCACAAAAGCTTCAAGATCTGGCAGATTATGCCTCAATACCTGTGATCAATGGGTTGACCGATGATTCGCATCCGTGCCAAATCATGGCTGATATCATGACCTTCCAAGAGCACCGCGGATCGATAGCAGGTCGTACGGTTGCTTGGGTGGGTGATGGGAATAACGTCACCACAAGTTGGATTCATGCGGCCGTACAATTTGGCTTTACCCTTAAGTTAGGTTGCCCTGATAGCTTGCAGCCCGATGCCGGTGTAGTGGCATGGGCAAAAGAAAAAGGTGGCGATATTGTGTTGGCAGATACAGCACAAGAAGCGGTTGCAGGTGTAGATTTGGTGACCACGGATACGTGGGTTTCGATGGGCGATAAAGATGCAGGAAGACGCATGCAGGTTTTACTGCCGTTCCGTGTCGATGCGGCGTTGATGGCCCATGCTGCTTCGGATGCGTTGTTTATGCATTGCTTGCCCGCCCACCGTGGCGAGGAAGTAACCGAAGAAGTGATCGATGGCGATCAATCTGTTATTTGGGATGAAGCTGAAAACCGCTTACATGCTCAAAAAGGCATCTTGAGTTGGTGCCTCCAATAATATCTCCGGGTTCGGTTTTGGCCACAGATTTATCTGTTGCAATTGAAGATGTGCGCATTGTCGAGGCCTGTATGGCTAACGCTTGGCCTCCAACAATGTCGACAGCTTTGGGCGGATGGCAATTGCGTTATTCACCGGGGGTCTCTAACCGACGGGCGAACTCTGTGTTGCCGATCTTTGGGGTTGAGGCTGAGGATTTTTCGGATCACATAAACACAGTTGAGCGTTTTTATAACACGCGCAATTTGCCATCGCGGTTCATGGTTTCTCCGGCTTCTGTGCCGGGTAATTTAGATCAACTTTTAGCCAGTCAGGATTACTTTGTTGATGCGCCAACGTGGGTGCAGTGGGCTGATACTGATGTTGTGATGCAAAGCACAGGCCCAGTTGATGGTGTTGAGTTAATTGAAGCTCCGTCGCAAAGTTGGATGTCCGCTTATATGGAGGGCATCGACGAGGAGCAAGAAATTGCCCTGAAGTCGGATTTAATAAAGCGGATTAAGAGCGATCATATTTTGGCGCAAATAAGTGATCAAAGTGGTCCCGTTGCCATTGGGCTTGGGGTGCGCGAGCTGGGCTGGAGCGGTGTTTTTTGCATGCATACTCTAAAATCACATCGCCGTCAGGGCTATGCGCGGCGCATTTTAGGTGCTTTAGCCGATTGGGCTTGGGCGAAAGACGCAAAACGGTTGTATTTGCAGGTCGAGCAGGATAACCCGACCGCACAAAAGTTTTATCAAGCGTCTGGATTTCAGACGCAGTTTGGATACCATTATCGAACAAAGGAGAATCCGCGTGCCAACAGATCTAGGTAACGGTGTCATGTCAGAATTTGGCGATTTTATTCAACCATTTCAAATTGAAGATTTAGGGTTGATGGGCCGCATTGTCCGCTTGGATGGAGCACTTGCATCTGCCTTCGCACGGCAGAACTACCCGGTCGAAGTCGCCAGTTTACTAGCTGAAGCCATGGCGCTAACGGCAAGTCTGTCTGGAATTATAAAGTTTGACGGTATTTTTACTCTACAAACGCAAAGCGATGGGCCCGTTAATTTGCTTATGTCCGATATCACCAGTGATGGGGATATGCGGGGGTACGCGCGCTTTGACGCTGAAGCCGTTGAATTAGCGAGTGTCCGGTCGGGTAGCATGGTTCCAAAGTTTTTGGGGGCGGGGCATCTGGCGTTGACCATTGACCAAGGCCAAGATACGGAACGGTATCAGGGTATTGTTGAATTAACAGGTAGTTCGATTTCTGATTGTGCACAAGCTTATTTTAGAAATTCAGAACAATTGGAAACAGCAATTATTGTTGTTTCCGAAATTGAGGCTGATGAAATGCCACGCGCAGCCGCATTGATGATCCAGCGGATGCCAGGTGAAGATGAAGAAAGTATCGCCCGTGATGATGAGGATGAGGCATGGCACCGGGCCGTTGCACTAATGAGCAGTATTAAAGCCGAAGAGCTTCTAAGCGAAGAACTGAGTGTTTCTCAGGTCTTATACCGTCTGTACCATGAAGATGGAGTGCGTGTGTATGCTCAAAAACCAGTGCAGCATACGTGTCGGTGTTCCTATGAAAAAGTCAGCTCGACTTTGTCTTCGTTTCCGCGGGATGAAATTGAAGACATGTCAGAAGATGGTGCGGTAACGGTGACTTGTGAGTTTTGTAAAACAGATTATCGATTTGCTAAGGAAGACGTGGCAAATTTGTTTGTTTAGGATTCTGCCCTTGGTTTTGTTTGAAAGAGGTATTTCGTGAAAAAGCACACAATTTTTACTACCGTTGCCGTTGCATCATTCTTGGCATTAGTGGCATGTTCAACACCAGCGCCGACGCAAGTTTTGCCAAAATTAACGTTTTCGCATTTGGCACCAATAAAGTTTGATGTTGAAACGGTTGAAATTAACAATCTGTATAAAGCACCAAATGATTGGGCATATATAGAGGATCAGTTCCCGACATCCCCTGCTAATGCGATCCGGACGTGGGCGATTGAGCGTTTGAAGCCTGTTGGGAATGCGGGCAGTGGTACGTTGCGCATTGTCATTAATCAAGCAAGCGTACGTGAACATGATTTGAAGTTGGATAAAAGCTTCAAAGGGGCGTTCACCAAACAGCAATCTAACCGTTATGATATGAATATTGATGTGGCTTTGGAATTGATTGATGGGGCCGGTAAAAAAGTTGGATTTTCTGCCGCTAAAGTAGATCGGTCGATAACAACCCGCGAGGATATTTCATTAAATCACCGCGATAAGCGTTGGTTCGAGACGACGGAAAAAGCTATGGAAGATTTCAATCGCGAGATGGAGGCTAATATACGCCAATACTTAGCCGGGTGGTTGCGTTAAATTTTGTAAAAATTAGGTATAAAAAACCCGGGAAGCAGAAGCTTCCCGGGTTTTTTATTATGTATCCTAAGAATTACCGTTTGAAGGTAATCTTCACAACACGGTTATACTCTTCGTCCACGTTGTCGCCTGTTTTAACAGCAGGTTTCTCTTCGCCGTAGGATTTACGAATGGCTTGTTTACGGGTAATACCCAATTTGATCAGCTCATTACGAACTGTAACCGCTCGGTGACGTGCAAGGCCTGCATTATATTTGGCATTTCCAACCGTATCGGCATGACCGGAAACATCAACAGAACTTGGCTTGTGTTGACGGAAATCAGAAAAGGCTTGCTTGATAACCATCATCGCAGTGCCATCTAAATCTGTACTATCCGATGCGAAATAAACGTGGAACGGGAAAGGTAGCTTTTTAGCTTTGACAGCCGTTTTCGCCATTTTTGGTGCGGGTGTACCAAGAAGCGCATATGCTTTTTCAAATTCAGTCCGGCACGCTGCGATGTGGGCAGGCTGATTGGCTTCTTCTTGTTCTTGCATCCAGCAATCAAACATAGCTTGTGCACGTGCTGCTGCTGCAGGTGTTACTTCCGTAGCACCCTTCCATAACTTATTTACAAGCTGTAAGCGGGCTTTGGCTAAATCACCTTTAGCCGCTTCTGGAAGTAGGCGTTCTTCAAGTGGCTGTGGTCCAACGCCTTCGGCCATCGCAGCGGCTTTCGCTTTAGCGATGAAGTAAATAGTGTCATCACCATCATCTTCTTTTTTCTCAGCAACAGCTAAGTCAACGTATTCTTGGTGCAAAGCATTTTGAAATGCATTGCCCGTTGGTGCCATCATCGACACGGTGTCCGTGTCAACGAACGACGAGCAGCCCGACAACATCAGCAGTCCGACTGCGCTAAATGATAGGATTTTAAACTGTTTCATGTGCGGGCATCCTTTATGTTAATCCCATGTAAAACTGTATGTAGTTATTCTAGGTAAATACATATCCAAACAAGCTAAGGCTTGAGGAAAATCACCCCTCAACTTTATAGTGAATTTTTCTTACACAGATAGTAGGGGGGAACCGCTCTTTAGATCAAGAGGTTGTCGTTTTTTTTCGGTTTTTCTGAACACATTTAATCGAAAAAGAAGGAGTGGTGATAAAAAATAGTAAAGATACAACCGGTTGTGCCCATTAGCCGCGCCAAAACGTCCGGCTGAATAAGACAATTACTGTAAAGAGCTCAAGCCTTCCCAAAAGCATGCCGCCGGTCATTAACCATTTTGCCGCATCTGGTAAGGTTTGGAAGGTGCTGCTTGGTCCTGCAATGGGACCAAGTGCTGGGCCAACGTTCGCTATCGATGTTGCCGCGCACGAAAGTGCTGTTAAGAAATCTAACCCTAAAAGTCCAAGCGCTAAAGCAAGGATGGTAAACGTCAAAAACCACATGAAGAAAAAACTGAGGACGGAAACGATAACTTCATCTGAAATCGGGCGGCGGTTATAATAGGGAATGAATACGCCACTGGGCTGGAGCAAATGGTGGATCTGGGTGCGAGCGGAGGCGTAGAGCACCTGAAACCGAAAAACCTTAATCCCACACGTGGTCGATCCCGCACAGCCACCAATGAACATAACCACAAAGAATAACGGATTGGCGAAGCTCCCCCATTTGCTGTAATCGTCTGTTGCGTATCCTGTTCCAGTGATAATCGAGACAATATTAAACGACGCTAATTGCAGCGCTTGAAGGGGATGAATGTGATTGGATAACCATAACCAGCTGGCTGCCAGCAATACAATTGCCAAAACGGTAGTCAAAAACCATTGAACTTGGCTGTCTGAGAACAGAGCTTTGTAATCGCCTTGGACTGTTTTGAGGAAAAGTAAAAAGGGTAAGGCCCCCAAGATCATTCCTAAAGTTGCAATAGCATCAATCGCAGCGCTATTAAAATGACCGATAGATCCGTCTGAAGTTGAAAAACCACCTGTTGCAATGGTTGTCATGGCATGAGCAATGGCTTCAAAACCACTCATACCAAAAAACCAGTATGCCGCCGTCCATACACAAGTAAGCAACAAATAAATTACTGAAATTGCCGTTGCTATTTGTGCGGTGCGGGGCAAAGCCTTATCAGATTGATCAGAACTTTCCATACGGAACAATTGCATGCCACCAACCTTGAGCATCGGCAATACGGAAACGGCCATGACAATAATTCCGATGCCGCCCAGCCATTGCAGCATGGCCCGCCATAATAATATGCCGGATGGGGCTTGATCTAATCCTGTGATGACGGTTGATCCAGTGGTTGTTAAGCCGGACATGGCCTCAAAAAGCGAGTCTGTATAACTCAGATTAACTGTTGAGAAATGAAAGGGGAGAGATGCAAAAATAGCAAGGAACACCCATGACAAAGTTGTCATAACAAAAGCTTGGCGAATATTGAGCTTTGATACATCAGAGCGGCTGGTCAAAGCCATTCCAACGCCAACAAATAGGGTTAGGCTGGCGCAAATGCTAAAAATTTCCCAATCGGGATGGCCGTCAACAAAATCGACAATAGCAGGAATGCACATCATCACTGCTAAAGCAGCCAATAAAGTGCCGCTAACCAAAACAATGGGCCTAAAATCCATTAGCAATCTTACCGCAAATGCGGTCCCTTAATTATTAAAATGTGTTTTGGCGTTAACACCAAAACAGGATGCCCTGTAAAAGCTATTTTCTTTTTAACAAATTGTAGGCTTAGGTAAAAGGTGCTTCGCGATGGACCGGGTTACCAATCATGGCTAAAAATTCCCGGCGGGTCGATGGTTCTTCACGAAATGCCCCCAACATTGTGCTGGTAACCATTGAAACTCCTGCCTTGTGGACACCGCGGGTTGTCATGCATTGATGCGATGCTTCAATAACAACAGCGGTGCCTTTTGGTTGTAAAATTTCATTTATAGTATTAGCAATTTGCGATGTCATTTTTTCTTGAATTTGTAATCGTTTAGAATAAACATCAATCAAACGCGCAAGTTTTGATATGCCGACAACCCGCTGGTGTGGAAGATAGGCAACATGTGCGCGACCAATAATTGGAGCCATATGG
This sequence comes from Rhodospirillales bacterium, assembly GCA_028825025.1. GTDB lineage: Bacteria > Pseudomonadota > Alphaproteobacteria > Rhodospirillales > Casp-alpha2 > JABMNT01. The sequence continues at coordinate 3,204 of JAPKAX010000077.1, read as the reverse complement.
TGCTCGCAATGTGATTCAAAGCGAATATCGCGCAAAAATACGATTTCATCATACCCTTCCACTTCTTCAAATGTGCGTTCTAATAAGGCGCGTGGATCGGCTGTGTACCCTTGGTAGAACTCTTCATAGGAACGAACAACGCGGCTTGGCGTATCAACAAGCCCTTCCCGGTCCGGATCATCGCCAGCCCATTGGATCAAGGTGCGTATGGCGGCTTCGGCCTCGGCGCGGGTGGGTTTATGTTTATCAATTGGGGGTATGGGTTTGTTCACTTTCCAATTCCTTACAAGCACGGATCATCGATAGAGATGGTGTTTTATAGGGTTGTCTTCAAGACTTCAACCGTCTTCAAAACGACTATGTATTAATGTAGCGCTCGAATTTGTTGGGTACTGTCTAATGAAAAGGAGGGGACAACGGCTCTAAAAAGTTCTCCGTCGTTTGCGATAAGTAATAAAGTACCAGACATAAACCCGGACGAGGTCGATAAGGGGGTGCCGCTGGAATATTTAAAAAACTCGCCGGGCTTGAGAATGGGCTGTTGGCCAATTAAGCCATCTCCAACAATCTCGTGTGATACGCCTTTTATGTCCGTTATTTTCCAATGCCGGGTCAGAACTTGGATGGTTTTGCTCCCCGTGTTTTCAATGTGCACATGGTAAGCCCACGTGAAATGGTCGTCAGATGGTTCTGATTGTTGATCTAGATATTCTGGGCTTACTGAAACAGAGATGTCGTTAGTTATTTCGCTGTATGTTTGGAGATCAGGCATTTCTATTTACTTTCGTTACATGCGTTTAGCTTGAGAAATCTGTACAAGTAATCGTATACAAAATAATCTCTTTTTTTCAAGGTTGTAATATTAGTAATGCAGATTAAAATAAATAGGGCCTAAGCATTTAAGTTATAAGAGTGTAATGTCTAAAGTTTTAGTTATACAAATGGCATAATTAAATTTGTCGTTTGGGCGCGGTCGCCAGTGTAAGCAACAACGTCCCCCGTACATATGATATTCGTTGGGGCGATGTGAAGCGCTATGGCCTGATTTAATAGAGCTTCCGTTGTTTGGGCATTGGAATATAGGCCACCAAACAATAAAACAGGCCTATTTAAAGAACCTAAATTTAGCTCAGAAGTCATTCTAATCAACGCTGCAGGACGCCCCGCCAAGGACGCAAAACTTAGCGCAATGGGGGTGGTTAAGATGAACCTTTTTTGAGGATTGGGCCAGTTCATGGCCAAGCTCAAACCCGGTGTCATACGGCAGTAATGTGCACGGCACGACAACAGGGCGGTCCGCCCCTCGGCGTTTGACGATCATCCGGGACGTCGCACACATCATTGTTTCAGGCGCAACACCTAATATTTCCCAACAGCTAACTGTGATTTCAGGGACATCTGACTTGGCGTCCATTTCAGGAAACAGAACAAGGCTTGCGGGCAAGTGCGCATCAATTGTAATGTTTTCTTTATCAAAAAAAATTGCATACCCAGCCCGCGCCAATGCATCTGTTTCATCCCAACACGTGCGCCCAGCAACGGCTAAATTGAAGTCATTGTTTGATAACCATTGAAGCCCGTCTATCATCGGTGCCCACGTGTTGGCCCCGCGTTCTTGTTCGTGGCGTTTTTTCGAATAATGGTCCATAGAAACACGGATGCTGAGTGCTGAACCAAAGCGCTTCTGTAAATTTAAAAGGGCTTCGCGTTTATGGCTCATCGGTTTCATAGCGTTTGTTAAAACTAAAGCTTTGAAGCCCCGCGTTAGAACTTGATCCAGCATGGCTAACAAATCGGGATTCATAAACGGCTCACCGCCCGTAAAAGCGATTTCTTCGACACCAAAACCTTCTGCCTTAATTTCGTCCAGATACTGCGTCACATCGTTTAGGGTTAGATAAGCCAAATCGTCGTTTTTGGGGCTACTGTCCATGTAGCAATTTACGCATGTAATATTGCAAAGGCTGCCCGTGTTGAACCATAACGTTTGTAGTTTTGTTAAGGCGACAACGGCACGTTTTTCGCCTTTAGCCGTAATGATCGGGTCTTGGAACTTATTTGGATCGATTAAAACAAAATCGTTTAGCGTGCCATTTGGCATAAATCGCGCTCCTTAGGGTCATATCGCGTTTTCCTATGGTGTTTGTACGCGCAGACCCGGATGATCGCCAATCAAATAAAGTTTACTTCAGTGTGTTGGTTAGTTGGCGGGTGCTTGTGGTAGTGAAATAGACACTTTTAAACCGCCTTCTGGTTTGTTTTGGGTAACAATACCGCCACCATGATCGTGGATAATTGAGCGCGTAATCGCAAACCCCAAGCCAATGCCGCCGGTTTCTTTGTTGCGCGATGCTTCTAAGTGGACAAAAGGCTCGAACATGCAGTTTATATCCGCTTCAGGAATTCTGGGGCCATTGTCTTCGATAACAATCGTGTGATCCGTTTTAGATTCTTTGGCTCAGGGGCTTAAATTGACTTCGCCCCCCCCACCGTAGGTGATCGCGTTTTGATTAAATTGCGGATCGCACGCTTTAAGCTTACGGGCCTTCCTTCAATAACAACCCGATTCGGCCCTACATTGGTGCACGGTTTATTTAAATCGATAAAGTCGCTGACAACGCTTTCGATTAGGGCGCTTAAGTCTGTGGGGCGGATGGCCTCACTTCGGGTTTCTTTGCGCGAAAAAATCAAGGATGTTTCAATGATGGTTTGCATTTTTGAAAGTGTTTCTAAAATTTCCCCACGCAATTCATCATCTTTAATAAAATTCTCTAAGCGGGATCACATGCGTTTAAACGCATTGATCGTCCAGCGCAAATTGTGTCGCACGACTTCATCTAAGTCTGAAATGGTTTCGCCCCGGCCAACGGCATCGGCGGCGGTGGTCAGGACGGATATCACAACATGATGAAAGGCATGGACAAGATGTTTGAAGAATATGACGTGAATTCAGATGGCGCTGTGACCAAAGATGAGGTTGATACCACGCGCAAACAAAAATTATCAAAATTTAATGCTGATAAAGATGGTGCTTTGTCATTAGATGAATATGAAGATTTATGGATAGAGCGCATGCGTTCACACATGGTTAATGGTTTTTTGCGCTTGGATGATGACGGTAATGGAAACGTGACTATTGAAGAGTTCGCTAGACCATTAACCAAAATCATTTGCCGTCATTGACGGCAAATGATTTTGGTTAAT
>JAPKAX010000076.1 GCA_028825025.1 Rhodospirillales bacterium | reverse complement strand
GGTATTCAAACGGTAGTGCAAGAATCGGTTAAAGCCATTTAAAGCATTTCCAAAATCATCCGCGAAATTAGCAATATTTTCTCAGGAATTGCAGCAGCGATTGAAAAACAAGGAGCGGAAACTCAGGTAATTGCCCGAAATGTAGGAGAAGAATCAACCGGAACATCGTCTGTGTCTTCAAGCATCATCCGAGTGACACAAGCGGCAAATGAAACTGGTGGCCCTCTTCAACAAGTATTGATGGCATCTAGTGAATTGTCACAACAATCAACCATCTTACAAACTGAAGTTGATCGATTTATCTAACAAGTCCGGTCCACATAGAGACATATAAAGCCAAATAATTGGTCGCTCGATCTTAACGGATTGGGCTGGGTTTTTATGAGCGTCGTTCTTTAAAGTGTATTCAAACATAAGCAATTCATAAAGGCACATGTAATTTAGGGATTTATATTGTGTTTCCAAGGAACTTCGCCAAAATCTTCATTCGTTGAATTTTTAATATGAGGAACGTTTTCTATGACCGACAAAAAAACAGGAATGCGTAAAGGCTTAACTCAATATGGCGACGCAGAATTTTCACTTTATTTGCGTAAAGCTTTCATTAAAGGCATGGGCTATACAGATGACGCCCTAGACCGCCCTATCGTCGGAATCACCAACACTTTTTCTGGTTACAACGCCTGCCATGGAACAGTGCCACAACTTATAGAATCGATTAAACGCGGCATTATGTTGGCAGGGGGATTACCAGTCGAATTTCCAACCATCACCATCCACGAATCGTTTGCTTTCCCAACCAGCATGTATATGCGCAATCTGATGTCTATGGACACCGAAGAAATGGTTCGTGCACAACCGATGGATTCAGTTGTTCTGATCGGTGGCTGTGACAAAACAGTTCCCGCCCTTCTTATGGGTGCTGCATCAGCTGGCGTCCCTGCAATATTAGAAGTCACCGGACCGATGTTACCCGGATCACATAAAGGCGAACGTTTGGGCGCCTGTACTGATTGCCGCCGGTTCTGGGGCAAGTACCGAGCTGGTGAAATTGATGCGGATGAAATCGCACAAATCACAGACCAATTGGTCCCATCAGCTGGAACCTGCGGCGTTATGGGCACAGCTAGCACCATGGCTATCGTTGGCGAAGCATTGGGCATGATGTTACCGGGCGGCGCATGCATTCCAGCGGTTCTGGCGGATCGTTTCCGCCACGCGGAACAAACCGGAGCCCAAGCCGTTAAAATGGCAAAAGAAAATGGCCCTACACCAGATAAAGTTATGACAAAGGACGCCTTCCGCAACGCATTGACCGTGTTGCAATCGATTGGCGGATCAACCAACGGAATTGTGCACTTAGCTGCGATTGCAGGGCGCTTAGGCATTAAAATTGATTTAGATGAATTCGATGAGATTGGCCGCAACACTCAAGTTTTGGTCGATCTTAAACCATCCGGTGAAAACTATATGGACGACATGCATAAAGCCGGGGGCACCGGGCCTTTGTTACGTGAATTAAGCGATAATTTGGTACTGGATGCAATGACCGTCAACGGCAAAACGCTAGGTGAAAACATTGCTGATTTACCACCTCCGTTCGAACAAAACGTAATCCGCACCAAAGACAACCCCATTTCACAAAGTGGTGGTATGGCGGTATTGACAGGTAATTTAGCGCCGGACCGTGCGGTTATTAAACACGTGGCGGCATCACCTGAATTGCTTCTGCACACGGGCAAAGCGGTAGTCTTTAAAAACATGGAAGATTTAGTCGATCGGATCGATAGTTCAGACTTAGACGTCGATAAAGACAGCGTATTGGTGATGCAAAACGCCGGACCAAAGGGGGCACCGGGGATGCCTGAAAGTGGTTATTTGCCGATCCCTAAAAAGTTGTTGGCAGCAGGCGTTAAAGACATGGTCCGGATTTCAGATGCCCGCATGAGCGGAACAGCATTTGGCACCATTGTTTTGCATGTGGCACCAGAATCAGCGATCGGTGGCCCCTTGGCCCTGGTTCAAGATGGTGACATGATTAAATTGGATGTTGAAAACCGCAGCATTGATGTCTTGATTAGCGATGAGGAAATGGCAAAACGCCGGGCCAATTGGACCCCGCCACCACCACACCCCGGATCAGAACGCGGGTACTCGAAACTTTATCAAGACACCGTCAACCAAGCCCCCGATGGCGCTGATTTTGATTTTTTACAGGCAGTGAAACCATGACCGTATTATCAATAAGTGAAACCGATGGCCTTTATTACGAATATGATGAGGCAACAAACGATAATGAAAAAACCTTTGTTTTCATCAATGCTATCACCGGCGATGCGTCTATGTGGCAAGCCGACATCGGCCCCGCATTGCGTAACCAAGGGCACGGAACAATTGCTTATAATTTCAGGGGTCAAGCCAACAGTCCTTATGCGGATGGGCTAGAGCTGACGGAAGAAGTGATCGTAAGTGATTTAATTCTTCTTCTCGAAACGCTGAAACCCCAAAACATTGTTTTGGTTGGGCTTTCCATTGGCAGCTTATATGCAGTTAAGGCCATGGCAAAGGGCGTCAAAGTTGACGCCATTGTTATGATCAATATGCTGCGCCGCATTGGCACACGCATTCAATGGATGAACGATATTATCCCCCAGTTGTTAGCTGCTGGTGGACCGAATTTGATGCGAGATTCTTTCACCCATTTGATCACGGGCCCAGCCTTTGCTGAAAAAGCCCGCGCTGCTGTATTTGTAGACAAACCCGATTACACTCCCATGGACCCAAACTGCGGGCCGATGAATTTAGTTACCCACATGGGGGCGACCCGTTGGGATGTTGACTATGCAGATATTAATGTCCCTGCCCTCGTTATTTCAGGACTGCATGATAGAGTGTTTTATGATGCCGCTGTGTTTGAAGAGCTATACGCGCTTTTGCCCAACGCGACCCGTATCGATATGGGTCATGTAGGGCACATGATCCCGATTGAAGACCCAGCTGCATTAACCAAAGCCATACTAGATTTTATATAAAGGTTCATTTGAATGAATAAAGTTGCTTTAATTACTGGTGCAGCCCGAGGGATTGGGTTGGCCACCGCAAAGAAATTTTTAAGCGAAGGCTGGCGTGTTGTTTTATTGGATATCGATGGCGATAAGTTAAGCAGTGCATATGACGCCATTAATGACCCTGAGAACACGTTAGCTATCGTTTGCGACGTGTCCATGCCAGATCAAGTCAGTGATGCAATAAATCAAATTATCGAAAAATTTGAGCGGATAGATGCGTTGGTAAATAACGCCGGTATAGCCGTATTCAAATCAGTCATGGAAACCACGTTCGAGGAATGGTCCCGCATTCTGGCTGTTAATTTAAGCGGGTCGTTTATTTGTACCCAAGCGTGCGTTCCTTCCATGATAGCTGTTGGAGGCGGTAGCATCGTCAACATTACATCGATTTCTGGTACCCGCGCTTCGTTGCTCAGAGTTGCTTATGGAACCAGTAAAGCCGCCTTGATTCATCTGACCAAACAGCAAGCGGCTGAACTTGGAAATCAGGGTATTAGGGTAAATGGCGTATCGCCGGGCCCTGTTGAAACGGCGATGGCTAAACAAGTGCATACACCTGATATCCGGGCCGACTATCACAATGCAATCCCGCTTAATCGCTATGGCACAGAAAAAGAATTAGCTGAAGCCGTTTACTTTTTAAGTAGCGATAAAGCAAGCTATATCAATGGCGAAATTTTGAACGTCGATGGAGGCTTTGCTGCCACGGGAATTGGTTTACCAAGTTTACGACGAACTGATTAAACACAGTTAATTAAATAAGATCACAAAAAAAGGGGCCTGCGCAACAGCAAGCCCCTCTTAATTTATTTCGAATAGAGCGTTAAGCGTTCGCTTTTTCTCTATTTGCAGCCAACCACTTATCAACAGCAGCGACAGTTTCATCTACCGTGTCGTTCTGCATGCCTTTTTGAGCGGCAATCGTTTGGACGACGCAATCAGCACGTTCAATATTTGGAACGCCAGCCAACAAAGCCCGTGCAGCCGATGATGGCTTAGCGAGGCCAACAGCTGCATTTGCATATTTTTCGAACGGCACTTGATCAGCTTCATCGGCACCAATCGCGCGGCAAACTTCACCAACCCAATTGTATACTGACTTTGATAATTCAAGGTCTGAATGAACGGCATCTTTAATTGAACGCATGTCGTCAGCTTGCACACAGCGGTAGTTACCAGCCAGCAACATCATCCATTTAGCTAAAGGTACGAAAATAGAATCATGAACTTTCAATTTAACTGGCAACTCAATCTCTGAAGTGCCGTCATTGAAACGAATGGCTTCAATATCAGCTTGAATATCACGAAGGATTTTTGTGTGCTCTTCTTTCTCGAATGCAGCCGCTTTGAAGTTTGTTGGCAGTGCCACTTGAAGCACGTTCAATTCTTCTTCTGGTGGGCGGAATGCTTGGGGATCGGGGCTACACAAAGTAAATACAGACGGATCAAAGCTATCCCAAACCGTATGATCGGTGAAGCATTTTTTTAAGCCGACGTAATCTAAGCCCGGAATACGCTTTAAAAACGGAAGAGGAGGCATGTTCATAATCGACATACACGGAACGCCAGATTTACCAACAGCATCTAAAAGTTCACGAACGCCAGGGGCGCGATACTGAGGCTCTTGCATAGCAAGCGCGATCAAATCGTAATCAGCAGGGTTAACGTCAGCCGTGCCAGCAGCAGTCAATTTGCCTGGTGCGTTGCGGGAATCAATATGAACTAAGTCATCACGGCCCCGGATAGGCATACGTACATGCGCGCCAGAACTGTTAAAAAGTTCAACTTCAGCAGGCAAGCAAACCAAGTTTACATCATGCCCAGCAAGAGCCATTTTAGTACCAAGCAAGGAGCCGTAAGAAGCCCCCATAATCAAAATCTTATATGCCATTTAATTGCTTCCAATGTTTATTATAATTTAAAGAGGATCAGTTGCCAAAGTTTGGTTTTTGAATCCATTTGTTTTCTGAATAAAGTATACTAATATACCCAAATGGTCATACATGATCAATATTAGCTAGTTCAAGCCAATTTTTGTATTTTTAGTTACAATCAAGTAAATTTTCAGTTTGGTTTCCGCGGATAAACAACCGATTTGATTGCCAAGTTCTCTGGGGCAACAACATAAAGTACCCCCTCTTGGATTTGACGTAAAAACATTCCTTTAGCAATGTTGTTTCCAGCTTTCGAAAACTTGATGTTGCCATAAAAGGTCTCTATGTCTGTTTCTGAAATTGCCGCACGTAATTTTTCAGTATCAAACGATTGTGCCCGTTCAAATGCATCTTTCCAAACCAACACAGCCGCAGCCGCTTGTGCCGCTTGATAAGGTACACCTTTGTTATATCCTTGGAATTTGTCTTTGAATACCTTTTCAAAAAAATCAGCTGAGCCAAAGTACTTACCAGTTGTCACTAACGTTTCAACCCATTGAGTTGGGCATAAAATACCTTCGACAGCACCACCAAATTTATTAATTATTTTAGATGCTTCGCAATGAGAAATAGCGACAAACGGCGTTTTTATTTTCATTTCCTTAATTTGGCGCGCAGCTGTTGCAGCGCCTTTTGAATGACCGGAAACCAACAATACGTCAGGCTTTAATGACTTCACTTTGGTTAACGTTGAAGTCATATCAGACAGATCACGCGGCAACTTTTCATCGATTACAATCGTCAGGCCATGCCTTTTGATATCTTCCGTTACCCCAACCCGAACATCTTGCGAAAACACATCATCTTCAAAAGCCATAGCCACGGTCACGTCACTTGGTTTTTTGCCATTCTTTTTACCAATTTCAGCCGCAAGTGCTACCGAGCTCCTAAAATACTGTTCAGCTGTTGAAAGAACCGTAAATATGTATGAATAGCCTTTAGAAAATAGGGAACGCGAGGCGCTACCGGCCATAATCATCGGGGTTTTATATTTTTCAGTTACTGGCGCCGCCGCCACCGACATCGTTGAACTAAAAGGCCCAAGCAAATATTGTATGCCATTTTCTTTAATCAACTTCTCAACAAGCAAAGCTGTCCGCCCAGGTGAAGATTCATCATCATAATACGTAACCTTAAATTTATAGGTTTTCCCACCGACTTTAATACCACCCCCTTCATTGATAAAATCTACGCCCATGGTGTAGCCATTTTTAGTATGAATACCGCTTGTTGAATATTTCCCCGTAAACGAAATAGCAGAACCCAAAACGATTGTGTCACCTTCAACTTTAGCATTAGCGAAGTTTGAATAACTCAAAGTAAACGCGGCAACACCTACAGCAAAAGTAGATAAAATAGCATTACGCATGGTCATCAAAAGGGGTTCTCCTTAAGCGATTTTTAAGTTATATTAATCATCCATACACAGGAAATAAATAGCGGGTTCATCCATGCATTTGATCTATAAATCGGCATACTATCCCTAGTTAATAAAAGCGCAACGGCGTTCTTAACTTTTATACTTTTCGGGGTACCCACGATTGCACAAGAACCGCGCGACCTGATTGTGTTCGCATGACTTTTGGTTTTACCACTTGATCAACACTTGGTGTTTTTTCAGCTTGTTTAAAGGATTTTTTCATATCCGCTAAAGGGATTTCCGCACGATTTCCACGTTCTTTAGCATTTTTATATGCATGTGTTTCATTGGTAATTTCGCTTAATCGTTCGACTGAATAAGCTCCAAAGCGCTTCCAAATGTTTTGAAGAAAATTTTGTGCCTCGTAAGGCAAAAACAACTCAACGTCAATTTCAGGCCGACCCCGTGAAAAAGCGATGTATATATTTGGCTCAACCGGACCCAATTCATCTGCAACAAATACAGCTGGCATTAATTTGCGATCAAACGCGACCACGTAATAAGCTTGAGATAAGAAAAGGAGCTTTTGCAGCTTTTGTGGCTGCAAATAAGAACCTTCTTTTATTGCCATGTCATCGAAAAAAATCGAAACATCAAAAGCATTATTCACGTCGGCAGGCATTACTTAACCCCTTAAATTAAGGCATCGATAGCGTAATTTATAATGCCGAGACAAGGTAAATTTTTACTTACTTTTTATGGGAGTTCAACTGCTATAGTTTAAAAAAACAATAAAGAGGGCTTAAGCAATAATATCGCGCGTTTCTTTCGATAAAGTATCCGCGATTTTAATTACTTCAGCACTTGCTTTATACGCCGCTTCGGTCTGAATCAAATTTATAATCTCCCGCGCCAAGTCACTAGAATTTACACCAAATATCTGCGGGTCAATACCTTTTGCACTTGTAAGCGATGCCGGGCTTTGAAAGGGGCTTGTTACCGTGGAGCTTGATTGAATATTTACAATTTTGTGCGCAGTTTCATGGACCTGGGTCGCATTTTTATGCAAACCAGCAATACTATTAGATAATATGGACGTAAGTGCCATGTTTTCTCCTATTCACTCTATAAATCAACCAAGTTATTCGTATACATTAATGGTGAACACATGAGGCATATAATTCAAGCATGAAAAAAAAGAAGTAAATGCAACGCAATTTCGCAGACCATAAAGGTTTGAATTAAAGGGTTATGCTTATTTGCGTTCCAAGGATAGGGTTAACGCCGTTGATAATTTTGCTATTCAATTCGTAAATACCAATGGCGCGGGTGACCTCACTTGGATAGGCTTGTTGATGAACATTTCCAAATTTGTCTACTTGATCGCCTTTGAGTTCACTGGCGAGTAGGGATGCAAAAATTTCTGTTGTCGCATTTATAGCGCCAAAATGTTCGCGCCGTTGCTTAAATTTTGGATCTGAACGATGATCATCATTGCGGGCGTGCGAATGGCCATCAGTATATTCGTATGGGGACGTATCAAAGAAAGTATTAGAACTAATGGCTACTTCTTCAACTGCCCCACCAAGATGGGAAGCCACCCGAGCACCCGCTCCAGGACGTACAGCCGACGTTACGATCGTCGGATTCGAAGATGCCAGTTTTTGAACTAGCGCCATAATGCCTTCCTAAAAGGATGCGTGGCGCGCTTTCTGCACTAATACGGTTAAACGGCTGCAATTCTGCAACAGATTCACATTAATCATTATTACAATATATTTTTAACATAAAAAAAGCAAGGGATTGCAATAACACTACTCAGATATTGGGGGCCAGTTTTTGTCAATAAAGCTAATCACTTCTTGATCCATCCCAAAATCGTACAAATTGTTATGTCCTGCGCCATTTATCCAAAGGCTAGACTTGGGCTCGTTTGCCGCATTAAAGAGCTTGATGCCTAATTTTTGCGGGATGGTTTTATCCATATCTCCATGCACGACCATAATTGGACTTTTAATTTTACTGATTTTCAATTCGGATTCATACACATCCTTTATTAGGATCTTTGTTGGTACGAACGGGTAAAGCGATCCTGCGGCATCCGCCATTGATGAAAAAGGAGCTTCTAATACGACGCCAGCAACAGGCGTTTTTGTGTTAAAACGAGCAGCCATTTCAATGGCAATGGCCGTACCTAAAGATTCACCATATAAAATCCAGTGGTCAGGAGCAACTCCAGATCGAAGTAAAAAGTCTAACGCCGTTGCTGCATCCTTATACAACCCCTGTTCAGTTGGCTCTCCCGGATTACCGCCATATCCACGGTACCCAACCAACAAAACCCCGTAGCCCTCTTCCAAATAGGCACAGACTTTAGTTGCACGATCTCCGATATGACCAGCATTTCCATGGAAATAGATTAAAAAGGGCTTGTTTGTGCCGGAGGCCTTAAACCACGATGTGATCGTTAAATCATCACTTGTGACTAACTTGATCGGAACAACTTCGGGAATACCATGTGATAGTGGTGTATCTAAATTAGAATCTGGATGATACATGAGCTTTCGCTGGCTTAAATACATTAACATAATCACAGCAATATAAAGCGCTATAAAGGCACCAACAAAAATCATAACCAGCCTAGACCTCCAAAACACATTCGATTGCCATAAATAATTAGAGATGTTTTCCAGTTTCCATCCACCTGCTGACATGCAGTGCCATTAACGAATTCAACGGTATCAACAAATGCCATCGTTGATCTGAAATGACGGCACGTTTGACCATTTAATGTGATTATCATTTTAAGGGGTCTAAAACTCATGAATGCACCACCTCTGGATTTTTTCAATTGGACGTGGTTCCATTACCAGCAGAAGACATCACTTCATTAGCTGTTCCATAATAAAGGGCATGTCAGATTCTTTTAAAATCTGCCAACCTTAATAGCCAACTAGACCACCAACAACAACTCCGCCAGCCGAATAAGCCCACATTCCATGCCCGCTACCCAATTGCGCCCCACCAAAACCACCAACCATCACTCCGGCCAGTTCCATTGAAATTTTTTGGTGTTTCACAGCTGCTTGTAATGACAAGCGCTAACGCGCATAAAACTATTTTCGTCTTTATTTTGTTTCTCCTAATGCCTTAATTATAATACGAATCAAGGGTTTTGTTAAAAGCGCTTACTGCGCATTCATAAATGGCTGCAGTAGGTGTCATTAAAGGGCACACACGAAAATTTTGCTTGAAAAATATGGCTAGTTTAGAAAACTCCACCTAAGCATTCCTAGCTAAATCTGCCACAAATTGGGGCGTGGCTTCGTCTTTGTGGTAGCAGATTGAGACATTTTTTCGTGATGTAAATCCGTTTATAAACCCACTTTATTCACGATTGAATTCTGCATCTTTATGTACATAAGCAGGCGGAGCCGTAAAGGATTCAACGATAAGCAAGTTTGCGAAAACGAGCGTTTTTTTTAAATTTTTGATAATCCATCATAAATATTTACCGACACACAGAGTGTTCGACAATATTCGAATGACATTGCAAGATGATCTGTATCTATTCATCAAGAGCCATTAAAGCCTCATTCCCGCCAGCAATTGCTGTATTTATCAACAATGTTCTTTCTACAGAAAATCGGTACAAATATCGGGAGCCACCGACTTTTAGTCCTTTACCTGATAATCCATCACCACCATGCGGGTGCACGATATGACTGATTACCGTAATTTTTAAGACAATCTTTGGCTGAATTTCCTAGTGTCCGTGAAATACATACATATGTCGTTATGGAAGAAGTAAAATGTACAACGGCAATCCCAATTTCTTCCAACCTGCTTTAATCTCTGAATTATCACGTGCAAGGACATTGCGAACACGCTAACTTCCCTAAAACAAATTAGGTATACGAATGTCACTTCCCGTTTTAGTCGGAATTTCAGGAGCCAGCGGCGCTACTTACGGAGTTGAAGTGCTTCGAATGCTGCGTGAACTCGAAATTCCGGCCCATTTGATCATCAGTGAATTGGGCTTAAGAACTCTTAAAATCGAAACAGATTTGGGCCTTAATGACTTAACCCCCATGGCCGACGCTGTTTATAACAATAAAGATTTGGGTGCGGCGGTTTCCAGCGGATCACACTTAACTCGAGGTATGATCATTGCCCCCTGCTCGATCAAGACACTATCCGGTGTTGCCAACAGCACGTCAGCTAATTTGATAATCCGTGCCGCCGATGTAGTTTTAAAAGAGCGCCGCCCGTTGGTCTTAATGGTCCGTGAAACGCCCCTCCATAAGGGGCATTTAGAATTAATGGTCAAAGCGGCAGACATTGGTGCAATCATTCACCCGCCCCTACCCGCCTTTTATACCAAACCTCAAACGATCAACGACATCGTCCGCCATAGTGTTGGGCGTGCGCTCGATCATTTACGAATAGATCATGATTTAATTAAACGTTGGGATGGTGCCTGAAGTATTCTCTCCTTGGGCTTTACGAATAATATCAGCGATTTCACGAACGGCACCGTTACCACCATTTTTAGTCGTCACAATGTCCGCGGTTTCTTTAACTTCGTCCATTGCATCCGCGACAGCAATTGTTAGCCCAGCAACATCAAACAAAGGAAGATCATTGATGTCGTCACCGATATGAGCAACATCAGATATATCAATCCCAAGCTCTTTGATAATTTCATGCATCGAATCCGCTTTATTTGCAACATCAGTGTATACAAACTTAATTCCAAGACGCTTAGCCCGATGATTGATCGCTCCAGGTAAACCTTGGGAAATAATCGCCACGGGAATGCCTGCCGCTTGTAAATGAGTTAGCCCCATTCCATCTTTGGCGTTAAATTTGCGAAAAGAGTCTCCGTTATCGGTATAATAAATACCACCATCAGTTAGTACGCCATCGACGTCCAAAGATAGCAATTTCACTTTTGCTAATTTCTCTAAATTTTCTCGTGGTGATTTTCCCATTTGTGCACACATGTTTATCCCTTTGTTTAAATTGGCCTCCCTTGGTATCACGCCATCCCAACTTAGCCAAATGCTGATCAACCAATAATCCCTGCTCCATCCCTATATTAGCTTGATAGGTAATATGGTAAACCGCATACACGTATTAATTAATTATGAGTAGAAAATAGAATGCTAAATGAACGCCCTTTCGGCTGCAGAACAAACTGATACATGGTTATACACGTTCGAAAAATTGCTAACTAAAAAGGATGCAAATGCGGGATCTAAACTTTTCCAAAAGGACTGCTATTGGCGCGATTTAGTGGTGTTTACATGGAACATCAAAACTAGTGAAGGGCAAACTGAAATTGCCGACATTTTGATTGCTGTTGTATCCGAAGTATAAACGAGCAATTGAAAACGCGATGGTGATCCAACGGTTAAGGGCGGTATTATTGAATGCTGGATCACGTTCGAGACGCGGGTTGCCCAAGGACGCGGGCAAGTCCGCCTTATTGACGGCAAATGCTGGACCTTGTTGACGACCATCAAAGAACTGGAAGGCCATGAGGAGAAAAAGGCCGAAAACGGGGGAGAGGGGGAATCCACGGCGCTTTTAAATACCGCAAATCGTGGCAGGAATTTAAATCTAAAAAAGAAGCGCGCTTAGGCTATGAAGATCAACCGTATTGCGTCATCGTTTGTGGCGGGCAAGGCGGCATTGCGCTTGGGGCACGACTTCAACTTTTGGTCGTGCCCACGATCATTATTGAAAGCAACGCGAGGGCCGGCGACAGCTGGCGCAAGCGTTACAAATCCCTGTGCCTGCATGATCCGGTTTGGTACGATCATCTGCCCTATTTACCTTTTCCTGACGACTGGCCCGTTTATACGCCGAAAGATAAATTGGGCGATTGGTTAGAATCCTTCGTCAACATTATGGAATTGAACTATTGGACTTCATCTGTTTGCACATCAGCAAACTATGGTGAGGCATCGGAGGAATAGACCGTCAAGTTCGAACGCGACGGAAAACAAGCCACCGTGCATACCAAACAATTGATTTTGGCTACGGGCATGTCAGGCGTTCCCAATATGCCAAATCTTCCGGGCATTGAGGGTTTTAAGGGTGAGCTTCAACATTCATCACAACATCCGGGCGGTGAAGGCTACGAAGGCAAAACATGCGTGGTCATTGGGTCGAACAATTCAGCCCACGATATTTGCGACAGTTCGTGGGAAAACGGTGCCGATGTCACCATGACCCAACGTTCATCAACGCTTGTCGCCAGATCAGAAACCTTGGTCGATTTGGGCTCCAGACATTTATATTCTGAAAACGCCTTAGCGAAAGGGATCACGACAGAGATCGCAGATATGACGACAGCTTCAAGGCCATATCGAGTTTTAACTGAGATGCAAAAACCTGTGTGTGCAGAAATGCAAAAGCGCGACAGAGGTTTTTATGGGCGCCTAGAAAAAGCTGGATCCGATTTGGATTTTGGCGAAGATGGTTCCGGATTGTTCATGAAATACATCCGCCGTGGGGCCGGGTATTACATTGACGTTGGTGCGTCTGAACTGATTGCAGATGGTGATGTGAAACTTAAACCGGGGCAAGTGGTAGGCTTATCAGCCAACGGCGTGTTGATGGAAGATGGCAGCGAATTACCGGCTGATTTGGTTGTTTGTGCCACGGGTTACGGGCCTATGAAAGGCTGGGTGGCTCAATTAATAAGCCAAGACGTTGCGGACAAGATTGTTAAGGTCTGGGACATTGGTTCCAACACCACCAACGAACCCGTCCCGTGGAAATGCGTAACATTTGGAAACCAACCCAACAGGATGGCTTATAGTTCCACGTCGGCAACTTATTCCAGTCCCGTTTTTATTCTGAATTCCTAGCGTTACAAATCAAA
>JAPKAX010000075.1 GCA_028825025.1 Rhodospirillales bacterium | reverse complement strand
CCTCAACAGCAATCCTATGCCACACCCGCACCTGAAGCTCAACCAGCGTTGATTCCTGAGCCTGAAACCGAACCGGCTCCCATTACTGAGCCGGAGCCAGAACCGGCTCCTATTCAGGCACCTGAGCCTATCCCCGAGCCCGAGCTAATTCCGGAACCCGAGCCTGAACCGGCAGCAACGGATGATGACCCAGGTTTATCATCACAAGAACTTGATGAAATGTTTGGTGATGATGATTCGGAGCCTTTTCAGTCTATCATTTCTCCAGATTTAGAAGATGGGGATGATCAATCTTTCAACCCTGATGATTTACCTGACCCAGAACCAATCCCAGGTGTCTTCACGGAAGATGATGACGAACTAGAACCTAAGCCACGCAAAATTGGTCAAATCATTGGTATTTCCTGTGCCGCTTTGATTGTTATTCTGCTGATTTCTGGATTCTTTTTGAAGACCCAAATAACCCACATAATCCCCGCTGCGACTGGTATATATGACATGATAGGTATTGGTGGCGAAGAATTTGGTGCGGGATTAAAAATTCAAAACGTTAAATCAAGCCGAGAAACGGAAAAGGGACAAGAAGTTCTTTTTATTCGTGGCTCAGTTAAAAACATTTCAGATGTCGTGCGAACGGTTCCAATGATTCAAGTCGACCTGTTTGATGGCGATGCCCATTCGATTCAAAGTTCGCATGCTGCTCCCGTTAGAAACAAGTTAGACCCCGGTAAAACGGTAAGCTTCAAAGCCCGCTTGGTCGAACCCTCTCCGCTTGCTCGTAAATTAGAAGTCACCTTTAAAAAGCCGGAAGATGGCGAAGGGCACAATTAAAACCCCAAAGCTAGAAGCCGCTAAAACTTTTGATTACAATAAATTAAAACCGATGGAGCAATTTGTTGATGTCGCCGCGGTCCGTTTGCTTGCGACTACTGTGACCTGAGCGGCAATACAATTCATCCACAATCACACGGGCGCGATCCGTTATCCATTTTTAGATGTAGCAGTGCCCTTTACATCAAGACTGCCATTCCGGGAATGTTTCGAGTGCTATCATATCTTCAACCGTCCAACGTCGACGAATTACTGAATATGTATCGCCATGAACCAAAACTTCTGGAACCAAAGGTCGGCTATTATAGACAGAAGCCATCACTGCGGCATAGGCCCCAGCAGTCCGAACTGCCAATAAATCTCCATTACTCAAAGCAGCCATTTTACGGCCTTTGGCTAGATAGTCACCAGATTCACATATGGGCCCAACAATATCCATCGTCAATTGTTCAGCGCCAGTTGGAGCTTCAACAACAGGAACAATGTCATGATAGGCGTTATATAAAGTGGGCCGGATCAGATCGTTCATGGCCGCATCAATGATGCAAAATTTACGATTAATGCCTTCTTTGATGAAAATCACCTGAGTGATTAACACGCCCGCATTTCCAGCAATCAGCCGCCCCGGCTCGAAGGAAACATTGCAGCCCAAATGACCAACAATTTCTTTAACCATTTTGCCATATTCAGCGGGGCTTGGTGCTATTTCAGCATCATATGTAATGCCAAGCCCACCACCCAAATCCAGTTGCGTAATATTATGACCATCTGAACGCAACAACTCGACAAATTCAGCCGCCTTTGCATAAGCTTCACGGTAGGGCTTAAGATCCGTTAATTGCGACCCAATATGCAATGCAACACCGGCAACCCTGAGGCCCGGTAATTTAGCGACACGTCCATAGACATCACGTGCTAGGGCAATATCAACCCCAAATTTGTTTTCAGATTTTCCGGTTGTAATCTTTTCATGGGTCTTCGCATCGACGTTCGGGTTAATCCGAATGGCAACTTGTGCCGTTTCACCCAAATCAACCGCAACTTTTGAAAGCAGCTCAAGCTCGGCTTCCGATTCTGCATTTATTTGATGCACCCCTGCGTTCAGGGCTGCGCGCAAATCCACTTCAGATTTACCAACGCCTGAATAAATAATCTTAGATGCAGGAACTCCAGCCGCCATAGCGCGCTTTAATTCACCAACAGAGACAACATCTGCACCGGCGCCCAAACGGGCGAGCGTTTTAATAACAGCAATATTTGAATTTGCCTTAACTGCAAAACAAACCAAAGGGTCAAGCCCCGACACCCCATTAGCAAAGGCTTGATAATGGCGTTCCAAGGTTGCTGTCGAATACACGTATACAGGTGAGCCAACCTCATCTGCAATTAGACGAAGAGAAACATCTTCAGCGTAAAGTTCACCGTTCCTATATTCAAAATGATCCATTGATATTGTCCGTATAATTACTGTGTCGGTGGCGTATTAGGATACTGCCAAAAGTTATTCGGGTCCTGCACAACAGGGGCCGCTTGATTGTGCTGTTTTATGGGCCGTGGCTTTATTTCAATCGGAGCCAAAGGCGGCGGATATTGCGCCGGATATTTTGCCCCATCTGGGGCAACAGGACTCGACTTAACGCCACATGCCGTTATGCACGCACTAATCAGTGCTATAAATACGAATTTCGCAAAAAAAGATTTCATAAACTTATTCTTATTCACACATAAGAGGATATAAAGCGTAATAACATTAACATACCTATTTTAAGAAGATTTCGGTACCCCTAATTTTCGGGACTAAAGAAACCGTTTTCGAGCTTCAGCACAAGCAGAAACAACATTGCTAGGTGCCGTTCCGCCAACACTGATCCGGCTTTTTAATGAGTTATCAACGCTAAGGATCTCGAAGATAGCATTCATAATTCTAGGCTCTATCGACTGCAAATCATCAAGCGTCAAATCGTCAAGCCCAAGGCCTTTGTCTTCGGCCATTTTAACAACAGCGCCCGTTACATGGTGCGCATCGCGAAACGGCATGCCCAAAACACGAACCAGCCAATCTGCCAAATCTGTTGCCGTGGAAAACCCCTTACCCGCATCAGCGGCCATGCGCTCTTTGTTAAAAGTTGTATCGCCCAACATGCCGGTCATTGCTGCTAACGACAACATAACAGTATCATGCGCATCAAAGATTGGTTCTTTATCTTCCTGCATGTCCTTACCATACGTCATGGGAAGGCCCTTCATTACAATAAGCAATGCGTTCAATGAACCAATCACCCGACCAGATTTTGCACGAATTAATTCAGCAGCATCTGGGTTGCGCTTTTGGGGCATGATTGAACTTCCGGTGGAAAACGAATCCCCTAAGCGTGCATAACTAAATTGCACAGAACACCACAGCACATACTCTTCTGCTAACCGCGACAAATGAACGGATGTGATCGACAAGGCCGATAAATACTCAAGTACGTAATCGCGGTCCGCAACGGAATCCAATGAATTTGCTGATGGACGATCAAAGCCCAAAGCCTTTGCCGTCATATGACGGTCAATAGGAAAGGAGGTTCCAGCCAAAGCAGCCGCCCCTAAAACACATTCGTTCATCCGTTTACGACCATCCATCAAGCGGCTGCGGTCGCGGCCCAGCATTTCAACGTAAGCTAACAAGTGATGACCAAGCGTTACGGGTTGTGCGATTTGCATATGGGTAAATCCGGGCATTGCACTGGCGGAGTGGGCTTCAGCCTGATCAATAAGCGCCGCCTGCATGGCTTGCATAGCAACGTCCATTTGGTCGATGGCATCGCGCACCCAAAGCTTGAAATCGTTTGCAACTTGGTCATTGCGTGAACGTCCGGTGTGTAACCGGCCCCCGGGCTCACCAATGATCTCTTTTAACCGAGCTTCGACATTCATGTGAATATCTTCAAGGGACCGCTTAAATGTGAATGTGCCTGTCTCAATTTCTCCGTACACTTGGTCTAAACCATCACATATGGACTGTGCATCTTCAGGTGTGATTATATTTTGAGCCCCTAACATTTCAGCGTGAGCTTTCGATGCACGGATGTCTTGTGCAAAAAACCGCTGGTCGAAACCAATAGAAGCGTTTATTTCTTCCATAATATCGTTGGGTCCACCGGAAAACCGCCCGCCCCACATAGCGCTTGCATCGGTATCGCTGGTCTTAGATTGATCACTCATAACACCCTCTGGCCTCTGGCCTAAAATATGGTTTTAATAATTGACACTTAGTTTATAATCGAGCGAGAGAAAAGAACATGATAGCCGCCGCATCAACACTAAAAATGACTTTCCACCCCAAAAAGCTTATTGCTCAAATGCGGGTCAGCATCCTAACTTTAACGCTCGCATCCCTTATTGCACTTCCAGCGCAAACGGCCCGAGCACAATCGTCCAGTTGTATGCCACAAAAAGGACTGTTTGGAAATTACCAAAGCGATCAAAATAAGAAAACACCAACAGATATTCCATTCCTTCAAGCATCTGGCGAAGAAACAACGCTGGCTGATTATGCTGGGAAAGGGTTGGTTGTAAATTTTTGGGCCACTTGGTGCGCGCCTTGTGTTCGTGAAATGCCACAATTGAACCGCCTAAGTGCGTTCGTCCGCGACAATAACATTGCAGTTCTTACGATCTCAGAGGACTTAAAAGGCTTAACGTCTGCGCCGAAGTTTTATAAAACACACAATTTAAACGACCTTCCTGTTTTGGTCGATAAAAAGGGTAAGCTCATGCGGGCTTTTGCTGCACCGGGACTTC
The DNA here is from genome assembly GCA_028825025.1 of Rhodospirillales bacterium. Taxonomy (GTDB): domain Bacteria; phylum Pseudomonadota; class Alphaproteobacteria; order Rhodospirillales; family Casp-alpha2; genus JABMNT01. The sequence continues at coordinate 8,664 of JAPKAX010000075.1, read as the reverse complement.
CTTTAACGGTGCTGATTAACCAGCACGGCCAAGAAGTTGGGCGCGTTGTTGGTTTAGCAGAATGGGATTCTGTGGAAATTGTTGATTTTGTTCGAAATTGCTTATCTAAAAAAGATTCTTAATCAGAGTTCTTTTGCAATAACCTGCGCAATTCCCCTATTTCCTGCTCAATCGTATCCAGTTTTTCTTCAATAAGGCTGCTTTCTGTTTTTAGCTCATTTGAAACCTGACGGTGCTGGGATTGCATCGAATCGACGATAACGCCGATAAATAGGTTTATGACTGCAAAGCTGGTCAGTAAAATAAAAGGGACAAAGAACACCCATGCATAGGGATAAAGCTCCATAATAGGGCGCACGATACCCATCGACCAACTTTCTAATGTCATAATTTGGAATAGCGAATACATAGAACGCCCGATATGCCCAAACCAAACTGGAAAATCTTGCCCGAACAAGTTGGTTGCTAAAACAGCGCTCACATAGAAAATCAACAGTATCAGAGCAACAATCGATAGCATGCCAGGGATTGCCATTATGAACGCCTGAACAACAGTCCGCATTTGCGGCACCATGGAAAGTAAGCGAAGGACCCGCAATATTCTTAAAGCGCGAACCACCGCAAAAGGACCTGAAGCAGGAATGAGGGCAATACTGACAACAAGGAAATCAAAAACATTCCAGCCATTTTTAAAAAATCCAAGCCCCCGGTAAGCCATTTTTATAGCAATTTCAATAATGAACACAGCCAAAATAACAGTATCCAAAAGACTCAGAAGGCTGCCATAACTCAGGACAACAGACGGTGATGTTTCGAGACCCAGAACAATTGCGTTAATTACTATTAACGCTGTTATAGAAATCTGCACCTTATCTGATTCAATAAAAATCCCAATGCGGTCTCTCATGCTCATTCAAAAGTCTCCAATTTTAAATTATGTGGCTGTGGGTATTTTAATGCGTACATAGCCGTAAAAAGGCTCTTTTCCAACCATTGATGGTACGGCTTTTATACTGACATTGTTACCACATTTAAAATCAGGGTTTTCTGTAGCGGTAAACAGCGGTTAATATGACGCATGATCAAAATATCTCATATATCGTTCGCGCTTATGGCGATGACCGGATGTACAGAACCCGTCAACAATTGGCAACAACCAGGTCTAACAGAAGCTCAGTGGACTGATGATAGTAAAAAATGTCTAAGTTGGTCACGCCGACAAGCCGAAAAAGACATGGAGAGTGGCTCTGGTTTAATGAACCACAATGGCACGGACAACAGGTTCAGGCAGTTTATGAGTAGCTACGACACCGGACGCTCTCAAAAAAAACTTATGGAATTATGCCTGCGTCAGCATGGATATAGCCCCGCTCCAGCAAATTCAGAGAAATAAAAAGGGCGGTTCTTTACAGAACCACCCTTTAGGAACAACGTCAGCGAATAAATTAAGCCGCGATACGTGTATCGTCTTGCTTTGGAGCGACGGATGTCTGTGTTGTAGACTTTTTCATGAGTTCAATATTCTCAGCAACCGACTGAAGTGGCTCGCTCGTCAAAGTGCCTTTAAGAACACCTTCAATGTCACCACGTGTCAGGCCAATATCAGCGAGTGCGCGATCATCCATTGAATAAAGCTGGTCCATAACACGATTATTTTCAGCTTTTGAACGCATCCAACTTGAAATACCTGCAAATGCGTTACCGACAGCATTTCCAATAGAGTTCATAATTGAACAAAAAGCCTGCGCACGTAGCTTGTGAGCTTCCATTTCAGCCTTCGAGACATACCGTGCATTAAAATCAAATTCGATTGTTGAGATAGTGGCTTCTGTTTCTGAGAAGAAAGACTTTTGCATAATGGATATCCTATTGTTCTTTTTAGACCGACGGACGGCGATGTACCCCAGCGGCACTTCGCTTCGTGATCTTGTTTACAAGCAATAACATAAGGGTTTTGATTCATATAAAAACACCTAATGTTGCACTGCAGCAACGCGTTTGACGCATAGCTCAAATTCCTTGCCAGCGCTCGCTCTAATACGTAGATTTGGTAGATGAATAAAATCACCAAGAATTTAAATAAGTTGCTCCAAGACTCTGGCTCATCTTATAACGCAACATCGGTTGAAGCCTTGATTCAAGGTATTGCAGCAGCGCCCATAGCCATCGATGATGAATGGCTAGCACTTGTTAGTGAAGCGCCATCAGTGGGTTTAAAGACGGCGCTTCTATCGATGCTCGATGAAGCCGCCAGTTCTAACTGCGGTTTAGATGGTGAGCGCACACAAGCAAATCGAATAGCAGCCCTACGAAAACAAATGAGCGAGCAACAAGTTGATGGGTTTATTGTGCCACGTTGCGATGCACATCAAGGCGAATACGTATCGCTCAATTCAGAGCGCCTTGCTTGGTTGACGGGTTTTACGGGTTCAGCCGGCATGGCCATTGTCTTAAAACAAAAAGCGGCCGTTTTTGTCGATGGGCGCTACACTTTACAAGCCCAAGCCGAAATCGACGAAACACTTTTTGAAATTTGCCCTATGGCAGACCTGCCTGCAACAGATTGGGCAGGCTGCGCATTGTCACCTGGCCACAGACTTGCGTACGACCCTTGGCTCCTGACGCCTGTGCAAGTAACCCGTTTCCAATCTGCAGCCAAGAAGGCCGGGGCGGAACTGGTTCCCATATCAATAAATTTAGTAGATGAGGTCTGGTCAGACCGTCCCCAAGATCCCATTTCTCCGATCCGCGTTCAAACAACGCCGTTCAATGGTCAATCCTCTGCTGATAAACGAATGAAGATTGGTAACGGTTTAGCAGATAAAGATGCCGATGCTGTGTTTCTATCAGCACCGGATTCTATTGCATGGCTGTTCAATATTCGCGGTGCCGATGTTCCGTTCACTCCCTTTGCTCTTTCCTTCGCCTTGTTAAAGGCGGACGGGACAGCCTGTTGGTTTGTTGATCAACGAAAAATTATGAACGATGTCGAGAACCATTTAGGCAACGGCGTAACAATTTGCGCCCCTGATCAATTAGGGCCTGCACTTGAAAAATTAGGTTCTGAGAAGGCGACGGTATACGCAAGCCCCTCTGAACATCCTGCCTGGGTTTTTCAAAAACTTGAAAAATCAGGGGCCAAAATCAGTGTTGGTACGGATCCTTGCCAACTAATCAAAGCAATTAAGAACCAAATTGAAATTAGCGGCATTCGAAATGCTCATTTGCGCGACGGTGCGGCGGTTTGTAAATTTTTGGCATGGATAGATCAAAACGCACCCGATGGATCAGTCAGTGAATTAAGTGCGTCTGATACATTAGAAAAATTTAGACGCCAAAACAACCTGTTCCGCGGCCTAAGCTTCCCAACTATTGCAGGAGCCGGCCCAAACGGTGCGATTGTACATTACCGTGTGAGTGAAAAGACCAATCGATTACTCGATCAAAACTCATTATTTCTAGTTGATTCAGGAGCCCAATATACAGACGGCACCACAGACATCACGCGAACAATGGCCATTGGTGTCCCCACCCCCGAAATGCGCCGAAACTTCACGTTGGTCTTAAAAGGCCACATGGCTTTAGCCCAAGCAAAATTCCCCAAAGGCACAACAGGATCGCAGCTCGATATTCTCGCCCGATCCCATTTATGGAACGCCGGATTGGATTATGACCATGGAACAGGGCACGGTGTTGGTGCCCACTTATCCGTACATGAAGGCCCGCAACGCATATCAAAGATGCCAAGCTCGGTTGCTCTTCAGCCTGGAATGGTCATATCCAATGAGCCTGGGTATTACAAAGAAGGGGCATATGGAATTCGCATCGAAAACTTAGTTTGTGTTGGCAGCCTGCATAAAGATGCGGGCACAGAGCGCCCAATGATGAACTTTGAAACACTGACTTATGCCCCTATTGATAAACGATTAGTAGACTTAGAAATACTAAATGAAAATGAGGTTTCTTGGCTCAATTCATATCACGTTCAGGTTTTTGAAAAAATATCCCCTCAACTTGAAGGGTCTGATTTAGCCTGGCTAAAAGAAGCTACTTCAGTATTAGCAGTGTAACGGGTTATACAGCGCCAATTAATTTTGTTAAAAATTTGCGAACAACCAACGGCAATGCGCTGACTTCCCTCACACCAACATATAACGTGCGTGTTGCCCATGGATCGCTCAATGGGATAACGCTTAAACGCCCACCTTCCGTTGGGTTTGGAGCGACACCATCTGGCAATACTGCAATACCAAGGCCGCTTTCCACCATCCGGCGGACACCATCGAAACTTGTCACTTGGATAGCAAATAGTATGGTCTTCTCAAGCTCTGCCGCTTGGGCAATCAATTGCCCAAGTAGGGAGCTACCCGGTTGCATACCAACATGTTCGAATTGCAAAGTTTCAAAAAACTGGATTGTGTTTTTAGCAGCCAATGGGTGATCCGACGGCGCAATAACAAACAAGCGATCTTGGCGGTATACAAAGACTTCTAAGTCTTGAGAACTTGTGGCTTCTGAAAAAATAGCAATATCAGCAAGCCCTTCACGCACATCCTGGACGCAGCGCTCGCTGGTTTCTTCACGTAAGGCAATCCGTATATCCGGGAAGTCAGCCTTAAACGTTGATAAATCCTCTGGTAAAAACTGAGCAATGGAAGATGAATTTGCGACAATTCGCACATGACCGCGCACGCCATCTGAAAACTCACTCATTTCAACTTCCATCTGGCCCATTAATCGGACAAGATTTCTGGCGTGCCGAACCAAGGCATCCCCAGCGGCAGTCGGCTCGACGCCTTTGGTTCTGCGGTAAAGCAAAGGTGTGTTTAGCCGATGCTCCAATTCCGAAATGCGTCGGCTAATTGCAGACGGTGCAATGGCATTAACCCCTGCTGCTGCTGCAATCGAGCCTTCATCAACGGCGCTTAAAAACAAATGTAAAGTTGTCAGATCGAAGCGCATCCCCGTTACCTTACATCATCCACATATTCTTTTTCTGGGCAATGAGCGAACATGCCCACCGGTATCTACATCAGGCAAAGCATCAATCAATGCTGCCACGTCCAATAGTTTTTCTAAATCAATTCCTGTTGCAACACCCATATTTTCGAAAGTGAAAACTAAATCTTCACTGGCTGTATTTCCTGAAGCACCCGGTGCAAAAGGGCACCCCCCCAAACCTGCGGCAGCCGCATCAAACACCCGCACACCCGCATCATATGCATAAAGTGCGTTCGCAACACCAAGCCCATAAGTATCATGCCCATGAAAAGCCCAACCGATATCCTTATTTGATTTATACTGTTCAATCACTTGCGAGCAAAACGATGCCACATGATCAGGGAATGCACGCCCCGTCGTATCACACAAACCAAATTCAATGGGGAAATCCAAATCTACCGCTTGGGCAATAATATCTTGTACCGTTTGTTCCAGGACACGGCCTTCAAACGGACAATCAAAAACCGTGGCGATGTTGAAGCGCAGCATAAAACCCTCAACGTATTTTCCCATATCAACAATTTTTTCTAACTCACCAAAGGAGTCGGACACGGATCGTTTGACGTTACTTTGATTATGAGATTCCGAAGCGGAAAGAACAAAAACCAAATCTGAAACCCCAGCTTCAATTGCATTTTTAGCGCCAATTGCATTAGGCACCAAAGTGCTTAAACGAACATCGGATAATCCAGATAAGGCGGCGTGGACATCTTTTGTATCTGCCATTTGCGGAATTACTTTCGGGCTAACAAAAGAACCGACTTCAATGCGTTTGAAATTTGCTGCAGCCAAGGCCTTGGATACTTCAATTTTGGACACGGTAGGAATAGGCGCCTTAACAGCTTGAAATCCATCGCGCGGTGCAACGTCAACTATTTGTATTTCTTGTTTCTGTTTCATAATACACCCTCTGCTCTCAAAGCTTCAATCTGTTCAGTTTCTATTTTTAATACATCCCTTAACACACTATCCGTATGCGCGCCCACATCTGGGCCCGGCCATGCAACACCGCCGGGGTTGTCGCCAGACATTTTCGGAACTACACCGGGGTGTAATACGTCACCAAAATTAGGGTCATTCACATTAAGAATCATATCGCGATTGATGAACTGCACATCATTAGCGCAGTCTTCAATTGTGTAAATCAATGTTGATGGAATATCTGCCTCAGCCAATTTTTTTGCAGCAATAACGGCATCCATAGTTACCGTCCACTGACCAATTGCGGTATCTAATATATCCATATATTTAACCCGCCCGGGGTTATCAGCAAAGCGGTCATCCGCATCTAAATCAGGGCGTTCGATTAATTTCATCAGTCGTGAAAACAATAAATCTGAATTAGCACCAACAAGAACCCAGCGCTCATCCGCTGTCGGATATGCGCTTGAGGGGGCGCTGGTCGGTAAAGTAGCACCCGTTGGTTGGCGAATTTCCCCTAATTTACCGTATTCTGGTAATGCGCCTTCTAATAGCGAAAACACAGATTCCGTCAAAGCAACGTCGGCTGAACGCGTTGGTTGGTCGGGGTTTGATTTATGTTCCAGTAAAGCAGACATCAATCCAATAGCCGCATAAAGACCGGCAACCATATCGCCTAAGCTAATGCCTACGCGGGCCGGTGGTAACGATGTCATCCCTTCCGGAAACCCAGTTAAATGCCTAAGCCCACCAATAGCTTCTCCAATAACACCAAAAGCAGCTCTGTCACGCCCCGGGCCCGTTTGGCCATATCCTGAAATGTGTACAACAGCACAGGCTGAATTAATTTCAGCGATAACATCCGGACCAAGGCCCCATCGCTCCAATTGCCCCGGCCGGAAGTTTTCAACAACCCCATCGCATTCGGCAACCAGTTGCTTCGCAAGTTCAAGTCCTTTGGGATTCTTTAAATTTAGCGTTACAGACTTTTTGTTGCGTCCATGAACCGACCACCAAAGGCTTTTCCCATCAACCATTTTACCCCATGAACGAACAGGGTCACCCTTACCCGGGCTTTCTATTTTAATGATTTCAGCCCCTAAATCAGCTAAAATACGGGTACAAAAAGGGGCCGCCACAAAGTGCCCTAGCTCGAGTATACGCAAGCCGCTTAAAGGTCCCTTATTGATCTTTGATGTCACTTAACTCACCTTATTGTGGATCTACATAGTTCGACACTTCTAACAAATTGCCATCAGGGTCGCGGAAATAAATTGAACTCAATTGGCCCGTCGCCCCTGTTTTAGGAACGGGGCCCAATTCAACGTCAACATTTTCAGTCTTTAAATGGGCAATAACATCGATAATCGGGGTTTCTGTAATCAAACAAAAATCGCCTGATCCGGGCGTAGGGGCTTTGGCTTTTTCAGGATATGGTTTCGCAGCGGGGTGGAGATTAATTTTCTGCAACCCAAACGCAAGCCCCCGGCGGCCTCCAGTAAATGTAATAGGTTTCATAGCCAAGACACGGCTATAAAATTCTATGGTCGCATCAACGGATGCAACCGTTAGCACAATATGATCAATACGGTCTATTTTCATAAAACTTCTCTGTGGTCTTAGTGTTAAAGAATATGGAGAAAATAGAATGGTTTTTTAATAAAAGAAAATAGCCATTCATCACTCATAGCATCTTATTCTGAGATGGATATTACCTTATCACACTAAATTTAAGATGCCTATCAGTTCGTGTTTCCGGCTTCATATAAAAAGACATGGCTTGCATACATATCGTCAGCTGTTTTTTCATCTACGGGTCGCCAGCCCCGGAATGCAAATGTATTTGATGCAACCAATGCTCCCAATGCTAATTCGTCTTCAAGTTTTATGCGCAACTGATCCATCGGCTTTGGCAACAAATAACAAAGCACTAAGACACCATTAGATAAATCTCGGTTTAAGAAGTTTGATAATGTAAAGTGTAGGTTCTTTTGCGGCTGAAAAATTTTACGAAGCCGGGCGTATAACCAAGGTAACAGAGATATTTCATAGCCAACAACTGTTGTTTTTGGATACTTTTTTGCCACAGCAAAAGCCAATCCTCCCCAACCTGAACCCAGCTCATAGATAACACCTTGAGGGTCACACGGAAGATGTTCTGGCAATAGAGAGAGGAGGGCCTTCTGCATACGCCGTGATGTTGGAACAGGCGATGCTCCCGTCCTTAACGTTGGAATGAATATCAAGGCAACAATAAAAAGTGCCAGCCCTAATGTGAGAAGTTCCATAGTCACAATATTTATCCAGTTAAGATCAAAGTTAAACAGTACATTTTTTTCATAGGGTTCGGCAAAGGCTGTATTGCAGATTTTCAAATAATAATCATACTTTACGATAGAAAAAATCAGTCTTCTTAAAAATTCGTGGGCTTTATCTATGGCCTTATTTAAAAAAGAAAAAGCCGTGCTCACCAAACCCTTAACCGCTTGAACCAAAATAAAAACATAATAGCGAGAGAAGATTCCCTCAGTTTTTAGATTTAGACCAAGATATCGTTGCTATGCCTTTGACCACCGAAGAGGAGGGAATTGGCTATTTGGCTGGCGCTTGGTTGGGTGGTCAACGCGGGGCCTTGCTTGTGCAATCTAGTGGTGCCGGGAATTGCATCAACACTTTGGCTCTGAACGCTACCACCAGAATTCCACTTTTGATGTTGGTAACGATGCGCGGCGGTTGGGCCAA
>JAPKAX010000003.1 GCA_028825025.1 Rhodospirillales bacterium | reverse complement strand
GGATCAGACCTCACCACGTCTGCAAACTTTGCTGGTGGTGACGGTAATGACGTCCTCACCGGCGGTACTGGTGATGACACGCTCAGCGGCCAGGCTGGTAATGATACCATTACTGGTGGCGATGGTGACGACGTCATTGTAGGTAATGCAGGGGACGATATTATTTCCGGTGGTACGGGTGATGACTTTATTAGTGGCGGTTTGGGTGCCGATATCTTTGCCGGTGGCCTGGGCAAAAATATTTTTGAATTTGATTTGGGTGCTGGCGATACAGGTCTGAGTGCAGCAAGGGATATAATTACGGACTTTGACGAGACGACAGACCAGATCGAATTTAGTGATTTGATCGAGTTTAATTTCGTCGGTTCTTATGCTTCGGGTTCTGAAATTGACTTCAATACCACTGATACCGCCTCAACGACGGCATCTGGGCGTTTCAACAGCTCGACCAAGATACTCGAAATCGATATTGATAATGATCAGGTTATTGATGCAGAAATAGAACTTCGCAATGCGGATCTTGGTGCAGAAAATTTTATTCTAGCAAGCACAGCATAAGCCGATTAAGCAGGAGAGCTTTATAATAGGTTCACCAAATTATATGGTTAGTGTGTGGTATTTGAAAGAATGCATCAAGAATACCTGATCTACCTACCTTATTCCTTTTCATTAAATTTCTTTTATTTAACTTGTTCGGAATAAGGTAGGCGAATCGTCTCAACAATATAGCCCGGCAGTTAAACGAACGACCAAAAAAGACATTGCAATTTGAAACACCAACTGAGGGATTTGATGAATGTGTAGCGTTGATTGGTAGAGATGGCAGTGGAAACCGGGTATCTAAGGACGGATTCTATTATCAATGTGATCTACTTGCAGACACAATCGGTGCCATGCGTTTTGAGCTCAAAAAGGCGCTGAAAATATGCAACACTTACAGACCCCATAAATTGCTGGGAGGACTAACTCCAATGGCGTATATTCAAAACATCTGAATCATTACACACTTGAATGTGGATCAAAGAGTGTAATCTAAATAAAAAGTGTTGTCTAAATGAAAGAGCTGATTTCCCGTTTGATGGCCTCGCCTAGTCTGGCGACTGAGATCATATTGGCAACGCTATTCGCCAATGTTCTTGCCTTGGCGGGACCGTTGTTTGTTATGCAAGTTCTCAATCGATATGTGGCTCATGGTGTCGACTCAACTCTGTACACGTTAGTCATAGGCGTTCTGATTGCAGTTGTCTTGGAATTTTCATTCCGGCAGTTGCGTGGGCACATGGCACGTGGCATCAGCGTGGTACCAGACGAATTGGCAACCTTTAACGGTTTTTCTATTCTTACCAGAGCGAAGACAACCGCCCTCGAAGATATCTCTCCAGAAACCCGCAAAGAGATGGTTGGTGGGGTCCTTGCCATTGAAACTGCCTATAATTCCACCAACATTACTACAGTTCTAGACGTCCCCTTCGCGTTGTTGTTCGTCGTGGTTTTGTATATTATCGAGCCCGTTATCGCTTTGATTGTTGCTTCATTCGTTGTTGGTTCGTTTCTGATCGGCGTTCTCGGTGCAAACTCCATGCGCAAGAAGACGGCAGCGTCCCAAGAGGCGAACGTACCTGGTAGTGCGCTTCTCAGCACAGTGACCCGCGAAGGTGACACCATCAGGGCGTTTAACGCCGGTAAATTTCTGCGCGACGCATGGCACGTGCACCAGGGCAAAATCCAGTCTCTTAGACGTGATATTACTGGACGGCAGGGAACTATCCAGACCATTACCCAAAGTACCAACGGCCTGATGAGTGTCGTCGTGGTTGGTGTCGGTGCACTGCTCGTCGTTGCCGGTGAAATGGATGCAGGTTCCATGATCGGTGCCAATATTTTGGGGGCCCGTGCCCTGCAGCCTATATCCAAGTTTTCGCAGCTGGGAAGCGTATTCGCCAAGGCTCGGGAGGCTATGGAGTTATTCCAAAAGCTGGAAGAAATACCACTCGAGCCGGAGCAAGGTTCTGCGCTTACAGAATATAAGGGCACACTTGAATTCCGCGATCTCGCCTTTGTCTACAGTGGAAGCAACACACCGTTGTTCGAATCTCTCAATCTAAAAATCAAACCTGGCAGTGTATTAGTTGTGACGGGAAGCAATGGAACCGGGAAGACAACATTCGCACGTTTATTAATGGGGCTAATTGAACCAGCGCGTGGTCAAGTGCTGGTAGATGGTCTTGACCTGCAACAAGTTGCACCCGAGTGGTGGAGGCGGCAGGCAGTCTACCTACCACAGGAACCCTCGCTTTTGAACGCCACAATCGAAGAAAATCTCCGTGTCCTCAATCCCAACTTGGAATTGGACCAATTGAATGAAGCAATTGACGCTGCGGGTTTACGTCGTTTCCTTGATGAGAGCCCACATGGTCTGGAGACGATGATCGTTGACAATGGATGGAGGCTCTCAGAGGGCATACGACGCAGGATGGCGCTTGCGCGGGCTTTAACGGCGGATGGCAATATTGCTATTATTGATGAACCCACTGAAAGCTTAGATGCAGAAGGCTGTGCTGCAGTTCATTCCGTTTTGGGTAATCTGGCACGACAGGGTCGAACAATCGTAATTATGTCCCATGATGGGGGTGTCGTGAAGGGTGCGCACACGGTCTTAGACCTTAACACAAAGCCGGTGCCGACCGTTCGGCAGGTGGCTGGGGTTGTCGCGGCTACACAGGTTCAACCAGATAGCCGTTCCCCAGCCCAAGGCGAGCAGACTAAAGTTTCGAGCCCTACAACAGCCAAGTCTAAAACGGCGACGCCCAGTAAGGCTTCGGAAGTGATCCCGGATGCATCGTTCTGTGAGGCCATTACGAATGATACGAAGAAAACATTGATGGCAAAAAAGCCACCAAGGAAATCGGCCAATACTCTATCTAAAGACAGCAAGGCATCCAACGAAGCCGAGGGCATTGAATCAGGCAAGGTGTCGCTGTCATCTATTAGAAAGAGGGATTATGGGCACCATGAATAAAACCCTGCATGATCCGGAATTCAGACCCTCTGAGGAAATAGGTCGGTCCTCACACGTTATGCTGGGGCTTTGTTTCTTCATGGTTATTGCATTTGGTGCCTGGGCATCCAACAGCATGCTCGACATTTCCAGTATGGCGATGGGGGCAGTGGCACCGTCATCTCAAGTCAAGACTGTACAGCATCTGGAAGGCGGGATCGTTCTGGAAATTCTTGCACATGCGGGTGACGAAGTGAAGATAGGCCAACCGTTGGTCGTTCTAGAGGCTACAGCGTCGGCAGCAGACGTCGCTGAATTACAAGTTCGCTTGACTGCACTTCAAGGTGACATATCACGTTTGGACGCGCTTTTCAAAGGTTTGAATGAGCCCATATACACACAAGACTTGTTAGAAAATCATCTGGTTATTGTGTCTCAATCTCGCCAGCGGTTTAAGGCCCAAGCCAGACGTCATGAAAGTGAAATGGATAAACAGCGCGAAACCGTAGCCCAACGTGAGCAGGAAATTGCCGAAATTGCTTCACGTATAAAGAGCAACCGTGCCAGTTTGTCTCTCATCAAAGAGCAGGTTGCGATCAGCTTCAAACTCCTCGAGAAAGGGCTAACCAACAACTTCGAACATCTGGATTTAGTAAAGGAAAAGATTAAACTTGTTGGAGACGTTGAGACCGGCCAACTGTCACTTGCTCGTGCCAAGGCCGCCAAGAAGGAGGCGGAAGCGCAGTTGTATGCAATGCAGAGTATTTTTATGGACGACAATCAAAGCGCACTAGATGAAGCACGACGCACCTACAATGAGTTGTATCAACGCATCCAGAAGTATGAGGACAGCCTAGATCGCACCGTGGTCCGCTCTCCGGTCAACGGTATTGTTAAGGTTCTTCATTTGGCGACGATTGGAGGTGTTGTTCGGCCCGGAGATGCAATTGCCGACATCGTGCCTGGTGCCGACCGGCTTATCGTTGACGCAGAGTTACCGACACAAGATATCGGCTATGTGTCCGTCGGCCAGGCAGCTACGATTAAACTTACGTCAGCCGATGCAGCACGCTTTGGAAATTTGTATGGAAAAGTTGTTTACGTAAGTCCAGACACGCTGGAAAATTCGGAGGGGCAACCATACTACAAAGTTCGAATCGAAACGGAAAAAGCCTATTTTGAAAGGGGTTTGTTGCGTTACAACTTGTTCCCCGGCATGCAGGTTATGGCCAGTATTCAAACAGGAAAGCGCACCGTTATACAGTACATTTTTGGCCCAATATTGGGAAATATGGGAAATGCCATGCAGGAGCGTTAGAGCGAGTCTTTTTGAGGTCGCTTAGTTCTCGCTGCCTTCCGACTGATCAACAGAGGGTTCATTTTGTTAACGTACGTGCCCACTAATTTCTTTAGCAACTTTGCCAACACCTTAAATGCGTCTGCCTAATTGGTTGGCTATAATTATAAGGCGAGTTACTGGCGGGAAAGTGTCCCCGGTGTCCTTTTGGCCAAGGGTGATACGAAACACACCATTGGCATGTGAAATATTTGAGATTGGACTGGTATCGCTAAAATGGAGAGTGACTTCTGTTAAATAGTTATTTACAGGATGAACAAATGGGTATTAGAAGAACTAAGGAATTTAGAAACGAGGCCGTTCGCGTTTCTTTAATAAGCGGGCTTTTACTAAAGCAAGTTACCGACGATCTTGGCATAGGTCTTTCAACATTGGGTAAATGGATCGCGGCCCGTAAATACGATGAACTGATGTCGGGGTCTCATGATGACAAAGACATTGAACTGGCCTGACTACGCAAAAAGAACAGGAAACTGCGCGAGGAACGTGACATTGTCTAACGTCAGCGCCTATGGAACAGATTAGCGGTATTGCATAAGAGAGAGTTTCTGGTTCATCGTAATGACCCGAAGGGGAATGAAGATGAGACAGAAATCGCAGACACGACAAACGGGCGCTGCCAAGGCAATCAAGGAAATCAAGGACATCCGCCGGGCGACGCGTAAGCAGTATGCCGCTGAAGAAAAAAACCGCATAGTATTAGACGTGTTACGTGGTGAAGGAAGCATTGCGGAGTTGTGCCGTCGTGAAGGCTATGATCCCACTACGTTCTAAAGGGTTTCTCGTAGTTCTAGAGAGGATGCTTCCACGGTGGTTCTAGCCCTCGCAGGGTCAACCAGCATGTTACATTCTTCCATAAGCTCATCTGGAATTTTATGTTTACGCCGTCTGGCTTTATCTAGATCATGTGTTTTAGTGATCTAACCTTCTCAGAAGCACCTAAAATAGTGCGCCACGCCCTAAAAACGACATACACTGTTTACCAAGTTTTACCACGTAGTTTTAGTTGATGTTTCTTGAAACTCTCAGTAGTCCTATCGATCTGTACCAACAAGGTGTGATACAGATCGATAAAGACCTCAGAAATCAAACGATTTCTAGATTTGGTGGGCCCGGCAGGACTCGAACCTGCGACCAGACCGTTATGAGCGGTCGGCTCTAACCAACTGAGCTACAGGCCCCCAGAGGTATACTTGTTTTTATAGCAACCTACTTCGGAAGATGAAAACGAAAAGAACTTTGATTGCAAAAATCATAAAAAAAGTCTAGCTCACAAGGGTTGACCTTTTTAAATGCCTATGCTTATCGGTTTTAGTAGTCCAAGAAGCTCCGCAATTTGCGCGACCGGCTTGGGTGTTTCAATTTCCGTAGCGCTTTCGCTTCAATTTGACGAATACGCTCACGGGTCACAGAGAACTGTTGGCCCACTTCTTCCAACGTGTGGTCGGTGTTCATGCCAATACCAAAGCGCATCCGCAAAACCCGTTCTTCACGAGCTGTCAAACTGGCCAAAACTCGGGTAGTGGTTTCACGTAAATTGGCGTGAATAGCTGCATCCAAAGGCTGGACCGCATTTTTATCTTCAATGAAATCGCCCAAGTGGCTGTCTTCTTCATCACCAATTGGCGTTTCCAATGAAATCGGCTCTTTTGCAATTTTAAGAACCTTGCGAACCTTTTCCAACGGCATGGAAAGCTTTTTAGAAAGCTCTTCTGGTGTTGGCTCGCGACCAATTTCATGCAACATCTGGCGTGATGTTCGAACCAGCTTGTTGATCGTCTCAATCATATGAACTGGAATACGAATGGTCCGAGCTTGATCTGCGATTGAGCGGGTAATCGCTTGTCGGATCCACCATGTGGCGTAGGTCGAGAATTTATAACCACGGCGATATTCAAACTTATCAACGGCTTTCATTAAGCCAATGTTGCCTTCTTGAATCAAATCCAAGAACTGAAGGCCCCGGTTGGTATACTTTTTGGCAATCGAGATAACCAAACGAAGGTTTGCTTCGATCATTTCTTTTTTAGCTTTAGTTGCTTCGCGTTCGCCCTTTTGCACGGTCGAGACAATGCGGCGATATTCAGGGATCGGCAGCCCCGCTTCTTCAGCGATTTCAGAAATACTTTGGCGGATATCGATCACATCGTCACGGTGTTTGGTTAAGAACCGTTCCCAAGCTTTGCCTGGTAATTTTTCAATGCGAGCCATCCATGTCGGATCAAGCTCTTGGCCCTGATAATGGGTTAAAAATTCTTCGCGCTTCACTTTGCAGTTAGTTGCCATGCGAAGCATTCTGCCTTCAAAGCCAATCAATACCCGGTTAAGTTCGTAGGCTTGACCAACCAATTGCTCAATCCGTGCGTTGTTTAAATGTACGTCTTCCATCAATTCGATGAGTTCAGTGCGCAACTTATTGTAGCGCTTTTCTTGCGCCGGCTTGATCTCTTCGCCTGCTTGCAAAGTCTCGATCCGAATGACCTGAACCTTGTGCATTTTTTTGTAAGTCTTGGCGATTTTCTCAAATATTTCAATGACTTCAGGTGTTAGCTTAGCTTCAAGCGCTGACAAAGACAGATTGTTTTCTGCATCGTCTTCTTCGTTTTCGTCAACTTCCCCTTCAGGCTCGCCCGATGGGGGGCCTGTGCGAATGCCAACGGGAACGGCGTCTGTTTTCTTTTCGCCATCTGCGCCGACTTCATTCCCGTCAACCGCGTTCAATTGTTGTGCGTTGGGTCCGCCGCCATTGGTCGCGTCCAAATCGATGATGTCGCGCAAAAGCATCTCTTCATTAACCAGCGCATCATGCCATTGAACAATAGCACGAATGGTCAATGGGCTTTCACAAATCCCGCCAATCATCATTTCGCGGCCTGCTTCGATCCGCTTGGCAATGGCAATCTCGCCTTCGCGTGATAGCAATTCAACGGAACCCATTTCGCGCAAATACATGCGAACAGGGTCATCGGTCCGGCCTAATTCGGCTTCGTTTACATTACCTGCAGCTTTGCCTTCTTCAGGCTCGGCTCCGCCGGTTGCCAGTGCTGGCGTAGATGTCTCTTCAGCGTCTTCGTTTTCAACAATGTTAATGCCCATTTCTGAAAGCATCGACATTGTATCTTCAATTTGCTCAGAAGAGACTTGGTCGGGTGGCAAAGCAGCGTTCAAGTCATCATATGTGACGAAGCCCTTTTCTTTGCCTTGTGCGACCATTTTTTTGACGGCAGCGCCCATGGTATCAAGAAGGGGGCGGTCGCCGCCTTCTTCTGTCGCTGCTGCTGGTTCCGCTGGTTTTGCCGCTGTTGCTGCTTTAGCCAATTGTTAAACCCCACTCTTGATCGATGCCCCGGTTCGATGGCAATGCCATTAAACAACCGATACTTGGTTTTTCTACTAAAATTTAATTTATGGCGAACCGCAGATCATTCTGCTTGCTCGTCCATTGATTCATCCATTTTTTGTCGCTTAAGTGCAAGAAGTCGTCGCCATGCTTTATCGGAAGGATTTTCCGCAATGTCGCGCTTGGCTTCTTTAATTTCAGCAATAAGATCCTTACCCTTGATTTGACCAAACGTCTCGTTCCACCCAGCAAGCGCTTCATCCGGCGAAGCTTCGGGGCGAGAAAAGTACGCGTGCCCATACACGCTAGCACCAAGTAGAGAACTAAGTACTGCTAAATAACCACATTCATTAAGGTGGTTTACTAGAGCTTCAGTTTCAAGGCCTGATTTAGCCGCAAGCGTCTTTAAGACCTCTTGACGCATTTTGTCAAGTTCTGGGGTCGAAAATGCGATGGTTCCAAGGCTTTCAGATAGGTCATTATAAAGCCCCGGGTGATTGATCAATGTTGCCACTAAAATCTCTTCCCGGCGCTTCACTATATTGACCTTTGCCGCCGGTCCTGCGGCGGTTTCCATCTGCATATTTGGAGCCCATCCGCCTTTACGCTTCGGTTTCCAGTTATTAACCCATTGCTTTTGATAGGTATTTCCGCCCGATTTTCCTTCCGGGCTAACCCGTTCGCTAAAGGATTTCGAAAAATGATTACGCACTGTGGTGTCTTGAATGGCCCGTGCATGGTCGCTAAGGCGCTGCTGAAGGGATGCTTTGTCTTCGGGCGTTGTAGGCATGCGGCCCCCGGTTTCCAAGCGCCAGATAGTCTCTGACAAAGGGATGGACGTTTCTAAAAGGTCACTCATGGCGCTGGCCCCGTTTTTTTTGATCAAGCTATCAGGGTCTTCTCCGTCAGGCAGGGTCGCAAATCGGATGCCAATACCGGGTTTTAAAAGAGGTAATGCGCGTACCGCCGCCTTTCCAGCCGCCGCTTGCCCGGCCTGGTCCCCGTCCAAACACATGACAGGTTCTGGGACGATTTTCCACAATAAGCTAATTTGATCTTTGGTAATGGCGGTCCCTAACGGGGCGACGGCGTGGTGGAAGCCTGCTTGGTGCAGCGCGATAACGTCCATATAACCTTCCGTGACTAAAACCGTATCGGCGCGCCGGGCGGCGGGCCCTGCGAGATGTAGATTATAGAGCTCGCCGCCTTTATGAAACAAAGGGGTTTCGGGGGAATTTAAGTATTTAGGTTCGCCTGTGCCAATGATCCGTCCGCCAAAGGCAATCACCCGGCCTCGTCGGTCGGCGATTGGGAACATCACGCGCCCCCGGAAACGGTCATACGAATCCATCCCCCGGCCACGATCTTCCGTTGGTTTGATGACCATTCCGGCTGAAATCATTTGTTCGTCGGTGATGCCTTGGCGCAAAAGGGTGTTTTTTAACGAACCCCGGCCATCCGGTGAAAACCCAACCCGAAATGTTTTTAATGTGGCTTTGGTCAGACCTCTATTCGTTAAATAACCCAGCGCGTGCTTGCCTTCGGGCATATATAGCATTTTTTCAAAATACGCGGCGGAAGCTTCGGTCACATCATATAACGTTTGTTTCTTGCGTTCGCGCACGCGCTGCTCTGGTGTTTCGTCCGTAATTTGCATGCCTGCGTCTTCGGCTAAGCGCTCAACGGTTTCGCGAAATCCCAATCCTTCGGTTTCCATAATGAAATCAATGGCGCTGCCGTGGGATTGGCAGCCAAAACAATGATAAAAACCTTTATCTTCGTTCAGGGTGAACGACGGGGTCTTTTCATTGTGAAAGGGGCATAGGCCTGAAAACTCATGGCCCTTTTTGATCAGCTTAACCCGTTTGCCCACCACTTCAGCCAAGCTGGTACGGGTTCTTAGCTCATCAAGAAATTGCGGTGAAAAGGCCATAAGATATCCGATTTGAAAGCATAACGTCCCAATGTAAAGACTAAAGAGCGCAGAAGAAAGGCGTAGTTATTCCAACCTTATCCACACATTAACCCACAGGCTGGAAGGTGTTAAGTTTAGCTTAAACGTGCTTTTATTGCGGCACCGGCTTTACCAAAATCCATGCGCCCAGCAAATTTGCCTTTTAAGTGGCCCATGACTTTACCCATGTCTTTGATGCTTTCTGCGCTTGTCGCACTTATAGCTTCATCAATCGCGGCGGCGGCTTCATCGCGGCTCAATTGTGCAGGCATGAAAGTTTCGATCACTGAAATTTCTTCGGCTTCTTGTTGAGCCAACTCCATGCGACCGCCTTTTTCATACATTTCGATGGATTCGCGTCGTTGCTTGACCATCGATTGCATTAGGCTCAAGATTTCTGGGTCACCAATACCATCGGTAACGCCTTTGCTCCGGGCTGCAATATCGCGGTCTTTAATCGCTGCCATGATCAAACGAAGCGTTGATACGCCTTGTTTGTCTTTGCCTTTCATAGCAGTCGTCAATGCACTTTTAATGTCAACGCGCAGCATGGAATCACCAGTTGTTATTTGCGGAATTACAGATATTACTCAAAAACACCCAAAAGTGCAACCTAAACAAACTTTTTAAGATATTGAAAACAAACGATTTTTTCTTTTGTTTGAGTCTTGACCTTAGGCCAATGATTGCTTAAAAACGCCGCAATCCAGCCTCTTACCGGTGTGGTGGGACTTAATGACAGATATAATCGCTAGTTTTTCCTCATATGAGACTTTGTCTCAAGGGGTGGAGTCTTTGCGCGCGGGTAAGATTAATTCAAAAGGACGGCTTAAATGACTTTGATACCTGAATGGGCAGATGCGGCCTTAATTTTGGCCGATGGCGAGATTTTTTGGGGACGCGGCGCGGGCGCTGCTGGGGTGGCTGTTGGTGAAGTTTGCTTTAATACGGCGCTAACCGGGTATCAGGAAATTTTGACCGACCCCAGTTATGCCGGGCAAATCATCACCTTTACCTTCCCCCACATTGGCAACGTTGGAACAACGCCTGAAGATATGGAAACTGTTACACCGGCGGCGCGCGGTTGTGTATTGCGGGAAGATATTACGGTCCCATCCAATTGGCGCAATGCGCAGCACCTAGATGCTTGGCTTGAGAGTATGAACTTAACGGCTGTCACCGGTATCGATACGCGGCGCTTAACACGGCGCATTCGCGATGGCGGAGCCCCCCATGCAACGGTGATTTATGCACCAAACGGTAAATTAGATATAGAAGCCGCCCAAACAACCGCAGCTGAATGGCCCGGATTAGAAGGCATGGATTTAGCCAAAGAGGTTTCGTGCAAACAAACCTACAGTTGGGACCAGTCTGAATGGTCGCTTGAAGACGGCCACGGCGTTCAAGCAAACCCAAAGCATCACGTGGTTGCTGTCGACTTTGGCGCTAAATTTAACATTCTGCGCTGCTTGGCGTCTGCTGGTTGCAAAGTCACCGTCGTTCCCGCATCGACAACGGCAGACGAGATTTTGGCTTTAAGTCCAGATGGTGTCTTTTTATCCAACGGCCCCGGCGATCCAGCGGCAACGGGTGAATACGCGGTGCCGATGGTACAAGGGATTATGGAAAGCGGCAAACCGCTATTCGGTATTTGCTTAGGCCACCAAATTCTGGCGCTGGCGTTAGGTGCAAAAACCCACAAAATGGAAAAGGGTCACCGCGGTGCAAACCAACCGGTCCAAGATTTGGAAACGGGTAAAGTGGAGATCACCAGCCAGAACCACGGCTTCGTAGTTGACACCAAAACCCTGCCCGCCGGTGTAATCGAAACACACCGCTCCTTATTTGATGGAACGCTTGAAGGCCTAAAAGTCGAAGGCAAACCCATTTTCTCCGTCCAACACCACCCCGAAGCCTCCCCCGGCCCACAAGATAGTCATTATCTATTTGAGCGGTTTGTTGGATTGATGGCGTAGACCTTAGTATAGATCGGTAGAAAAAATATGCCTAAACGCAGAGATATTAAATCGATTATGATCATTGGCGCTGGCCCTATTGTTATTGGGCAGGCGTGTGAATTTGATTATTCAGGGGCTCAGGCGTGTAAGGCGCTTCGGGAAGAAGGGTACCGGGTTATTCTGGTGAACTCTAACCCAGCCACCATCATGACTGATCCATCGATGGCTGATGCCACATATATTGAGCCGATCACGCCGGAGATGCTGGAACGCATTATCGAGAAAGAGCGCCCCGATGCTTTGTTGCCAACCATGGGCGGGCAAACCGGATTGAACGCCGGGATTACGCTTTCTGAAAACGGTGTATTAGAAAAATACGGCGTCGAGATGATTGGCGCTAAAGCCGAGGTTATCGACAAAGCCGAAGATCGTTTGAAGTTCCGCGATGCCATGACCAAAATTGGCTTGGACACACCAAAAAGTGAGGTCGTTAAAAATCTAGACGAAGCCCGCGCCGCAATGACTGATATTGGCCTTCCGATGATCATTCGCCCGTCGTTTACAATGGGCGGTATTGGTGGCGGCATTGCATATAACAAAGCTGAGTACGAACAAATCGTTGCCGGTGGATTGGTAGCATCGCCCGTCGGTGAAGTGTTGGTTGAGGAATCTGTGCTCGGTTGGAAAGAGTACGAGATGGAGGTTGTTCGCGATACCAACGATAACTGCATTATTATTTGTTCCATTGAAAACGTCGACCCTATGGGCGTACACACAGGCGATTCGGTTACCGTCGCCCCGGCGTTGACGCTGAGCGATAAAGAATACCAAATCATGCGGAATGCATCGATTGCAGTGCTGCGTGAAATTGGCGTCGAGACCGGAGGATCGAACGTGCAGTTTGCGGTTAATCCAGCAAACGGCCGCTTGATTGTTATTGAAATGAACCCACGGGTTAGCCGTTCTTCCGCATTGGCATCTAAAGCAACCGGCTTCCCGATTGCCAAAATTGCGGCCAAATTAGCTGTTGGGTATACGCTGGATGAATTAGGCAACGATATTACCGGCGTTACCCCGGCATCGTTCGAACCATCGATTGATTATGTGGTTACTAAAATCCCGCGGTTCACGTTCGAGAAATTCCCTGGCACTAACGCTGAATTAACCACCGCCATGAAATCTGTGGGCGAGGGGATGTCGATTGGTCGAACGTTTGCTGAATCCTTCCAAAAGGGTTTGCGCTCTATGGAAACCGAATTGAACGGCCTGAATGAGATTGAGATTGAAGGTGCTGTTGTTGATGGCGTTGTGAATACCAATGCGATTAAAGCCGTGTTGACAGAGCGCCGCCCTGAACGCTTCCGCTACATTGCTCAAGCCATGCGGTTTGGTTTGTCGGACGAAGACATCCATAAAACCAGCTTCTATGACCCGTGGTTTATAGACCAGATACGGGCCTTGGTGGATCAAGAAGAATTGATTTGTAAAAATGGACTACCGTCGAATGTCCGGGACTTTTTAAACATTAAAAAACAGGGATTTTCCGATGCCCGCTTGGCTGAATTAACCGGCGCGATAGAAGCTGATGTTTCAGCCAAACGCCGCGCATTGGACGTGAAACCGGTTTATAAGCGCGTTGATACCTGCGCCGGTGAATTTGCCTCGCAAACATCCTATATGTATTCAACCTATGAAGGTGACGGCGTCAGCTTGGCTGAATGTGAAGCCAACCCGACGGATCGCAAGAAAGTTGCGATTTTGGGTGGTGGACCAAACCGCATTGGCCAAGGTATTGAGTTTGATTATTGCTGTGTCCACGCGGCATATGCGCTTAAAGAGGCGGGCTATGAAGCGATTATGGTCAACTGTAATCCAGAAACCGTTTCCACCGATTACGACACTTCGGATCGTTTGTATTTCGAGCCATTGACCGAAGAAGATGTTGTTGAGTTGGTTCGGGTTGAGCAATCCAAAGGTGATTTTTTGGGCTGCATCGTGCAATTGGGTGGACAAACACCTCTTAAATTATCAGAAGCTCTAGAAAACGCCGGTATTCCGATTTTGGGCACCAGCCCCGATGCCATCGATTTGGCAGAAGACCGCGAGCGTTTTCAGCAACTGCTTCAGGAGCTGAAATTATTGCAACCTGAAAACGGCTTGGCGCGCTCAAACAAAGAAGCTGAAGTTGTGGCTGCGCGCATTGGCTATCCGTTGGTTATTCGCCCGTCCTACGTTTTGGGCGGTCGGGCCATGGAAATTGTCCACGATATAGGCGCCCTGCGCCGCTACATGTCAGAAGCCGTCCAAGTTTCAGGCGATAGCCCTGTGTTATTAGATAGCTATCTGCAAGATGCCATTGAAGTTGACGTTGATGCCATTTCCGATGGAGAAGATGTTTATGTGGCGGGTGTTATGCAACACATTGAAGAGGCGGGTATCCATTCCGGCGATTCAGCCTGTTCGTTACCACCTTTTTCTTTGTCCGAGCCGATCATTGCAGAAATGCGTCGCCAAGCGGTTGCTTTGGCCAAAGCGCTTAAAGTCATTGGCTTGATGAATATCCAATTCGCGGTTAAAGGCGAGACAGTTTATATTATTGAGGTCAACCCACGGGCCAGCCGTACGGTACCGTTTGTAGCCAAAGCGACAGGAATACCCGTTGCCAAAATTGCGGCGCGGGTGATGGTTGGTGAAAAGTTAAGTAGCTTTGATTTGGGCAGCCATGCCAAACAAAAACACGTTGCAGTTAAAGAAGCCGTGTTCCCGTTTGCTCGGTTTCCGGGCGTTGATATTATTTTGGGACCCGAAATGAAGTCAACCGGCGAAGTGATGGGGCTTGATGTTGACTTCCCCCGTGCTTTTGCGAAAGCGCAATTGGGTGCGGGTACTATATTGCCGCTTAAAGGCCGGGTGTTTATTTCTGTCAAAGATCGTGATAAACCCGCTGCTGCCAAATTGGCAAAACGTTTGGGTGAATTAGGCTTTAGCTTGATGGCAACAGGCGGCACTCAAATTTACTTGTCAGAACAGGGCTTAGGCGTCGAGAAGGTGAATAAAGTTCAGGAAGGCCGGCCCCATTGTGAAGATGCAATTTTTAATGGTGAAATTCAAATGATCATCAACACTACGGAAGGTGCTCAGGCGATTTTGGATAGTTATTCGATCCGTCGTTCAGCCCTAACGTCTTCTATTCCGCACTTTACAACAATGACCGGAGCAACCGCTGCAATTGAAGCTGTGGCAGCTCTTCGTACAGCAAGACTTGAAGTTGCGCCTCTACAAGACTATTTTGATGATATGTTTTAGGGTTTCGACCCAAATTTACGCAGATTTACTTCGCTCCTTTGAGTGGGTTTTTGCTAAGCTTTGAATACCAAGGCGTTGAACGTCGAATATTGTGTGTTTACGAAATAAGGTGAGATGGACATGGAAAAGGTCCCTATGACCCGCGATGGGTTAACGGTTTTAGAAACGGAATTACGGACGCTTAAAAACGTAGAGCGCCTAGAAATCATTCGTGCCATTGGGACGGCGCGGGAGCACGGTGATTTGAAAGAAAACGCGGAATATCATGCGGCGCGTGAACGCCAAAGCTTTGTTGAAGGGCGAATTACGGAATTAGAAGGCGTGATCAGTTGCGTCGATGTAATTGACCCGTCAAAGCTATCTGGCGATATGGTGCGCTTTGGTGCAACGGTATTGTTGGCCGATGAAGATACTGATGAAGAGCGCACATACCAGATTGTTGGTGCTTACGAAACCGATATGGCGCAAGGCAAAATTTCAGTCACATCGCCCATGGCGCGGGCGTTGATTGGGAAAGAATTGGGCGATTCTATCGAGGTCGTTGCCCCGGGTGGGGTCAAGGGCTATGAAATTTGCAAAGTTATGTTTAAGTGATCTAAACGGTTATCGCGTGAGACCGCTTAATCTTTCTTGTGGAAAATCACAGAAAAATTATTGGCGGGCATGCGGATTGTTTTCATCAGTTGGAAGCTTTGCTTTAGCGCTTCTTCTGCCACGTCATCTAAATTCCTGACCCCCCATGCTGAATTCTGCGATTGTAGAGATAAATCAAATTCTGCATTTGAGGGCGCAATGTGTACGCCACCAACTTTAAACGGACCATACAAATACAAAACGCCCCCCGCGGGTAAAACCCGACTGGCGTTTCTCAATAACCCCAAACACGCTTCCCAAGCAGAAATATGGATCATGTTAATCGACATAATCGCATTTAAGTCTTTGATATGCCCCAAAGACCAAATATCAACGCTGGCATCTAAATAAATGGGGTTATGGACTACATCAGTGACGCCCATTTCATTTCGCCATGCATCAATGGACGCACGGGCAGCGGCATCGGTGTCACTGGGTTGCCATTTAAGTTGTGGAATTTGGTGGGCAAAATAAGTGATATGTTGCCCTGACCCGGACGCCACTTCTAAGACGGTCCCTAAATTGGGTAAGGCCTCTTTCAAGACATCAAGTATGACTTCTTGGTTGCGGCCGGTTGCTGGGTAATCGAGGCGTGCATCTGTATTTTCATTCATAATTCAATAGGTTAAATGAACGGGCCGGCCAATCAAGATAAACCCGAAAAAACGTAGGGTTGCAGTTCCCTTAAAAGGTATGGTAGGCAGGGCATATGATTGAACGAATTAGAAGATTGGTCATGGGTTCCAACGAACCGATGGCAGAAGAGCCCGATAGCATTTCAGTTGGCGATGCTGCGGCTTGTGCTTTGCTTGTCGATGCGGCAAGCATCGACGGCGATTTTGATTTGGCCGAGCGCAATACCATTGCAGCCCTGTTGGCAAATAAATTTGAATTGAATACTGGCGAAGTTGAGGCTTTGATCGAAGAAGCCTTAGCCCGTGTTAGCAAATCGGTTGATCATTATGGATTTGCCCGCCAAGTCAAAGAGGCATACGACCATGATGCCCGTGTCGATTTGATAGAAATGTTATGGCAAGTGGCTTATGCGGACGGGGTCGTTGATGATTTTGAAGCTAATTTGATGCGTAGGCTGGCTGGATTGTTGCATGTTTCTGATCGTGAATCTGGTGATGCCCGAAAAAGAGTGGTTGAACGGCTGGACAACTAAGGCCTAGGCGCTTAAAAAAATAATATAGAAGTGCAGCTTTTATTGGGCACTACATAACGGAGATATCTATGACTTACGTCGTTGTTGAGAATTGCATTAAATGTAAATACCAGGATTGTGTCGAAGTTTGTCCCGTAGACTGCTTTTATGTCGGCGAAAACTTTTTAGTTATACATCCTGATGAGTGCATCGATTGCGGCGTATGCGAGCCAGAATGTCCAGCGGAAGCGATTTTGCCTGATACCGAGCCTGGGGTCGAGAAATGGCTGGAAATCAACACTAAGTATGCATCGATTTGGCCAAATATTACGGCTAAAGGCGAATCTCCTGCGGATGGTGCGGAATGGGATGGAAAGCCGGGTAAGGCTGAAATGCTAAGTGAAAAGCCTGGCGAAGCGGCTTAAAATTTTTGATTTTTAAGGCTCCTTTACGCGGGGCTGTTTTTTACTAAATTTTGTGATATATAGCGCATGCTTTAGATGCTAGAAGATCGTTATGCGCGGTCTCATAGCTCTGGCGCTTAGCTGTTTGGTGTAGGCTGATTTAATCAATACCAAGCGCTCCCGTCTTAAAAATCGGAGAAGAATAGAGTATGGCTGCAGAAATTCCCTTCAAAGAAGGTGACTACGTTGTTTATCCCACCCATGGAGTTGGCAAAGTAGAGGCAATTGAGAAACAAGAGATTGCCGGGCATAAATTAGAATTGATTGTTATAACTTTCGATAAAGACCGCATGACATTGCGCGTCCCGACGGATAAAGCGGCAACATCAGGATTACGTAAATTAAGTTCGCGTAAAATGATGGATGACGCGATGACTACATTGCGCGGCCGGGCCCGTGTAAAACGAACCATGTGGAGCCGTCGTGCGCAGGAATATGAAGCGAAAATCAATTCAGGTAACCCTGTTTCGATTGCTGAAGTTGTGCGTGACTTGCACCGCAACGTTGGTCAACCGGATCAATCGTTCAGTGAACGCCAAATTTATGAAGCTGCCCGTGATCGGTTAGCGAGCGAATTGGCTGCTGTCGATAAATCGGACATGGAAACGGCTACTGACAAAATGCTTGAAGTTTTGGTCGCTGCTTAGGGTCTTGACCTTATATCTGAAACGGAATGACCGTATAGTTCTAGAAAAGGCTCCACCTAGGTGGGGCCTTTTTTATGGCCATTAATCGCTGATAATCTTTACCTGCTGGCCGACGGTTAAATGATCATCTTTGCTTAAGCCATTTAACATCCGAAACCATTCGTGCTTATATTTCGTGAACGGCATGTGCTTCGATAAAGATTTAACGCTATCCCCCGCCCGAACTTTGGTCAGGCGGACCTTAAGGGGGTGGATATCTTTTGCTTCTGCTTGGCTTAAACGGCGGAAACTATATGTCGTGCGGCGAAACGCTTCACCCAGTTTTTGTGTCATTTTTGGCGGCGTTATAAAGGCCAATCGAAACACTTTATCGCCAGCCCCTTTGATCACTAACAGGCGAATATCGCGGGGGCCAAGGCCGGTTTTAAGTCGCCCTGAACCTGTTGTGGCCCTCATTCCGTTAACGTCTACGCGTTCAATATCTTGGAGGTCGAGGTTGCTGCCCCAATGGGTAAGTAAATATTTGCGAAGGCTGCCTGATTGGCGAATATATTCTGGGTTTGCCATATCGAAAATGATTCTGGATTTGTTAGGCCCAATTGCAATCACTTGGTTGGGGGAATTAAACAAAACAAAGTTTGGCGGAACTTCAAATTGAATGCGCAAATCTGAGTGCGTAAAAAACCGCCCTTTGCGAATGCCTTGGGCGGGGTCATCACCAAAGGTCATGCCGTTGATACGCGCTAAATAGGCATTGCGCTTGATCAATGGATTGGTGACTGGTTTTGTCTTTGCTAGTTTAATCGCTTGTTCAATGCGATCAGTGGTCCGGGGGTGGGTTGACATAATATTATGGCTGACCTTAACATTCCCCAAAATTTTTGCTTTTAACTCAGCATGGGCACCCATTTTTTTAAAAAAAGACGTCATGGCATCAGGGCTATAGCCCAATCGGGTCATGTATCTGACGCCAATCATATCGGCTTCTAACTCTTGTTTTCTAGAATATCCTTGAACGGCTGCTTGAGCACCAAAAGAGACGGCTTGGCCCAGCCCGGTTGGAACCCCTGCAGCACTACTAAGCACGCTTAAGACCGTAAGCCCGATATCCTTAGCCATAGATGCTGAATAGCGTTGGGCCGTATGGCGGGCTGTAATATGGCCGATTTCGTGGGCCAATACACCAGCCATTTCGGCTTCGTTTTCGGCTAATGCCAACAAGCCACGCGTGATATAGACGTATCCACCGGGGAGAGCGAAGGCATTAACTTTTTCATCGTTTAGTATCGTGAACTTATAGGGCAGGTTCGGCATTTCGGATACTTGGGATAAGGCTTTTCCGACTTTATTTATATACGAACGCAACCGCAAGCTGCCATGCGCACCACCAAATTCTTTCATAATTTTTGGGTGCTCTTCCGCACCGACCCTGCGCTCTTCTTCTTCAGACATGAACGCTGTAAAGCTTCTGCCACCTGTTGCCTTATTAGTCGAGCACGCGGTGAGGAGAATTAGAGGTAACAGGACTAAGCCACATTTGTACCACTTTTGTTTTAAAGACTTTGATTGAATATGGATCATGTTTTGAAATGCTCTAGCTGTTTGAGTGGCGTTATTCTGTTTTTATGCGATTTTCTGTTTTGACGGCGCTTTCACGCCGAACGATGAATACTGAGGATGAAAAGATAACTAATCCGCCAACCCACGTCCATACATCCGCAACTTCACCAAACGCGATCCAGCCAATTAGTACGGCAAATAATAAACGCGAAAAATCAAAAGGTACAATGGCCGATGCATCGCCCAATGAATAAGCACGCACGAGGGTGATATGTGCTGCAACCCCCAAAGGTCCCATGGCTGCAATCCATCCCCAATAATGTGTATCAGGTGTTTCCCATACCATAAGTGCCGGAATCAAGGCGGCGGGGGTCATTAAAATGCTCATGTAAAAGACGATTTTATTTGGACTTTCTGTGCGGCTTAGCGTTTTAATGTTAAGGATTGATATGCCAATAAATACAGCCCCCAAAAGCGCAATGTAGCTGCCCGCTGTCATCTCGATGATGCCGGGGCGAATAATAATTAAGCCGCCTATAAACCCAATGATTGTTGCCGTCCAACGCCGAGCGCGAACGATTTCCTTTAAAAAAACAGCGGCACCTATGGTCGTGAAAATGGGGGCCAAAAAGCTAATTGCCGTCATTTCAGCCAACGGCATAAGTGAAATGGCCCAAAACCAAGTCATTAATGCGCCCATGCTAATCAGAGCGCGAAAACAATAGAGTTTAAACTTATCTGTTTTTAACTCTTCAACGCCCACATGAATTGCCCAAGGAACTATGCACAACAGTGCTAGAAATAAGCGGAAAAAAGCAATGATGTTGGGGTGAAGGCCTTCAAGCGATAAATACCGTGCGATCGCCGCTAAGGCTGATAACAAAGCGCAGGATAAAACCATCCAAAGCGCGCCTTGAGCTGTTGTTGATATACGTTGGTTTGGCTTTATAACAGTTTCAGTCAAAAGGTTTAGTCTAAATCCAAAGGGTAAATGGGTCGGCGCAAGTTTTTGTAGGGAAGGGTTGAAAGATTGTTGGTTGATAGGGCTCCACAATCAACGATTAGAACTGTGCTTGCAATAGGCTCAAAAGCGGCTCTAAAATGTTGCCTCGATTTGACCGCGATAACGGTTTTATCGAACACATTAATATTGGCATGACTAAAGGTTTCAATTTCAGTTGTTTGAATACAGTTAGATGCAATCAAAACATCAACCCCGGCGATGTGTAAAACCACGCTTTGCCCTAAGTTTTGCCAGCTGCCGTTAACGTAAGTGCCAAGGGCCTGATACCGCCCATCCGTGATCTCTAGGACGCGCCCAGTAACAAATATAGGGGGGCCAAACCTTGGGTCCGTTTTTCCACCAACAAACAACGACACTTCAGCCCCAACCCCTGCTTGGGCCAATGTTTGAGCAGCAATAGGGTCATAAAGGGTGCCAAATGCGGCGTTTGTTAGTTTTGCATCCAACATCGATTTTAGCAAATAAGTAGAATCGCCATAGGCCCCTGAACCCGGATTGTCTGCATGATCTGCAATGACGATTGGGCCTGATTTTTGGGGTGGTTTTTTTTCGCCCAACAAGAATTGAACTTCTGTCATGCATTGGTTTGTTGTCAGGTACGTATTGGAATCGAAATGCCTGTGTTCCCATGCATAATCCATAAAATGATCAGCCATCTGGGTGTACTCTAAATTGTCGCCATTGCTGGTGATCGTGACGCTGGGGCCAGCCTGTTCAATATCTGTTAAGCGGAAACCGGCACAAATGCTAATGGTCAGTAATTTGGGATCTTGGGCCTCCAATATATCGGCTTGGGCTAGTAATTCGGTCATTGGGTTGTTGGCCGTTGTTCGTCCATAATCTAAGCCTGTAACCATGGCGCGACGGGCGATGATGGTTATGGGGTGTATAATGCCGCGCACCGTTTGATCCAAAAGTTCTGCGGCCCGCATCACCGTTGATATTTGATCAACATGGGGATGGGTTCGATAGGCGGATAATATATCTGAATTTTCAACCATCCGATCCGTTACGTTGGCATGTAAGTCCAACGTTGCGGCAATGGGGATATCGGGGCCTAAAATTTGGCGCAAATTTTCAAGCAATTGTCCTTCTGCATCAAAGTCGCTTTCGATGGCCATAGCGCCATGCAACCCTAACAAAACACCGTTAATTTGAGATTTATGAGCCCTCGCCGCATCTAAAATTGCGCCGGAACAGACATCCCATGCGTCTTGTGTTACTGGCCCTGATGGGGTCGCGACTGCGGCAACGGTATGGATAAGTTGCCAGTCATAAATTTCAGCCGCTTTTATAAATCCCGCAGGTTCCATATTTGAATTTTGCGTTTGTTCTGGGATCTCATTACCAAGTATGAAAGTCGAGTTTCGAAAATCATCCAGGGTTGTTGATCGTTGACTAAACGTCGCCGTTTCATGGGAAATAAAGCCTGTAAGGATATTGTTGGTCATAGAGTGCTCGTTCACGTTGGATGCGGTTTAATGCATTTGTAAAATTGTAGGGAATTGATATGAAAATTGGTCTATTGGCATTGTTCTAGAGTGCATTCTATTTCATAATTAAGTTGAGTATTTGTAATAAAACTACACGTTATAGGATAATTAAAACGAATAATTTTTTTGCTGTTGGATGAAGTCTGTCTACCGGTTCACTTCTGGCACAACCTGTATTGTTAGGCAAAGCGGATGACACGTTGATTTAGGCAACAACTAGCGAACTAAGCGTCGCCCTTCTTTATAACAACAACGTCCGTGAAGCAGTGATTATGTAACGCCATGCATGGGACAATCTATTATACCGTGACACAAAAATATTTGAATACAAGCCCTTGCTGGTCAAATCCTATAAGTGGGTAAATAACACCACATTTGAGTTTGATTTACGTAAAATTGTGAAGTTCAGTGATGGAACTGGCTTTGATGCCAATGATGTTGTCGCGACCTTTAATCATGTGACCTGCTCAGATAGTAGTATTTTTACCAAGCGTAATGTCAGTTGGATGAAGAAGACAACAAAACTTGGTCCTTATAAAGTTTGGATCGAGTAAAAAAAACCTACCTGGCGGCGCTTAAGTTTTTGTCAGGTTCAAATGCCATTTTGCCATCTGAAATTTGGTCAACAGACAAAGAAGATGCCGAAGAAAAGTTTGATTACGCAACAGTTAAACCCATTGGCACGGGCCCGAATAAAATAACAAAGGCTATTCCAGGTGATTCCGTGATCATGGGAATCAATAATATTTACATGGAAGGAAGCCCTGAAGGTAAAACATTGGTTGTTAGGTTTGTGTTCTGAACAATTGGCGACACTGAAACGCAAATGGCAGGGCTGTTGACCGGAGGTGTTGATTGGATTTTTGAATTTAGGAAAGATTAAAGTCCAAGACTTAAAGAGTATGGATGCGGTTCACGTTGTGAATGCGACGACCATGCGGATAAATTATATTGCGATGGACCGGGCTGACCGGGCTAATGGATCACCGCTCAAAAATAAAAAGGTCCCATTGGCGATTACCCATGCCATTGACCGCGCAACAATTTTGCGTGAATTAGTTGGCGGCTCATCCATCGTAATTCGTTCAGCCTGCTTCCCAAGCCAATTCGGCTTCACTCAAGATGTTACTAAATATAGCTATGTCCCTGCGTTAGCCAAAAATATTTGACTGAAGCGGGGTATCCTGATGACTTCGAGATCTATTCGTTTGGCTGCCGTGAACGCGAATATTCAGAAGCTGTTGTTGGGTGTTTGAAAAAATCAGTATTAAAACGAATGTGAAATTCAACCCTTATAAAGCGCTACGGAGCAGGGTTTGGAAAGGCCAAGCGCCAGCATCCCTATACGCAGGCTTTAATGGACTCCGTTCTTACGCCAGATCCCGTATTAGGATTGACAGACACTCATTTGGGTACGTAATATCCCAACCCGATTAATCCACTGGGGGGTTGTACTTTATCCTAGGTGTGTCAAAAAGTTGGATAAATGTGAGTATATTCGACCGACACCTGTTCAAACGGGTTCGGGTGTAGTTGAATGTTATTTATATGAATAAAGGATCAAGTTATGCCGATCATCCGGGTTGAAATGTTCAAAGGCCGTACAATTTAAAAAAAAGCGGGAGCTGATTAGGGCTTTAAACGCAGAAATAGTGGGTGTTACCGGGACTGGTGAAGCATCCATAAATGTTATTATTGACGAAATTGAGAAAGAAAACTGGGTAGCTGGTGGCGAGTTATATGCTGACAAATTCCCCGATTAACCATGACCTAAGGAAGTAATAAAGAAATGTCATTATGTGATATAGATGCTGTTGAACAGCGCCGGCGTATTGGGACCAAAGAAATTTCACCTGTAGAGCTTTTAGAAAGCACGTTGAAGCGGATTGAAGACGTTAATGGCAGAGTAAATGCAATTGTTGCTATGGACGTTGATAACGCCCGCGCTGAAGCCAAGTTTGCTGAACAAGCGGTTATGGATGGCGAAGATTTAGGCCTGCTTCACGGGCTTCCAGTCGGAATTAAAGATTTGGAAGCAACAGCCGGTTTGCGTACAACTTATGGGTCGATGTTATATGAAAATAACGTTCCTGAAACCGATGATTTGTCGGTTGAAAACGTCCGTGAAGAAGGCGCTATCATTCTGGCAAAAACAAACACTCCTGAATTCGGTGCTGGTGCCAATACCCGCAACACCGTTTATGGGGCAACGGGAAATCCGTTCAATACGGATCTTACTCCGGCTGGTTCATCAGGTGGTTCCGCGGCTGCATTGGCAACGGGTATGGTTTCATTAGCCAGTGGTTCTGATTACGGCGGAAGCTTGCGCACGCCCGCTGGATATTGCGGCGTTGTTGGGTTCCGTCCATCGCCAGGCGTTGTTCCGGTGCCCAAACGAACCGTAGGTTTAAGCCCGTATTCAGTTCAAGGCGGCATGGGACGAACAGTTGCTGATGTATCCTTAATGCTTTCTGCCCAAACCAGCACCGATATACGCGATCCGTTTTCAAAGTCCATGGATACAGAGCTGCTGAACCCAGTAACTGAAATCGATTTGGGTTGTTTACAGGTTGCCATTTCAACAGATTTGGGTTGCGCCCCTGTAGACAATGACATTCGCAAAGTTTTTGTTGATAAAACAAATAGCTTCCGTAGTGTGTTCGGTATGGCCGAAGATCGTGACCCAGATTTGTGCAATGTTCATGACGCGTTTGAGATTACACGTGGGATTAATTTCATTAGTGCTCATGGGGAGCGCGTTAAGAACCACCGGGATCAATTGAACCCGAACGTTATTGATAACGTAACCCGGGGGCTTGAATATAGTGCCGCTGATGTGGCGTGGGCGAATGCGGAACAATCGAAAATTTATAACAATGTTATGGATGTGTTCGACGAAGTAGATTTAATCATTTGCCCAACCGCATCGGTATCACCGTTCCCACACGAGCAATGGTATGCTAGTGAAATCAATGGCGAAAAAATGCCAACGTACATGCGCTGGCTGGCTTTGGCGTATGGTTTGACAATGGCGACGCCTGCTATTGTTTCATTGCCTTTGGGTGTGGATCATAAAGGCATGCCGTTTGGTATTCAGATCGCTGGCCCGAACGGTTCTGATCGGTTTGTTCTGCAAGCCGCCTATTCATTGGAACGTTATTTGGCAAACAATCCTGACTTGGTACGTCCAAAGCCAAATTTAGATGCGCTGAAAGGGTAACAAGATGCAAAAGCGTGTCTTGATTGCTGGATTTATGCACGAAACCAACACGTTTAGTCAGTTGCCGACGACACTTGATTCCTATAAAGCCCGAACGCTTTATTATGGCGATGAAGTGACAACAAAAATGCGTCGGACAAAGACCGAAATTGCCGCCTTTATTGATGCGTGTGAACGTTTCGATTGGCAAGGTGTGTTTCCTGTTTATGCCAATGCAACCCCATCTGGCAAAGTGACGGAAGATGTTTTTGAACATATTTCGAACGTCATATTGGGTAGTATTTCAGATCAAGGCCCGTTTGATGGCATTTGTTTGGCCCTGCATGGGGCTATGGTGTGTAGCCACGTCGACGATGGAGAAGGCGAGTTGTTGCGCCGGATCAGGGATGCCATTGGCCAGGATGTACCGATCGCAATGACCTTAGATTTACATGCCAATATCACCGACCAAATGGCTGCCTTGGCCGATATCATTGTGATCTATCGAACGTATCCGCATGTCGATCAGTACGAAATTGCCAATGAAGCTGCGCAGTTGATGCAACGAACATTGAACGGCGAGATTAACCCTAAAACGGTTATGGCGCGGGCTGAAATGATGGATGGGCTGGATCATGGGCGAACAACGACACCCGGCCCTATGACGGAAGTTTTGCTAAGTGCAAAAACCGGAACCCATTCAGTGCCCGGCGTGTTATCAAGCACCATTGCGTGCGGGTTCCCTTGGGTTGATATTCATGACACGGGTCCGGCCTGTGTTGTGGTTGGGGATGGGAATGCGCCCGAATTTCAAAAATTGGCAGATAAACTGATTGAGGAAGTCTGGCAAAGTCGCCACCGGATTACGATTGATCCCATATCGATTGAAGAAGCAATGGAACGGGTTTTAGTGGCGGGTAAACGCCCAGCCCCTGTTGTTTTAGCAGATTTTGCCGATAACCCCGGCGGCGGCGCTTATGGCGACGGCACGCGTTTGTTAAAAGCAATGATTGATGCGGACTTGCAAAATGCAGCCTTTGGCACGCTCTACGATCCCGTTGCGGTTCAGACTTGCGTGGGGCAGGGGTTAGGGGCCCATGTGGTGGTTGCTATTGGTGGCAAAATCGACCCTAAATATGGCGCTCCTATTCCCGTTACGGGTAGTGTCGTTGCGATAACGGATGGCTCGTTGAAGCTCAAAGGCCCA
Source organism: Rhodospirillales bacterium (assembly GCA_028825025.1). GTDB lineage: Bacteria > Pseudomonadota > Alphaproteobacteria > Rhodospirillales > Casp-alpha2 > JABMNT01. The sequence goes on along the minus strand of JAPKAX010000003.1, from coordinate 27,582 downwards.
ATGATGGCTGGAACGGAAATCCAAATGGGGCCAACGGTTGTGCTTCGGGTGGGTGGCATTGATATTGTTATGGTCAGTGGTCGCTTTCAAAACTACGACACTAACTTTTTCGAGCACGCCAATATCAATCCGCGTGAAAAAGATGTCTTAGCGGTTAAATCTGCACACCACTTCAGAGCAGCTTATGCACCGATTGCATCGGAAGTTATTGTTGTTGATAGCGGCGGTGGATTAACGTCCAGAAATTATAAAGAGCTAACCTACACAAAACTTCGCCGCCCGGTTTTTCCTCTCGATTTAGACTAGGGTCTAGACCCTAGGGTTTTGATATGGCGAAAAGTTAGGTTGATCCTTGGAGCGACTGTTTTCTTTGTTTTTGGTAAAGCGTGTTGCCAATTGTGCTGAAGCGGGCCGGCCATGACCAACAAGCTGGCATCTGATAAATCAATCGATAGGGTTTGTTTTTTATCTGATATATTGCGAAACCGAAACCGCCGAGTTCCACCAAAACTCAGTGACGCAATTGTGGGGTTTAAACCAAGCTCTGGTTCATTATCACTATGCCAAGACATGCTATCGCTGCCACTTCGGTAGTGATTCAGTAGAACGGAATTAAAGGGTTTATTCGTTTTGTTTTGAACCAAATTCCGTAACGCGTTTAAAATCGGTACCCAGTTCTTGGGTTCATGCCTTACACCTGAATAGGTGTAGGCCTCATCGCCATACCATGCGGTCAAGCGGGGCACTTTAATGTGCCGCCCAAATAGAAATAAAGTTTCTTTTTGCCAATCCACATTAGTGATCAACTGGGTGAGCGTATCTGCGCTTTTATCGGGCGGTATAACATCTTCAAAGAGAAGTAAATCCCCGCCTTCAATTGGAATTGATGTTGGCATTTTGCGCATGCTTAAAATCAATGGAAGCTGGGTTTGACCATGAACGTGTTTCGGTCACCCGACTGAACGCCAGCTTCAAACACTTTGTCATCTCGGTAAATGGTCAACATCACAATCACCCCAGCATCACCACGACCCCAAAGCTCGCGGTAGAACGTTGCTAAATCCTCAATTGGTCGTCCGTCAATGGCATGCAAAATGTCGCCAACTTCAAGCCCCGCATGTTGGCCCGGTCCATTACCAACGACGCCTGCAATGACTAAATTATTCGATACTTCAGCTGTTAGAATTCCCAGCCAAGGGCGGGCATTTTTATTGACCCGGCCATAGGTCATTAAATCATCCAAAATAGGCGGTAATAAATCGATGGGGACAACCATGTTACCATCAAATGGTAATCCATTAACATCATTCTGCTGAACGAATAAAGAGCCAATACCACCGAGCTTTCCCGTTTCTGTAATCAAAGCGCTGCCGCCCCAAAAGGGGTGAGGGGGCTTAGTTAAAATGGCTTCACTTAGCAAGTATTCCCAATAGCCGGTAAATTCCTGTTTTGCGGCAACTCGGGCATTGATCGAACCCGATCGGCCCCCATGACCGGCCAAAATAACGTCATCGCCAATGCTCAAGTCAGACGATTTTCCCAATTCCATTATTGGCGCATTCAATGTGCCCATTGCTTGGATCAAGCCAAAGCCGGTTTCTTGGTCATAACCCCGAACGTGCCCGGCAACCGCAGCGCCGGTATGATCGACCAGCCAAATGGTTTCAGCTTCGACGGTTAAATAACCAATGGTTAAAATCAGCCCCCGATCGCCAATAACAATGCCGTGCCCGGCTCGTTCCGTGCCTAAAGTTTGGGCGGTAAAGCCATTTTCAGAGATTTTACTCTGCACGGATACAATTGAAGATAGGGCATGCTTTAAATCGAAAGAAACAGCATTCGGATCTGGTTGTTGGGCTGGGTCGATTGTCGGCGCTTTGTGCATTTGCTAACCTTTAATTTTTTAAGTATGTATAATTGTTAAACTCTATAATGGCAGGACAATAGGTTTAAAAAAAGCCCAAAGGGAGTAACCAAGGGGCTTTCAGGACTTTAACTTTTTTATAGGAGGCAGCTTTTCGCAAAATCTTTTGCGTCAGTTCCGATCCAGTCGCGTGTGCTTTAAAATAATTAGTGGCGGCGGCATTTGATCTCTCAAAAATGCACTTTGCATCATCCAATGTCGTTTCTGAAATGGATTGAAAAAACCTCTTTGGCTTCAGGCGCAGCTTTTTCAGCGGCTCGATTGATCAGCGTTTCCAAATCAGAAGTCAAGTTTCCAAGGCCTGTTTTTTGAAGTGTATTATGAACAACGGTTAGATTTTCTGGTGGGGAATATGGATTGCTTGATCTGATAAATACTCATCCGGTTTTCTAACGTGCAAAACCACTTTTTCTGAACCAACCCGCAGCGCTTCTTTTAAGCCGTTAATAATATCGCTGGAACTCAGCGCCACACTTAAGCTGAGGGGCGTTGAGCCTTGCGTATCCTTTTGCAGCATATCTAAAACCCCTTTGCTTTATCGAAAAACCCAGCATGGACACATGATATTAACGTATGGGATAGGCAAATAACAGTGGAGAAAGCAATGCGTTGAACGTAATGTGACACAGATTAGCTTTCCTTTATTTAGGCGGCGGTTATATCCACATCATTTTTATAACGTGCGATCCTTTTTTTCAGAAAGCTTTCCCGCATCGGAAGCCCGTTTCCTGATTTAGCAACCATTTGAGCGCGCGGTGTTGGGGTTGTAACTTCTGGCCAATGTCCCGGCTGAGGCTCAGCCCCTTCCGCTGCGATGTCCAAAGGATCATCGTCTTCAATTGCTGGGAATTTAGTTATTTCCATCATTTCCCATGTAGCTTCTAAGGGAATGCCGTTGGGGTCGAAAAAATAGATCGACCAAAACAAACCATGGTCAACGGCACCATGAACATCAAGCCCAGCGGCTTCCAAAGTATCTTTAAGGGCAAATAAATCTTCACGGCTATCGACTGTGAACGAGACATGATCGAAGCCAATGGGTTCTGTTGTTCGATTGCCTGGAAATTTTGGGTTCATCGGCTGGGCGCCTTCGTATTCAAAAAACGCCACGTGGGATGCTTGATCGCCCATCCGGAAAAAATAGTGCCGATACCCATCGTGACCAATACCAGCGGTTAATTGCATACCCAGCAAATCCCGATAAAACCGGACGGTCTTAACAATATCGTTGGTGATAAATGCCAAATGATTTACGCAACGTAAGGTCATGATTTAGGCCTCCTATTTTTCAATCATATAAGCTTAAATAGATTTGGATCAAGGGTCATTATTTGGGGCGGTTAAGGGTGAATATTTTCTCGACTGAGCTGTAATCTTGATAGCCCATCCGCGCCAACGGCTGGATTTTTTCCATGTCGATCTTACCATCAATCAAAAAGGCTTCGTTGATTTGAATGCCAATAACTTGACCAATAATCATAACATTGCGCCCGCCTGGTGTATCGCAGGGTAAGTCGATGGTCTTAACATAAGTGCATTCCATATGAATGGGCGCTGCTTTAACCCGGGGCGGTTTCACCAATGTAGAGGGCTCCATCTCTAATCCAGCCAGCTCGAACTCATTGGTTTCAGCTGGCGCTGGGGCGCTGGTGGCATTCATTTGATTGCGCAATTCCCATGTCACCATGTTGCAAACAAATTCACCTGTTGCTTCAATATTGCTAACCGTGTCTTTGGTCGGGCGCGGCGCCACACCAGTGCTTGAAAACATCACCATCGGTGGTTCGCTGCCAACTGCATTAAAGAAACTGTAGGGGGCCAAGTTAATATGCCCGTCCGCGCTAACGCTCGAAATCCAACCAATAGGGCGGGGCGCAACGCAGCTTTTGAAAGGGTTATGGGGCAGCCCATGGGGCTCATTAGTGTTCCAAAACATTCAGATTGATCCTTGATATAAAGTGTGTGGCTAGAATATATGTGCCTTATTTATATATTTATCTCCTCAATTCTAACAGCCTGAACTGTAAAAAATGCTCCTTTTTTACATATGCAGTTATATACGATTACATACTAAAACATTGAAGAAGCAACTTGAAACCTAAATGAAATATTACTGAAAAATAATGTGCTACATCCTATTGCATGCGGTTTCCATTGTATTTATCTGCGTGCTTTAAAATGGTTTTTTCACGTTGAATACTTAGTGTCTTTGTCGAATTTTTACGAGGAAATATGAAAAATATACATTTAAATCTACAAATAATACTTATCGGACTTGTCGCTTTTGTTGGGTTTGTCGTCGCTGGTGGCGTATATCTGATGACGAAAAATAAAGAAAATACCTATTAACAAGCTCAAAGTCGGGCGACATCGAGGCTAAGTATCGTAAACGGTATTAGCTACGAATTTTTAAACGCGCGACGTCCTGAAAAAGACTTCCTGACGGGTATTAAAGCCGCATAAAAGCGGTTATTTATTATTATGAAAAAGGCGAGGTCTTCTTGCTTCGTCTTTTTTGTGTGTGGGCCCCCCTTGATTGATCAGTAAAAAGCGGCATTTTAGGGGAATGCGTTGAAACATGATGAAGGATAGCCGCCTGTGAGCATGCCTAAAAACATATCGCCTGATACTTTGTTGGCCCAAGCCAGTCATTATATTGACGAACAAACAGGCGCTTTAATACCTTCAATCCAGCCGTCCACGACCTATTGTCGGGATCAAAATTATAAGCTTTTGGGTGATTATATTTATGCCCGAAACCATAACCCGACCTACGATCAGGTTGAAAAAGTAATGGCAGAATTAGAAGGCGGAGCGGACTCATTGATTTTTGCATCAGGGCAAGCAGCCATAACGGCTGTGTTCGAGACGGTTGAGCACGGCAGGCACATCGTCGCCCCGTCGATCATGTATCATGGTGCCCAAGCTTGGATGCGCCGGTTGGCGGAAAAACGGGGCATTGAGCTGACGTTGTTTGATGCGACGAAAGCGGATGGATTGGCAAATGCTGTCCGTCCAGGGCAAACCGATGTGGTTTGGATCGAAACCTTACTGAACCCCACATGGGATGTCATTGATATTCAAAAGGCGGCTCAAATTGCCCATGATGCAGGGGCAATTTTGGGCGTTGATGCGACGGTAACCCCGCCTGTCACCTTGCGCGCTTTAAGCTTGGGGGCAGATCTGGTTTTCCACTCTGCAACCAAATATTTAAATGGCCATAGCGATGTTTTGGGCGGCGTTTTAATTACAGCTAAAAAGGATGACCGCTGGCAGGAAATTTATGACATTCGGACCTTGGTTGGGGGCGTTATGGGGCCTTTTGAGGCGTGGTTATTGTTGCGGGGCATGCGAACCCTTGGTATACGATGTGAACGGGCATTTGCGTCTGCTGCCAAAATCGCATCGCATTTTGAAAACCACCCTAAATTAGAGCGGGTTTTGTATCCGGGCCTTCAAAGCCATCCGGGGCATGCTTTGGCAGCGCGCCAAATGACCGCCGGTTTCGGTGGCATGTTATCATTTTTGGTGAACGGCGATGCCGCGATGGCGAAAGCCATGATTGCGAAGTTAAAAGTCTTTATTGCCGCAACATCTTTGGGCGGGGTTGAAAGTTTGGTCGAGCACCGCTTATCGGTCGAGGGGCCGGAAAGTCTGGTGCCTGAAAACCTGATACGCATATCAATCGGCATTGAAAATGTTGATGATTTGACGGGTGACTTACAACAGGCGTTAGATCACGTTTAACGTAAGGTTTTGGTAAAACGGATTTAGGAATCAGTCTATATTTGCAACTTTAATTAATAACGTATAAGTTTAAGTATACGTTATTAAAAGTGGCGGTTTTCGGATATTTAATAGAATAGCCCCCTTCGTAAATGGCGGAATACTTAGGTTTCATTCACATAATGGGGATTTCCGTGACAATACATGAGAATGAAAAAGCGCGCATTTCTTTTGCAGAACAAGCCTATAGTGAGCTTAAACGCCAGATTCTGACAAATGAACTCCCCCACGGTTCACAATTTTTAGAACAAGAAATTGCTGAACAATTAAGCATGAGCCGGACCCCAACCCGCGAAGCCATGGTGCGGTTAGCGAACGAAGGTTTGGTTGAAGTCCGCCCGCGCCACGGAATGCGGGTCCTGCCCATTTCGCCAAAAGATATGGCTGAAGTTTACGGAATTATAACTGCGCTTGAATCTTCAGCTGCAGGGATCATTGCTGGTATGGACTTGAGCGAAGACGGCCTTCAATCGTTGATGAAAGCCGTAGACGATATGGATACGGCACTTGAACGCGATGATTTGGACCGTTGGGTCATTGCAGACTATGAATTTCATCGCCAAATGGTCGTGTTGACCGGGAGCGACCGGATGCTTCAATTGGTTGATACTTTCCGCGATCAAATCCATCGGGTCCGCATGACAACGCTACATATGCGCCCCAAACCCTATAAATCGAATGAAGACCATCGGGCTGTTGTTGCTGCTGTATTGGCGAAAGACGTAACAAAAGCACGCGATATTCAGCGTAACCATCAAGAAATGGCAGCTAAAATGCTGATTAAGCTCTTAAATGAAAACCATATGACGCACATATAATCTTTAATTTATATGATTCTGTGGTCAGCCTTTAAATTGCGAAAAACTCCTTTATAAATGAAAAGGCTGATTTCTTTGAGCATATATTTTTGAGGATATTAAATGCTGATGACTTCATTGATTGCAATCGATTGGGGAACAACCTCATTTCGGGCATACCGACTTTCTGAGCAAGGCGTGGTTATTGATAAACGCCAATCTGCGAATGGTATTTTGGCGGTAGAGGGCGGACAATTTGCCGATATGTTAGTCGCACAAGTTGGCGATTGGATGGATGCGGAACCTGATGCTCCCGTGGTCATGAGTGGCATGATTGGATCGCGCCAAGGCTGGCAAGAAATTGACTACGTAACGGGCCAACCCGGATTAGCTGAAATCGCATCTGGAATGGGTCAGATTACGTTAGATAGCGGGCGTGTGGTTTGGATTGCCCCGGGGTACAGTTGTTTAAATGCCGACGGTCAACCAGATGTGATGCGCGGTGAAGAAACGCAAATACTAGGCGCGGTATCGGGGAAATCTGGGGATTATACGTTTTGTTTGCCCGGTACACACAGCAAATGGGTTTCCGTCGTTGATGGTAAAATCAATGGCTTCACAACATTCATGACCGGCGAAGTGTTTGATGTGATGTGTCAGCATAGTATTTTGGGAAAGCTGATGACGGGTCAGGGGCGCATAGAAACCGATGCACTGCACTGGTTTGATGATGGCGTCGATAAGGCGAAAGTGGGCATTTCGTTATTAAGCGGGTTTTTTGGTGTTCGCGCACGGGCCTTATTTGCTGAAATCCCAGAAGCCTATACCAAAGATTATTTATCGGGCCTGTTGATCGGAACTGAAATTCGCGATGCCTATAAAGATACCGCTACAGAAGTCACAATGATCGGCTCTGGACCTTTGATCGCATTGTATGGTCGGGTGATTAAAGCTTTTGGTGGTCAGGCTCAATTGGCCAATGAAAATTTATCCGCAGCCGGAATTTACGAATTAGCTAAAGAAATTAAAAAATAGGTTAAACATATACATTAGGAGATAACGATGAGCGCTAGACTAGCAGGTAAAAAAGCACTTGTAACAGCAGCCGGACAAGGTATTGGACAAAATATCGCATTGGCATTTGCAGCCGAAGGTGCGGAAGTTATCGCAACCGATATAAATCCAGAAACGCTGAAAGAAATTGAAGGCAAAGATGGCATTAAAACGCAGGTTTTAGATGTTATGGATGCGGATGCCATTGCAGAGATTGCAAAGCAAGTAGGCGCAATAGATGTCTTGGCAAACGTTGCTGGTTATGTTGCCAACGGATCGATTTTGGAATGCACCGATAAAGATTGGGATTTTTCATTCGATCTGAACGCCAAAGCCATGTTCCGCATGTGTAAAGCCATGATCCCGGCGATGGTTGAGAATGGCGGCGGTTCGATTGTTAACATCGCATCCGTAGCTTCATCTGTTAAGGGCATCCCCAATCGCTTTGCATATGGTGCCTCGAAAGCCGCTGCCATTGGCTTAACAAAAGGCATTGCCGCTGATTTTGTGACTAAAGGAATTACATGTAATGCCATTTGCCCCGGAACCGTTCAATCTCCTTCACTAGACGAACGCATTGCAGCAATGGGTGATGTTGAAGTCGCTCGCAAAGCATTTATTGCACGTCAACCCATGGGCCGCTTGGGTACAACCCAAGAAATTGCCGCCGCTGCTGTCTATTTGGCCAGTGATGATGCTTCTTTCACAAGCGGTCAGATCATTGTCATCGATGGTGGAATTACAATTTAAAGCATTGGGAAGGTTTGTTAGATGACTGATTTTTGTGACCGCTTAGAAGCTGTGTATACAGGTGCTCTTCACGATGTGATGCGTGCTATGGGGCTTACCAATTTTGTTCTGCCGCCTGAAATATTACCATTGGCTCATGGTGATAAACTGGCCGGTCCTATTTATACGGTTGAGGGTCAATCGGGCACAGATTTCGATGCCCATGAAACTTTGTTGGAATGGACTGGGTTGCTGTCAAAAGCGCCCAGTGGGCACGTAGTTATTTGCCAACCCAACACACATGAAGTTGCATTAATGGGCGAGCTTTCAGCTGAAACGCTAAAATTTAAAGGCATTCGGGGTTATATTGTTGATGGTGGCAGCCGCGATGTTGAGTTCTTGCTTAACATGGAGTTTTCAACTTGGTGTTCCTTTAAAACACCAAAAGATATTGTCGGTCGATGGTTACCTGTTTCTTTTAACGAAACCATTCGCATTGGTGATGTCGATATTTCGGGCGGTGATTGGGTGTTGGCGGATCTTGATGGCATTGTTATTTTACCGAAAGATAAAGCCGAAGAAATCGTCGCTGAAACCGAACACGTGATTGGTACTGAAAACAAAATACGTTCTGCGATTTTCGAGGGTATGGACCCACAAGATGCTTATTTAAAATGGGGTAAGTTTTAATCTCGATGACACAAAACACACATATGGGCGTTATCGGCTTGGGGCCAATGGGTGTTGGGTTAACATTTAACTTTGCCGATAATGGTTATACCACCGTTGTCTTCGATCCGTGGACGGATGCGCGTACAACCTTCGCAGATAAATTTATCGATGAAATCGACGACCGAGTTGTGCTGGTCGAAAACTTAGAAAGCTTTGTTGAAAGCCTGCCAACGCCCCGGTGTATTTTGTTGATGGTTAAAGCCGGTGACCCGGTGGACGCGCTGCTTGAAGCTCTATACCCCATGTTATCAAAAGGTGATTTGGTCTGTGATGGTGGCAACGCCCACCCACGCGATACCGATCGGCGCGGTTTGGATGCGGAAAAAAGAGGCTTTGGTTTCTTTGGTTTGGGGATATCAGGTGGTGAAGAAGGGGCCCGCCATGGCCCGTCTATGATGGCCGGTGGTACGGTTGATTTCTTTGATACCGTTGCCCCGGCTCTGAACGCCATTTCAGCCAAACATAATGGCAGCCCGTGCTGTTCGCATTTTGGCCCTGGTGGCACTGGGCACTTTGTCAAAATGGTTCATAACGGCATCGAATACGCGATCATGCAATTGATCGGTGAAGCGTATTTATTAATGCGCGATGCGGCGGGGATGTCGTATGGTCAAATGGCGGATGTCTTTGACAAATGGAATAACGGGGCTTTAAGCTCATATTTGTTTGGAATTACAGCAGGTATTTTGCGCACCCCGGATGACTTGGGCGATGGCGTATTGATCGATAAAATTTTGGATCAAGCCCGCGAAAAAGGAACCGGCCAATGGACGGTCCGTTTGGCGCTTGAATTTGGCATTCCAGTACCAACGATTGCCGAAGCTGTATCGGCCCGGCATTTATCGCGCTATGGCGATGATCGGGCCAAGGCGGAAACACTATTACCCAAGCCCAATGTTCAATCGAATGTCGATCGAGGTTCGTTTGTTGATGAATTAGAGCAGGCTTTATGCGCTGCCGTTATGGTTAGCTATGCCCAAGGATTGCATCTCATTACAGCGGCTAAACCGGACGGCAACGGCTGGGTTGCAAAACCTGAATTGGCTGGGCGTACGTGGCAAGCGGGCTGCGTTATCCGGGCTGAGTTTTTAGAAAAAATTATTGCGGCTTATGTCAATGAACCTGAGTTGCCCAATTTATTAATGGCAAAAGAACTAACCGAAGATTGGGCGACATCCATGCCCGGATTGCGGGGTACCTTATGTTTCGCCATCCAATATGGCATTCCAGTTCCCGCTTTGTCATCTGCGTTGGCCTATTATGATGGGTTTGGGAACTCTCGGCTTTGGTCGTCATTGATCCAAGCACAACGCGATTGCTTTGGCGCACATACCTATGAACGCAAAGATAAACCAGGTATATTTCATACAGAATGGTTGAAATAATGAACGATCAAAAGTTAGCTGAAGTTCTGGTCTTTATGGGCGTTAGTGGCTGTGGTAAATCCACAGTTGGGCAAAACATTGCCGAGAAGTTAAACATCAGATACGCCGAAGGCGATACCTTTCATTCTGCTATAAACGTTGAAAAGATGCGCTCTGGCACGCCTTTAAACGATGAGGACCGGGAGCCGTGGTTGACGGTGATGGCTAACACAATCGCCGAGTGGGTTGAAGCTGGGGAAGGTGGAGTGTTGTCGTGCTCGGCCCTAAAACGAAAATACCGGGACCGGTTGCGGGGCGACTATGGTCTTGGGGGGCCAATCCGGTTTGTTTATTTAAACGGATCCTTCGAGCTGATTGAAGGCCGGATGCAGCAGCGTGAAAACCACTATATGCCACCGGGATTATTAACCAGCCAGTTCGCAACGCTGGAAGAGCCGGATGAGGAAGAGCAAGCAATCTATATTGATATTTCGTCGTCACCAGATGTTCTGGTAACGGAAGTCTTAATAAGTTTGGACGAGGGTTAAAGAAACCCCCATCCATATTATTTTTCGCAAACTAGGTTTGCTCGGGATTTTCTTTTCCTGACTGCGCGAAAGATTAGTAAGTTGCGCGACCACCTGAAATATCAAAAACGCCGCCCGTGCTGAAGCTGCATTCTTCTGATGCTAACCAAGCAACCAAACTTGCCATTTCTTCCACTTTACCAAATCGGCTCATGGGGATTTTGGACAGCATGAAGTCAATGTGCTTTTGGCTGATTTGATCGAAAATAGCTGTTTTAACTGCGGCGGGTGTGATGCAATTGACCGTAACGCCACTGAGCGCGGTTTCTTTACCCAATGATTTGGTTAAGCCAATGACGCCTGCTTTCGATGCGCTATATGCGCTGGCAGTTGGGTTGCCTTCTTTTCCGGCAATCGATGCAATGTTGACGATCCGGCCATAACCATTGTCTTCCATGTGACTAACTAATGCGCGGCAGCAATAGAAAACGCCGTTCAAGTTAATGTCGATGACTTTTTGCCATTCCTCAACATCGTACTCTTTAACCAATGCGTTTGCGCCTGCAACGCCTGCGCTGTTGACCATAACGTCAATTTTGCCTAAATCCGCGATGGTTTTTTTACCAGCAGTGGCAACGGATGCGGGGTCGCCAACGTTTACGGTGCAGCTGTGAACATTATCTGGGTTTTTAAAGGTAGAGCGGGCTTCCTCAACGGCTGCCGGGTCGATTTCCCATAAGGAAACACGTGCACCTTCTGATTCTAAGCGCTGAGCGATAGCTAAGCCGATGCCGCGTGCGCCGCCAGTGATGATTGCTGATTGATTCTCGAAACGTTGTCCTGTCATGGGATGTCCTTGTATTTTATATATTCAAAAAGGTGCCAGATCATAACCGCCTTTACCCGTCAGTTACAAACGCTTGTTGTTGTTTTTAAGGCGTGAATTTAAAGATCAGATAATCGAAGTAAGGCAATTTGATGAACGTGTGAGACGGCCACTTCAAATTCATCGGCGACGTCTAAATCAACGCGTTGGCTAAAGTTTTCCAATATTTCAGCCCGATTACGACCTTTTACGGCGAATATATAGGGGAAACCAAACTTTTCTTTGTACTTGGTATTATTCGATTGAAAGGCCTTAAACTCTTGCTCGCTGCATTGATCCAGCCCGGCGCTGACTTGCTCGCCGGTCGATTCTTTCGTCAGTTCGCCGCTAACCGTTAATTTTCCGGCCAAATCGGGATGAGCTCTCAATAAAGCCAACTGGGGCGCGTGGCCTGCTTCATCCACAATTGCTTTTAGGATGCGGTGCAATCCTTCGATTGAATTGTGGTGCGAGTCTAAGCCAGTGTCCCATGCTTGCTCGGCTATCCATTCGGAGTGCTCGTAAACACCGCCAAAAACATCGATGAAGTGTTCACGGCTTAAATCAGTTGGCGTTTGTGTTTTAAAGGGGGGCATTGTGTTGATTATCCCTGTGCCGGGTGATGTTTGCGCCAATGGTTGGCAATATCAATCCGGCGGCAAAACCAAACATCTGGGAAACTTTGCGCGTAATCCATAAACCGTTCTAAGGCTTTTATTCGCCCCGGACGCCCAACCAACCGACAATGCAATCCAACCGACATCATGCGCGGTGTTTCCGCCCCTTCTTCATATAAGGCATCGAAGCTGTCTTTTAAATACGTGTAAAATTGATCGCCAGAATTAAAGCCTTGGGGGCTGGCAAAGCGCATGTCGTTGGCATCTAGCGTATAGGGAACAACTAAATGCGGTTTACCGACGGCTGTTGTCCAAAAGGGCAGGTCATCGTTGTAATCGTCTGCGTCATACAAAAAGCCACCTTCTTCGGCAACCAAGCGGCGCGTGTTCATACCTGTGCGTCCGGTGTACCATCCCAACGGTCGTTGACTGGTTAAGCGGGTTATGATCTCGACCGCTTGTTGCAAATGCTGGCGTTCAACATCTTCCGGCACATCGCGATAATTGATCCAGCGATGACCGTGGCTACAAATTTCATGCCCGGCTTCCATGGCGGCGTCGGCTACGGCGGGGTTGCGCTCCAATGCCATGGCGACGGCAAATAAGGTCAGCGGGATGTCTTTTTTGGCAAACAGCTTCAAAAGCCGCCATATTCCAACTCGGCTTCCGTATTCATAAATCGACTCCATGCTCAAATGGCGCTCACCTTGCCATGAATCCGCGCCAATGATTTCAGATAAAAACGCTTCTGATGCGTCATCACCATGCAAAACGCAATTTTCGCCGCCTTCTTCATAATTGACCACAAACTGCAACGCTAATTTGGCCCCACCCGGCCAATTGACGGTGGGCGGCGTTGGGCCATACCCAATTAAATCACGGGGATAATCGGTGTTATTTGCCATCTGTGCGCTTCTTTCTTTGACCGTTTGAATATTCCTATTAGGATATATTACCTGAAATATAAGGATGAATAGAGAATTATTATCAAAAATAAATTGAAGGTGTTCTTGGGCTGTCCCCACTCTACATAAGCCGAAGAAAACATAATAATAGGCAACAATAACTTCACACAAAAACCGATATATATAAGACATTAGATCAGTGTTAACAGGGGAGAATAAAATGGGCCGTTTGAGTACGCATGTTTTAGATACCGTTGCTGGCGGCCCTGCCGAAGGGGTGTCGTGGGCGTTATTTCGATTCGAGGGCGAGGCACGATATCAACTCAGCTCAGGCAAAACCAATTCTGATGGTCGAACCGATGAGGCTTTATTAGAAGGCGACGCCGTTGTTGTTGGGACTTATGAGTTGGTCTTCCAAGTCGCTGGTTATTTTAAGGCACGTGGAACTGAGCTTTCTGACCCACCATTTTTAGACAAAATCCCGTTGCGGTTTTCGATATTTGATGCAAATCAAAATTATCATGTACCGTTACTGGTTTCGCCGTATAGTTATTCGACCTATCGTGGTAGCTGATTTGAAAAGTGAGAAAAGCATAAAATGAGCAGTAAAACTCGAAGCCGCGTTCGATTTTTACTTGGCTGGACGCTGATGGAAATCAGCGTTGAAGATAGCAACCAAACCGTATTGCAATATTTGCGCGACCAAGCCTGCTTAAAAGGCACCAAAGAAGGCTGCTCAGAAGGCGATTGTGGGGCGTGTACGCTGGTTGTGGGTGACGTGGTTGACGGCAAAATCGTTTACAGTTCTGTGAATTCCTGCATCCTTTTCCTGCCCTCCTTAGATGGCAAACAAATTTTGACGGTAGAATCCGTGGCTGATGGGACGCTGCACCCCGTTCAACAAGCAATGGTCGATTTGCACGGATCACAATGTGGGTTTTGTACGCCGGGCATAATTATGTCTTTGCTGACATTACATTTGAATGGCGGAGCCAAGCATTTAAACGGTGGGATAAAAAACCGCCAAGCCATTGACGATGCGCTGGCGGGCAACTTATGCCGATGCACTGGATACGGCCCAATCATTGACGCGGCTGAAGTGGCATGTGCAACGCCAGTTGATGAGGTGTGGCAAAGCAGAATTCAGGACGCCCAAGCGCAGTTGATTGCATGGTCAAAAGATACGGCGGCCTTAAAGGTCGAGGCTAAATCAGGTCTTTACATGGCCCCCAAAACACCCGAACAATTGGCTACTTGTTTGACTGATCACCCTGATGTAACGCTGGTTGCCGGGGCTACGGATGTGGGGCTTTGGGTGACCAAAATGGGCAAGCGCCTAAACCCAATTATTTCATTGGCCGATGTGACAGATTTGAAATCAATCCGCGCCACCGACACCCATTTAGATATCGGCGCCTGTGTTACCTATTCCAATGCCCATGCTGTATTATCTGACATATCCCCAAGCTTAGGTGAATTGATTCGCCGCATTGGATCGCTCCAAGTGCGCAACAGCGGCACCATCGGCGGCAATATTGCTAATGGCTCACCAATTGGTGACATGCCCCCAGCGTTGATTGCTATGGGCGCGTCTGTTGTATTGCGCAGTGCCCAAGGTGAACGCGAAGTTCCGTTGGAAGATTTCTTTATTGAATACGGCAAACAAGACATACAGCCCAGTGAGTTTGTAAGCCGGGTATTGGTTCCTCGCGATGTGGATACATTTCGGTGTTACAAAGTCACCAAACGCTTTGATCAAGACATTTCAGCTGTATTGGGTGCGTTTAACTTGTGCATTGAAGCGGGTATCGTTACCTCAGCCCGCGTTGCCTTTGGTGGCATGGCCGGAACCCCGGCCCGGGCTTCAGCGTGCGAAGTGGCGCTGATAGGCAGGCCGTGGAATATTAAAACGATAGAATTAGCTCAAACTGGCCTTGATAACGATTTTGCCCCGATGTCTGACATGCGGGCCAGCGCGCAATATCGATCCTTGGCTGCGCGCAATTTGTTGGAACGGTTTTATTTAGAAATGCAAAACCCCACAATTCCATTAGAACTCGCCAATCGTAGCGCCTTAGGGGGGCTTGGATATGAGTAATCAAGCGTTACAAAAAGAGAAAATTAGGGGCGGTGTTGCGCAATCGTTGGAACACGATAGCGCCACAAAACACGTCACCGGACAAGCGATTTATGTGGATGATATCCCAGAACCTTTCGGCACTTTGCACATCGCCACAGGCCATGCCGACGCGGCATTTGGGAACATAACCTCAGTTAATTTAGAAGCTGTGCGTTCTGCTTCGGGTGTTGTGTGCGTGCTTACCGTTGACGATATTCCAGGCCTCAATGATGTCAGCCCAACCCATTCGGGGGATGATCCGGTATTAGAAGGTGATGAAATTAAGTTCTACGGTCAGCCGGTTTTTGCTGTTGCGGCGAAAACGTTTTTACAAGCACAAGCCGCAGTGAAATTAGGTGTTATTGAGTGCAATTCTGAAGAACCGATTTTAACCATCGAACAGGCTTTAGAAAAAGATTACCTGATTAGTACTGATCATGTAATGCAGCGGGGCGATGCGGAAGCGGGTGTTAAAGCGGCTCCAAACCAAATTTCGGGGCAGATGGAAATTGGCGGTCAAGATCACTTTTATTTAGAAGGTCAGGTCTCTATGGCGGTGCCTCAGGAAGATGGTGACGTTGTTATTCATTGCTCAACCCAGCACCCATCGGAAGTGCAATTTAATGTAGCCCAAGTTTTGGATCGCCCGGCCAATGCGGTGACGGTTGAGGTTCGGCGCATGGGCGGTGCCTTTGGCGGCAAAGAAAGCCAAGCAGCACAATGGGCCGCGTTGGCCGCATTGGTTGCGGTTAAAACCGGGCGCGCAGCAAAATGCCGTTTGGACCGTGATGACGACATGACCCTAACTGGTAAGCGCCATGAATTGGCTGGTAAATGGTCCGTGGGTTTTGATGACGAAGGCCGCATTCAAGCTGCTGATGTTGAAATGGCAACCCGGTGTGGATGCTCAAAAGATCTATCCGATGCGATCAGCGATCGCGCCATGTTCCATATAGACAACAGCTATTATTTGGATCAGGTCCGCATTTTGTGCAAACGCATGCGCACCGATACAGTATCAAACACAGCTTTCCGGGGATTTGGTGGGCCACAGGGCATGATGATTGGTGAACGGATGATCGAAGATGTTGCCCGCTCTGTCCGTAAAGACACCTTAGATGTGCGGAAAGCCAATTTCTACGGCGGTGCTAGGCGCGATATAACGCCGTATCATATGCAGGTCGAAGATTTTGTTTTACCTGAAATGATTGAAGAGCTGGAAGTCTCTTCTGATTATCGCAAACGTCGTGAAGCCATAACCGAATTTAATAAAACCAGCCCGATAATCAAACGTGGGTTAGCGTTGACACCGGTTAAGTTTGGCATTTCGTTCACCACAACGTTCCTCAACCAAGCGGGCGCATTAATCCACGTATATAAAGATGGCTCCATATCGCTGAACCATGGCGGCACAGAAATGGGCCAAGGTTTGTTTTTAAAAGTAGCGCAAATCGTTGCCGAAGAATTTCAATGCGATGTGGACCGCATAAAAATAACCGCCACCAATACGGCAAAAGTCCCAAACACGTCAGCCACTGCCGCTTCATCTGGAACTGATATGAACGGCATGGCTGCAATGACAGCAGCTCGGACCATCAAGCGCCGTTTGATCGCCTTTGCTTGTAATCAGTATAAAGTCGAAGAAGCCGATGTTGAGTTTACCCGCAATCAAGTGCGGATTGGAAATCAAGTTGTCAGCTTTGATGATTTGGTCAAACAAGCTTACATGAACCGGGTGCAACTCTCTTCAACTGGGTTCTATCGAACTCCAAAAATCGAATATAACCGAGAAACCGCATCGGGTCGTCCGTTCTATTATTTTGCTTATGGGGCATCCGTCTCTGAAGTTGCCATCGATACGCTAACCGGTGAAAGCCGAGTACTGGGCGTTGATGTACTTCATGATGTGGGGCAATCGTTGAACCCCGCCATTGATATTGGCCAAATTGAAGGTGGCTTTATTCAAGGTATGGGCTGGTTAACGACAGAAGAGTTGTGGTGGGATGACTCCGGTAAACTTCGGACCCACGCGCCTTCAACATATAAAATCCCCACCTGTGGCGACCGCCCTGAACGCATGAACGTTAATCTATGGGAAAAGGGCCGCAATGTGGAAGCGACCATTCACCGATCAAAAGCCGTGGGCGAGCCACCGTTAATGTTGGCAATGTCAGTTTTTTACGCCATATCTGATGCACTCTCTAGCTTGGATGATTATAAATCCGTGCCTGAGTTAGATGCACCTGCAACACCTGAACGTATTTTGATGGCTGCAGCCAAAATGAAAGCTAAAATAAAATGACTTCGCCCACAGCCCTTTATGCCGCCCACGCGCTTGGTCCTAACGACTGGATCCGGGCGGCGCTTGCCACATCGAACCTAAGGGAAAAAGGCGTGATGGTGTTTGTTGTTAAACATTATGGCTCAACGCCACGTGATAAAGGCTCTTGGATTTATGTTCGCCCAGATCAACTATTGGGGACATTGGGAGGCGGCGAGGTCGAGCGGGTTGTTGAAGCCGCAGCCCACGATATGTTGGCTGGGCGTCGCTCGTGGAGCCGGGTCTATGAAAAATTTATGCTGGGGCCAGACATGGGGCAATGCTGCGGTGGGGGTATGGAAGTTGTGTTCGAGCCCATTGATAACACATCTGTCAATTGGTTGGCCGATGCTGAAAATTGCACACAGCAGAACCAAGCAGGCTTTGTTGTTATGCCTTGGAACAATCCAGATCAAGCGCCCGTGGTGAACAGGGTCGAGGTTTCGGATAATTTAAATGAATCCGATGGCATTCATATTCAATCATTAATCGACGAGCGCCACTCCGTTGTGATTTATGGTGCTGGGCACGTGGCCCGGGCTTTTGCCGCTATTGCAGCTCAATTGCCTATCCGTTTAACCATTGTTGACGAGCGCCAAAATGAGTTGGATTTGGTCCCTATTGCGCCAAATATATATCCGGTTTTGATGGAATATCCACCCGCCCACGCGGCTCAATTGGATAGCCGAGCTGCTGCCGTATTGGTGATGACGTATTCTCATGCGCTGGATTACAGGCTTTGCATCGCACTCCTTAAAAACGAGGCCCTGAATTTCGTTGGTCTTATTGGATCAAAATCTAAAGGTGCAAGGTTCCGCAGAAGGTTCGATATAGACGATGGCTTGTCGGTGGATCAAATCGCCCGCTTAGTTAGCCCCATCGGCCAAGGCAATGTTCGGGGTAAAGAGCCGGGCTTGATTGCGCTGGCCAGCTTGAATGAAATTATGGCGGTTCTGGAAGGAACCATTTCAGTGGATCAAACGCAAAAGGTTGAAAATGCTTAATGTGCTCAGATGATGAAACCCACGCCAAACATATGGCCGAAGCGTCCCGGATATCGCGTGAAAAGATGCAAGCCGGATTGGGTGGGCCGTTTGGCGCGATCATTGTCAAAGACGGTGAAGTTGTGGGTGTGGGCTTCAATAAAGTCACAACAGATAACGACCCGACAGCCCATGCCGAAGTGGTTGCTATTCGCGATGCATGCAAAAAATTGGATACCTTCAGTTTGGCTGGTGCGGCCATTTACACCAGTTGCGAGCCGTGCCCCATGTGTTTGGCATCGATTTATTGGGCCCGATTGGACCAGGTGTATTACGCCAATACCCGTTATGACGCGGCGCGGATCGGGTTTGATGATGAATTTTTATATGATGAAATTGCCAAAGATATAAAAGACCGGTCCATGGAAATGGTTCACTTGCCAGACGATATCGCAAAAACTGCCTTCGATGAATGGGATGCTAAAGAAGATAAGATCGCCTATTAATAAAATGAAAAGATAAAATAAAACAAAAGCCGGTTTAAACAGGGCCGGACAAAGGGGGATACGTGGAGACCAAACCGCTTTTATAGTTATGGAATATTCGCAAGGAATTTCCGGGATGCATCGCCAATGACGAAGTTGATTTGGATGTCTTGCCTGGTGGAATCGACGCTCTATTAGGTGAAAACGGGGCTGGCAAAAGTACATTGGTTAAAATAATGTCTGGCGTGCTTAAATCCGATGGTCGGTAAATGCATTGGAACGGTGCACCGGTTTAAATCCCCAATCCTCCCGTTGCGTGAAGTTTGGAAGTTGGTATGGTGTTTCAACATTTTTTCTTTGTTTGAAGCTTTAACGGTTTCCGAAAACATATCCCTTGGAATTTTTCTTGAATTAGCTGGCCCCGGATTAGAACAGCAAATTGTTCAAATTTCTAAACAATACGGCTTGCCGTTGGACCCGTGCCGATGTGTTCATTTGTTGAGCGTTGGCGAACGTCAACGGATCGAGATCGTACGTCGTTTGTTAAACATCCAAAGCTGTTGATCATGGATGAGCCAACGTCGGTTCTAACCCTCAAAAAGTCGATAAACTGCTTGAAAATCTGTACCATTTATCATCAGAAGGCGTTGCTATTTTATATATTTAGCACCGTTTGGAAGAAATACGGAAGCTCTGACAAAAGTATCAATCCTACGTTTAGGTAAAATTGTTAGTGATTGTGATCCGGCGCAGGAAACGGCACGGTCTTTAGCTGAAATGATGATGGGTGGTGAGCTGACATCAGCTGTAAACACTTGAAGGCCGGACGATTGGGGAGGCGCGGTTCGAAGTAAACGCGCTTTCATCATCGCCGGATGATCCGTTTGAAGTGTCGTTAAAAGAGGTGTCGCTTAAACTCAGGGGTGGTGAAATTTTGGGCCAACCTTCGGACAATCAGACTAGAATCCCTTAATTCACCAACCCGTATCGCCTCATCAATTTTTTCCTCAACAAAATTAGCAAACCGATCATTTTCAACCAATTGAAATTGAATGTTTGGGCGTTTTTGAACAAATGCTGGAATGTGGGGGCAATGTGCAAGCGGGCAAATACTGAGGGGGCTGAAACTTTTAAGACACCGCCCGGCTTGTCGCGCCTAGCCGATACCGTACCTTCGGTAGCGTAGATCTCTTTCAGAATTTTCAAACAATATTCGAAAACAAATCACCGTCGGGGATTAAATTCACTTGCCGGGTTGTTCGATTTAACTACCGAAGCCCCAACTGGTTTTCTAAGCGCTGAATGCGGGAACTGACCATGGCTGGTGACATGCACAAATCTCGCGCCGCACCGGATAAACCGCCCAATTCCACTGTGTGATCAAATAAAATAAGGTCTTCCATATCCATGATACACTTTATCATCAAATATATTTTAAAGGTAATATAATGATGTTTACTATTTTAAGTTAATTCAAGTCACGATACTTTGTTTTATTGGCTGAATTATGGAGAAAACGGAGCATTTGATGGATATTGCCGTAATGGACTGGGCCGCGATGATTTTTCGCTGGCTCCATATCACCACCGGAATCGCGTGGATCGGGTCCTCATTCTTTTTTGTTTTCCTCGATTTAAGCCTGAAAAAACATGCGGCCTTAAGCAAGGGCGTGTCTGGCGATACGTGGATGGTACATGGAGGTGGGTTCTATCACTTGCAAAAGTATATGGTCGCCCCATCGCACATGCCAGAAGAATTGCACTGGTTCAAATATGAAGCCTATTTCACATGGCTTTCCGGTATCGGCTTGATGGGGGTTATGTATTATTGGGGGGCAGAAAGCTTCTTGATCGATACGGATAAAATAGCTTTTGAGCCGTGGCAAGCGATTGCCGTCAGCCTTATGTTCGTGGTTTTTGGCTGGATTTTCTACGACCTTATTTGTAAATCACCGTTGGGTAATAAAACATCAACTCTGGCTGTTTGTGTGTTTGTTCTGATTGTCGCTGCATCGTGGGGTTTGTTGGAAATATTCAGTGGCCGGGCAGCATTCTTGCACGTCGGTGCGATTATCGGCGGAATGATGGTTGGCAACGTATTTTTTATCATTATCCCCAATCAAAAGTGCGTTGTTGCATCCTTAAAAATAGCTGAAGCGCCGGACCCGGCTTTGGGCATTCAGGCTAAACAACGCTCCACTCATAACAACTACCTAACCCTGCCTGTGTTGTTAATGATGATCAGCAACCATTATCCGGTCCTATTTGGGCAAGCCCATTCGTGGGTGATTATTGCGCTGATTCTATTAGTTGGTGGCGTTGCGCGGCATTACTTCAATACCAGCCACGCCGGGGGCACCGGGCGGGCGGTGCAATGGCAATGGCCTTTGGCGTCCGCGTTGATGGTGGTTTTGATTCTGGTTGCATCTTACAAACCAGACAGTGAAAAGGGTGGCGATTTGATCTCTGCCGTTGATGCCTTATCGATTGTTCAAACGCGCTGCGTTGCGTGTCATTCATCAAAACCAGCTGATGCAGATTTCGATAAAGCACCCGGTGGAATTAAGTTCGAGACCATTGACGAGGTTCGTAAAAACGGTGCACGCATTTTGAACCAAGTGGTGTTATCGAAAGCGATGCCGCTTGCCAATAAAACCCATATGACCGACAGGGAACGCCAACAATTGGGCGCTTGGATCCGTGCGGGCATGCCCTTGGATGTAGAATAGGAACGAAACGAATGTCTGAAGATTTACCCCTCCCTGCTTTTGCTGAAAACGCCATCAATTTGGCATCGCCGCGCTTGGGTGCAAAAACCATATTTGCTACGGATGAGTTTTTTGCACCCAAAGACAGGATATTGGACGATGCACCTGTGGTCTTTATAGACGATAAATGTGACGAAAATGGTAAGTGGATGGATCGCTGGGAATCCCGTCGTCGTAGTAACAGTGGTCACGATTGTTGTGTGGTCCAGTTAAGCGTCAAAGCGGTGATCCAGGGCACCAACCACTTCACAGGGAACTTCCCCCCAGCACCTTTTATTGAAGCGTGTTTATCGGATGGGGTTCCGGGCGATGACGCGGTTTGGACGGAAATTATTCCGGTCACGTCGTTGAGTGCCGACGCGCATCATGATGTTGAATGCACGGGCCCTGAAACTTACAACTATTTACGCCTCCACATTTTGCCCGATGGCGGCGTTGCCCGGTTGCGGATCTATGGGGAGCCTCAGGCGAGCTGGATTGAAGGCAGCGCTGATGCGGTTCACGAATTATCAGCCGTTAAAAATGGCGGGCGCATTGTTGGTTTCAATAATACTCACTATGGTGAGCCGTGGCGCATTTTGACCGAAGGGCGCGGCATTAACATGGGCGACGGTTGGGAAACCCGCCGCCGACGTGAACCTGGAAATGATTGGATCATCATCAAGTTAGGAGCACCTGGATTTGTCGGTAAAATAGAGGTCGATACTGCTTATTTTAGGGGCAACTGCCCTGATAAATGCTCCCTTCAAGCCGCCTTTGTGACCAGTGGCACTGGATCAGTCCGTGATTACTCAATCGATGTTCTGGGATGAAAGGATGGCCCCTTCTAAATTAGAGGCAGACAACCAAGCTTATTTCGACGGCGACGCCATTTTGATGAAAACTCCAGTCACTCATTTGCGGCTTAGTATCCATACAGACGGCGGGGCTAGCCGGTTTTGGGTGTTTGGTCGATTAACGGATATTTAACTTTATGATCACATTAACACCGCGACCCTTAACTAAAACTGCCTTTGCAGCTTTTGGTGACGTCATCGAAACGGATGGGGCTCAACACTATTCTATCAATCAAGGCACAACAGAGCGATATCATAATTTAGCTCGGGTTGATGTGAATGAATTGGACGGGCAGCCGTTGATCAGTATTTTCAGGGGTCAGCCTCGCCCGTTGCCCATTGCTTTGGTTATGATGGAGTGCCATCCGTTGGCATCGCAAGCCTTTATCCCGATGCAACGCCGCGATTATTTAGTTGTGGTAGCGAAACCATCGGACACGGATGGCCCTGTTGATTTGTACGCCTTTCGGGCGCGGGGAAATCAGGGGGTGAATTATCATCGGGGCGTTTGGCATCATCCGTTATTGGTTTTAGAACCCGATAGCGATTTTTTGATCGTTGACCGGGGTGGCGAAGGCCACAATTTAGATGAGGTGTGGTTTGATGAAGGTGCTGATAAGGTATTTTTAAACGCCACCTAACCGCTTTGCTTTGAGTTTCAGGAAAGTAGTGTTGAGAACGCGCATGGATAAAATAGAAATCTCAAACGAATATGTGCGTGCAGTGTTTGATCCCGATTGGGGCGGGCACTTTTCAGCGCTGCAGTTTAATCACCCGAATTTGGGCTGGGTTGATATTTTTATGACTGAAATTGAGCCAACCAAATCAAGCCGAAACACTCCGTTTTTG
This sequence comes from Rhodospirillales bacterium, assembly GCA_028825025.1. Taxonomy (GTDB): domain Bacteria; phylum Pseudomonadota; class Alphaproteobacteria; order Rhodospirillales; family Casp-alpha2; genus JABMNT01. Next base: position 3,924 of record JAPKAX010000003.1, on the reverse strand, counting down.
GTTGTTTTAATATGGTTCTTTTTGCCAACAGAATGCGGGATGGCGTTGTTGTTGGGGCTGATGCTCGGTTTCAATTTCCGATCAATTTTCCTGAAGATGGACTGGCGATCCATGGGACTGGCGTTGCCGATAACTGGAGCGTTGTTGAACACACCGATGCATCTGTTGCGTTAAAATACACGTGGACAAACGACCAAAATCACTATCATTTTGAAGCGCAATTGCTTGCCTGTATTAACCATGAAACCATTGATGTGGAGTTACGCTTACGGAACTTAGGCACCCATACCCTGCCAATGGGGCTAATTAAAACGGCGAATATGCAAGTTTTCATGTATCCCCCTCTATACATTCATTCAATCGTTGCCATACGGGATATGGCGTGCATCATGCTTTCATCAATAAGCATAATGGAAAAGTGGATACGATGGAACAGGTTAAATTAGGGAATACAGGTCTTGAAGTTGGAGTTGCGGGTTTAGGCAGTGGGGGCAGTAGCCGTTTAGGTCAGGGTTACGGGCTGCCAAAAGCAGATTCGGTTAAAGTGATTAAAGCAGCCCTAGATATAGGCATCACTTTTTTTGACACCGCCGCCGTTTATAAAACCGAAAAAATTGTTGGCGAAGGGCTTTTAGGTCAACGCCAAAACGTTGTGATTTCAACCAAGGCGCAGATTATAAAACCTGGCTCACCTGCTCTTGGGGATAATATGGCACCGCCCAGTCAAATCCGCGAAGGCCTAGAATCCAGCCTCAAAAATCTACAAACGGACTATGTCGATATTTTTCATTTGCATGGAGTTATGCCCAATCAATACAGCTATTGCGTTGAACACTTGGTGCCTGAACTGATTAAAATGCGTGAAGAAGGGAAAATTAGGCACATTGGGATAACGGAACGTTTCATTACAGACACCGATCACACCATGTTATCAAAAGCCGTGGCCGATGACTTTTGGGATGTGGTGATGATTGGTTTGAACTTCTTAAACCCATCGGCCCGCAAATTGCTTTTCCCATCGACGCAAAAGAAAGGCATTGCAACACTGATCATGTTTGCTGTTCGAACAGCGCTCAGCAGAACCAGCGTTTTAAAAGAGCTGTTGCAGGAAATGGTGGATAATAAGTTGATTGATCAAGCCATTGCCAGCGAACCAGAGCCTCTTAAATTTCTGACCGATCCGGGCATAGCCGTATCAATTATGGATGCCGCATATAGGTTTTGCCGGTTCGAGCCGGGCGCAGAAGTTATTTTAACGGGCACGGGTAACGTCGATCATCTCCGCCAAAATGTTGCATCCATTTGTGCTCCTGCTTTACCATCTGAAACGCTGACACACCTAGAAACTATTTTTGGGCATGTCGATACGGTGTCGGGTAATTAATGATTAGATTGATTTTGCGGCGGCTCCATATATAAAGAACAAATACTTACAAATTTTGGAGCTGGCTTTTGCTCCTATTACATCAACTAACTCGAATTGGATGAATAAAATGGCATCGAACCTTGAGCCACGACTAGGTGGGCATATTTTGGCCGATCAATTGGTAATTCAGGGTGCAGATACAGCATTTTGTGTTCCTGGTGAAAGTTATTTGACCTTGTTAGATGGCCTGTATCATCATCAAAACTCGATCCGTGTAGTCCATAGCCGCCATGAAGGCGCTGCGGCTAATATGGCTGATGCCTATGGTAAAATGACCGGAAAGCCAGGCATTTGCATGGTAACTCGGGGGCCGGGTGCTACGAACGCATCAATCGGTGTTCACACTGCGTTCCAAGACTCGACACCAATGATCTTATTGATTGGTCAAATCGGTCGCTCCATGACCGACCGTGAAGCGTTTCAAGAAATTGATTACCGTCGGATGTTTGGTGAAATGGCCAAATGGGTTGCGCAAATCGATCAGGTTGAGCGTATTCCTGAATACATAAGCCGGGCCTTTCATGTGGCTCAATCTGGGCGTCCGGGCCCCGTCGTATTGGCTTTACCTGAAGATATGTTGTCCAGCATGGCAACCGTTGCTGATGCTAAAAAAGCCTATCCTGTGGAAGCTGCACCAACACCTGAAGCCATGGAAGAGCTGCGCGATCGCCTATCGAAAGCCAAGAAACCTATATTGATTGTTGGCGGACCGACATGGAACAAACAAGCAGTGGAAGACGTAACAGCCTTTGTTGAAGCAAATAACTTACCCGTTGCCTGTGCGTTCAGGTATCAAGATCGGTTCAATAACACTCACCCGAATTACGTCGGAGATATTGGTATTGGAATTAATCCTAAGTTAGCAACGCGGGTTAAAGAATCTGATTTGTTGATTGTTGCAGGCCCGCGCATGGGTGAAATGACGACGGGAGGGTATAACATGCTAAATATCCCTGAAACAGATCAAGATTTGATTCATATTATGCCGGGTGCGGAAGAATTAGGCCGCGTTTACAATCCAGATTTGGGCATCAATTCAAGCCTTCGCCAATTTTGTAAAATGGCCCGCGCATTGGCACCGGTTGATAGTTCTGCTTGGGCATCTGAAGCGGCTATCGGCAATGCGGATTATTTGGAACGGATCAAGTCAACCGACGTTCCGGGTGATGTCAACATGAGTGAAATCGTAAGCTGGCTTAGTAATCGTATGCCTGAGGATGGTGTTGTGACTCATGGGGCGGGCAACTACTCCGTTTGGGTCACGCGCTTCTTCCAACACCGCACCTATCCAACTCAAATCGCACCAACCAATGGCGCTATGGGTTATTCTGTGCCGGCGGCAATTGGGGCCAAAATCACTGACCCAAGTCGTATGGTTGTCAGTTTCAATGGTGATGGCTGCTTTATGATGCTGGGCCAAGAAATGATTACGGCTAAGCAATTTAATGCACCAGTGATTTTTATTGTTGTGAACAATGGCATGCTGGGGACAATCCGCATGCACCAAGAACGTGAGTTTCCAAACAATGTGATGTCGACGGAATTGATGAACCCAGACTTTGTTCAATTGGCTGAAAGTTATGGGGCTCAGGGAGAACGTGTCACCCGTACGAAAGATTTTGAAGCTGCATTCGAGCGCGCGGTTAATTGTGGTCGTTCGGCATTGATTGAATTGGTTGTTGATGAACAAGCCTTAACACCAGCTCAAACTTTGGATCAAGTGCGCGCTGCTGGATCTGTAAAGACGAAATAGCTATTTTAAGAGAGGCGTTAAAAAGAGAATTGATCGGCAACACCATAAAAGTAGAGCAATTGGGCTATGCGCCGACTCTTTTTTACGCCCTCTAGCAACGGTTCGAGTTCCTTAACTTGAATAGGTGATCCTTTCAGGACAATGCTTTTTAGTTGATATTTCTGATCATGCGCATCAGATACTAAAAATTGAGATTTCAGACCTTTATTTTCTTTAAAGAATTTTCGTAAATAAGATATATTTACAATCGATATATCAATCGGATCCGCTCGCAAAATGCGTATATTTCTGGTAAGGCTTTTGGTTAATGTGATTTTTTTAATTATTCCTCAACCACGTTTTATCGGCATTAAAACTAGAAAATCTATAATGATAAACAGAAGTTGCCGCCAGACGTTTGTTTTGTATATAGGTGAAGTACGATTGATCGCGCCCCGGCTTAGCAACTGCCAAGTAGGCTTCTTCTCCGGATATGATTTTGCGTATTGCATTGAACTTGACCCGCATTTCATTCCATCCCCATTTGGGCATTTCAAAGAACATCAAATCCACACGACCTGTTTGCAAGTCACGATCGGCGTCCGGGCGCTGTTTTGTAAACGTAAAGCGGTATTTAGTGTCCATGTAACCTGACGTCTGGAAATTCATCTGGAGTTTGCGCCAAGTTCCCCACAGGAGGCATGCCCCCTGTGGGGCGACCCGTTATTTTGTTATTCCATGAACACTTCGAAACACTTATGGCGGT
>JAPKAX010000074.1 GCA_028825025.1 Rhodospirillales bacterium | reverse complement strand
CAAGAGAGGTCATTCGCCACTATTATGCAAATTTTAAAATCCAAAGATATCTAAAGCCAAGCTTCCATTTCATGACGTTGGATTTTCCCGGTTGCGGATCGTGGAAAATCGCTAAGTGCGACAAAGTGAACTTCTTTGGGGCGCTTATAGCTGGCTAAATTTTCCCGGCACAACGCCTCAACATCGACGTCCGTCAAGCTTTCATCAACCCGCGCAATAAAAACAATGGGAACTTCGCCCCATTTGTCATCTAGCTTTTTAATTACAACCGCATCGGCAATCCGCTTTTCAGCTAACAACACTCGCTCGATCTCAGCCGGATAAATATTTTCACCCCCCGATTTGATCATGTACTTGGCTCGGTCTACAAAATCAATGGTGCCATCTGGGTTACGCAGGAACAAATCCCCCATATGAAACCAACCACCAATAAAGTCGATGGCGTTGGTTTCCGGCGCATTCCAATAGCCAGAGAAAACCGTTGGTCCAGATATAGCCAATTCACCTGGCTCCCCATCAAGCACCTCATTTCGGACTTCATCCACAAGCTTTATTTCACACAGCGAGCTTGGGCGTTTTGATAAAGAATAGTCCGTTTTTGCCGGCGGAATAAGCGCTGCGGAAGCCGGTGGAAGCCCGGTCTCTGTTGCGCCAAAAGAGTTTAAATATGGGGCATTTAATAATGATGTTAATTCTGCAATTTCTTGACGCGGAACCAAATCCGCCATAGCCCCAACGCAAGCGATGTGTTTTAACTTAGGCTTGGTTGCCCGTAAATACTCAATCATCGGCGTAATTGATCCCGGCAACATCACCAACCAACCCAAGCTATGGCGCTCAGCTGCCCCGACAATCTGATCTGCTTTCAAGCCATCGATGACAACAACACAAGCCCCCGACATCAAAGCACTCAGTGTTTGATCCGTCGATGCCATATGAAAGAGCGGCGACCAAGCAACAGATGCATCGTACTCTGTAATTATACAATCAAGCCGCAGCACTGACATCCGTGCAATTTCGGCCCGATGGCTAATTAAAGCGCCTTTAGGCAATCCAGTTGTACCGCTTGTATAAAGAATAACGAGTCCATCTTCCGGGTCCACATCCGGGCACGGATCAGCTAAAGGCGCCGCGACCAATAATTTTTGGTACGTATCATCTAAGTTTAAGACCGGAAGATCATCTAACCCCAAACCCGTTAAGGTCTTAACAAATCGACTTGACGTCAAAATGACTTTTGGTTCAACAAGCCCGATACAATGCTTAAGCTCATCCCCAACCAAGCGCCAGTTTTGGCATGCAAGGATTGCCCCCACCAAAGCACACGCCATTTCAGCGACGACATATTCTGGACGGTTCTCAGATAAGATGGCGACCCGTTCACCACGCACCACACCGTAGCTTGCAAAGACGCTCGCCAATTTACGCGCCTGCTCATCAAGCGCCTGATAGCTCCAGCTATTGCCGTCGCATTCGATGGCAATAGCGTCTTTATTTTTTTGAACTTGTGCCCGAAACAAACCGTATACAGTTACTTTTCCGGATGCAGCGACGTGTTTTGTTATCATGTCAGCCATTAACTTTTATTCTTCTTGCTTTCAATGTTTTCAACCAATGCATTTATAGCATCATCGTGCTCTTGGGTGTGATGAACCAACGATTGGAAGGCGGCAGACATTTCAAGCACCGTATCCAAACGACTTTGCTGACCTTCGCGCAACAACCGCTTGGTCATGCGCACCGCGTGCCCAGGGTTAACCGCAATGCGTTCTGCCAGTTTATTAGCAGCGTCCATCAATTGATCAGCGGCAACAACTTTCGACACCAACCCGCATTCTAACGCTTCTTGAGCATCAATGGTATCGCCCGTAAAGGCCATTTCACAAGCCTTAGCCATGCCCACCGCGCGCGGCAAAAACCAAGCTCCGCCATCGCCCGGAATGATACCTAGTTTAACAAAAATTTCAGCAAACTTTGCATGCTCGGATGCAATGCGCATATCGCACATCGTCACCAAATCACACCCGGCGCCAATGGCTGCACCGTTAACAGCGGCGATAGTTGGCACCTCAATATTATAGAACGCAAGGGGTACGCGCTGAATGCCGTTACGATAATTATTACGAATATCAACCGGGCGCCCAGCCGATGGTCCGGTTTTATCGCGCATGGCAAAAATATCACCGCCTGCGCTAAACGCTTTTCCAGCTCCAGTTAAAATCACCACTTTTACGCTCATATCAGCGTTAACACGGTTGCACGCACCTTCAAAATCATCGGCCTGATAGCTACCGGTTTCATCACCTGCTAAAGTGTTGCGCTTGTCCGGATTATTCATCGTCAGCGTAACCACGCCGCCCTGCTGTTCATAAATTAAAAAGTCTGCCAATTTGTCCCCCTATTAAAAATGCACTTCCTTATTTATAACGCTGCCGTTCGCGTTGAAAACCCCTCTTGTTGAACGTTCGCTTAAGTGATAACTCTTAAATATGGAAGATATACATTTTACCCCCGGCGTTTTGCCGCCTGAAACCGCGGCCCTTCGAACCCGAGTTCGTAAATTCTTAGCTGAGCATTTAAGCGATTACCCCAGCGTTAAACGGGCTCAATCGTGGTCTGGTTCTGACAGAAAATTCAGCAAGTTATTGGGAGCCAATGGATTTATTGGCATGACGTGGCCAAAAAAATACGGCGGCGGAGAACGCAGTGCGCTTGAGCGCTACGTGATGCTTGAAGAAATGTTAGCAGCGGGCGCGCCTGTTGCGGCCCACTGGATCGCAGACCGGCAAAGCGGGCCGTTATTGTTAAACTTTGGAACAGAACAGCAGCGCCAACGCTTTTTGCCCGCCATCACCAGGGGTGAATCGTATTTTTGTATTGGTATGAGCGAGCCCAATTCGGGTTCTGATTTGGCCTCTATCCGTACGCGTGGCAAGCACACCAAGGACGGTTGGCGCATAAGCGGCTCAAAAATTTGGACCTCCGAAGCCCACAATTCAACATATATGATAGCCCTTATCCGCACCCAACCCCAAGACCAGAAAAATCGCCATGTAGGGTTATCGCAATTTTTGATCGACATGGAAACGCCGGGTATCACCATCCGCCCAATCCAAAACATGGCTGGAGAAGCGATGTTCAACGAAGTTTTTTTTGATGATGTTTTGATTCCTGATGACATGTTGGTTGGCACCGAAGGCGGCGGCTGGGGGCAGGTTACGACAGAATTAGCATTTGAGCGCAGCGGCCCTGAACGCTATTTAAGCTCCATTCAATTAATTTACGAACTGATCCACGAGCTATCCAAAAACCCAACCGAACGCAGTGCTATTGGAGTTGGTCGTTTGATTGCGCATTTAGGCACGTTACGCCAAATGTCGATGTCTGTTGCTACCATGTTAGAAGCAGGAGAAACTCCTAACTTAGCCGCCGCCTTGGTCAAAGAAATAGGTGTCGGGTTCGAGCAAGAAATCCCAAGCCGGGCGTATGAACTGACGGGGCGCGTTCCCCTATTGGGAGACGACAACGACTTCGATCAGGTTATGGCTTACATCACACAATCGTCCCGATCTTTTTCTTTACGTGGCGGCACGCGCGAAATCATGCGCGGCATTATTGCTCGTGAACTGGGGCTTAGGTAGGCACATAAAATGAGTGAACTGACCAACATCATATCCGAAACAACCAATCGATTGCTTGAGGCTTATACCTCACGCGAACAGAAACATGCGTCAGAAGCGGGCGAATGGCCGACGGAGCTTTGGCAAGCCTTAGAACAAAATGGCCTGACCCAGCCTTTGGTCCCAGAATCTCAAGGCGGCGTTGGTACCACATGGTCTGATGCCTTTGTTATTGCGTTTGCGGCAGGGCGCTGGCAAGCCCCGGTCCCGCTCGTCGAGACTATTATTGCCAGCTGGTTATTGAGCCAAGCCGGGATTGAAATCCCATCCGGCCCCTTAACTCTGATTGATGACGGCCATACGCTTCACATTAACGGCGATACGATTTCAGGCGCAGCAGCTGCCGTTCCTTGGGGCCAGCGGGCAACCCACGCCGTTGCTATTATCAGCATCAATGATCAGCCTCATGTGGTTTTGATCCCAACGTCAAAAATCACATACATCCCTGATTTGAGCATGGCCCGCGAGCCGCGCGATCATTTGAGCGCATCAAATGCAGCCTTTATATCGGCCCCGATCACAAACACCGCAGACATATCCCTGGTCCGCTGTGCGGGTGCGGCAATGCGCAGCGCTCAGATTGCCGGAGCAATGCAAGCCGCCATTGAAATAACCGTTACTTATGCAACGGAGCGTGAACAGTTTGGACGCCCACTTGCCAAGTTTCAAGCCATCCAACAAATGCTGGCTGTCGCCGCGGCTAAATCCGTTGAAGGCCGCATGGCCGCAGAAATCGCTTTTCGGACAATTGATCAAACAAATGCTGATTTAAGCAAGGCCGAGTTTGATACTGCATCCGCCAAAGTCGTTTGCAGCGAAGCGGTTGAGGCAATTACAGATACGTCCCATGAAGTGCACGGAGCCATTGGCTTCACCCAGGAGCACGATTTGCATTTCATTACTCAGCGCCTATGGACCTGGCGTGCAGAGTTTGGCTCTGAAAGTTTTTGGGCTGAACGCTTGGGCCGCTCAATTTTAAGCCGCGGAGCTAAAAATCTATGGCCAGACCTGATCGCCCGCCAATCAGGGGCTTAAAAATATAAAAGGTGGGCACCGACAAGTGCCCACCTTTTATAAAAATCATTTAAAGAGCCCTAGGCTTCGATTTTGTCTTGGGTCTTTATCTCAAAATCGCTGGCGTCATGGCGCTCGTGTAATTGTTCGTCTAAAGGGCCACGGGTGCGGTTGACAATGCGCCCACGCTTAACAGCGTCACGCGCAGCAATTTCATTGGTCCAACGGTTCAGGTTTTGATAAGAAGCAGTATCCAAAAATTCGGACGCTTCATAAACGACGTTCAAAACAAGTGCACCATACCAAGGCCAAGTTGCAATATCAGCAATGGAATAGTCATCCCCCGCTAAATAACGGTTACCTTCTAAATGGCGATCCAGCACATCCATTTGGCGCTTGGCTTCCATGGCAAACCGGTCAATGGGGTATTCCATTTTGAACGGCGCATAATTATAGAAATGGCCAAACCCGCCACCTAAATACGGAGCGCTGCCCATCAGCCAAAACAGCCAATTTATGCATTCCGTTCGCGGCCCGTGGTCGGTGGGCATAAGGGCACCAAATTTTTCAGCCAAATACAATAAAATGGAGCCCGATTCAAAAACCCGCGTTGGGGTATCGGTTGCATGATCCATCAGTGCCGGGATTTTGGAATTTGGGTTTACGTCTGTAAAACCACTTCCAAATTGATCGCCCTCGTGAATACGAATTAACCACGCATCATATTCAGCACCACTGACACCCATCGCCAATAGCTCTTCAAGCATAATCGTTACTTTTTGGCCATTGGGCGTTCCCATCGAATAGAGCTGCAATGGATGTTTCCCGATAGGTAACTCTTTGCCAAACGTTGCCCCTGCAATCGGACGATTGGTACTGGCGAACGTACCGCCATTTTCTTTCTCCCACTTCCAAACTTTTGCAGGTGAATACGGGGTCTGTTCATTCATTTTAATTTTCCATTCAGGCAACAAAAAGTGACAACGTTAATAATATACGGTTTGTGTGAAGCAGAATACTAGACATCTTTGCAACAAATGCCCATCCACACTGTGTTCTTAACTTTTGTGCTCAGATAGCACACCTTAATTAGATCTTCATTCGTCTTGGCGTTTCCCATGTCGGATCGCCGGAACCAGCCAGAACATTGACAGCCCAAGCAAAGCGAACAAAAAACTCATGGCAAAGCCAATATTATAGTTACCGGTCAAATCGAACAGATAGCCTGCCATAAAAGCCCCTAAGCCTGCCCCACATCCTTGCCCTATATTGGTAGCGCCAAAAATAGAAGCCAATCCGCGCCCAGCAAACATTTCTGCCATTTGCGCCGTGACAATGGGTCCTCGCGCCCCGGCTGATAATCCAAAAGTCACAACAAAAACCACCAGCAATACCCAACTGAAATAAAATTGCAGAGCGACCAATGCCAAAATCCCAATAAATGTAAGTCCATAACTGACACTGGCAATAATATGACGTGGATAGCGTTCAGCCAAAATGCCAGTTAAGGCAATCCCCAAAATGGTCAGCATACCCATACTGCCAAACGCAAATGCGGCTTGAGCTATACTAAACTTCTGTTCAACAAGGAACGCCACGACCTCGAGGCTGATGCCAAAAATTGATACAGCCGATGCACCAAAAATCGTAAAAAACCCCCAAAATTCTGGTAATCGAATTGCTTGGCGTAAATTTATTCCCGTCTTAGAGCCCGCCGCACGGCCCTTCGAGCCCTGTGTTGTGTTTTCGCTAACCTTGGTCATAGGGGGCGCGGATACACCAAGGGCAATACGCCGCCACGGCAACAATGACACCAAAACGAGGATTGCAATAAAGCCATAGCTCGCTAACGAATAAGCTCCCTGCCATCCCTTGTTTTCGATCACAACGTGAGCCGTTGGTGCCATCACCATAACGCCAATACCTTGGCCCGAATAAGCAATGGAAAGTGCCGTTGTTCGCCCCCGCCTAAACCATTTTAAAATCAGGCTTTGCATAGGGACAATCCCAACCATTGCCGCCCCCAAACCGCCACATATGCCAATAACCAAATAAAAATAAACCAAAGATGTCATTGATCCGGCAAAGCCATAACAAGTGCTTAATAACAAAAGCCCGATGGTATAATTATAACGTGGCCCAAGCCTGTCATAAACGACACCGGACACCAACGACCCCAGCCCAAAGGAAATCATATAAACGGCATAAACCGATGTTACATTAGCCCGGTTCCAGCCGAAACTTTCGCTCATGGGCAGCAAAAAAACCCCATAGGTTTCGCCCATGCCGCGGCTGGTGGCGATCATCAGTATACAAAAAGCAAAAACAAGTAAGGCTGGCAATAACTGTACAATCGATTGGCGGGACTTCAAATTCATAAATCAGGCCTAATAGGGGCTTCAAGGTTACCTTGAAAGAACATAAGCAGAAACCATATATCAGCCCTTCTCATAGGTATATATCTATTTTAGGCGCCCTCTATTAACGTTTTTAGGACATTGCATTGCCGCCTTTCTCTCCTGTATTCATTGCTTTATAGTTGTTCCAGAGTTTATGCTCACGCTTTGTTTAGACACGTAAAACGGAGATTCACGTGCCAGAAGTTACTAGACAAGATCAGGGAACATTTGATTACATCATAGTCGGTGCAGGTTCCGCTGGATGCGTTCTTGCTAACCGACTTAGCGAAGATCCAAATAACAAAGTTTTATTGTTAGAAGCGGGTGGTAAAGATAACTACCACTGGATTCATATCCCTATCGGGTATTTGTTTTGCATGGGAAACCCACGCACCGATTGGATGATGATGACCGAACCTGATGCCGGCTTAAACGGACGGGCGCTCAATTATCCACGCGGAAAAGTATTAGGTGGATGTTCGTCCATCAACGGCATGATCTATATGCGCGGCCAAGCTGCTGACTATGATCAATGGCGTCAATTGGGTAATACCGGCTGGGGTTGGGATGATGTCCTGCCTTATTATATAAAGTCTGAAAATCACCACCTGGGTAGAACCGATATGCACGGCTCAGGTGGGGAATGGCCAGTAGAGAAACAACGATTGTCATGGGAAATTCTGGACGCCTTTCGTGATGCGGCTGAAGAAGTAGGCATCCCCAAAACAGATGACTTCAATGATGGCAACAACGAAGGCTCTGGTTATTTTGAGGTCAACCAAAAAGGTGGCATGCGGATGAGCACATCGCGCGCTTTTTTAAAACCGGTTATGGGGCGGCCAAACTTAAAAGTTCTAACTCATGCCCATACGACAAAAATTTTACTTGAAGGCAAACGCGCTACTGGTGTTGCCTTCGATTTAAACGGTGTCCCGTCAAAAGCTAACGCATCGGGAGAGGTTGTTTTATCTGCAGGAGCCGTTCATTCACCCAAAATACTTGAGCTTTCCGGTGTTGGCCGGGGTGAATTTTTATCTAAATTTAATATCCCGGTTCATCATGAACTCAAGGGTATCGGTGAAAACTTACAAGATCACTTGCAAATCAGAACTGTTTTCAAAATCAAAAACGCTGTGACTTTGAACCAAAAAACCAACAGCTTATTTGGCAAAATGTCCATGGGGATTGAATACGCTCTGTTCCGTTCTGGCCCGCTTTCGATGGCACCAAGCCAAATGGGTTTGTTTGCTAAAAGCGATCCCCGCATTGAAACCCCTGATTTGGAGTTTCATATTCAACCGTTGAGCACCGACAAATTAGGTGGCCCTTTGCATCCGTTCCCGGCAATTACCGCATCGGTTTGCAATTTGCGTCCAGACAGCCGTGGCTCAATCCATATCAAAACGCCTGACGCCAATGCGCATCCGGCCATTGTTCCTAATTATTTATCCACACAAACGGACAAAGACGTTGCTGCAAAATCAATCCGTCTGACCCGTAAAATTATGGCAACAAATGCTGTCGCTCAATTCGAGCCTGAAGAAATTTTACCGGGCACTCAGATCGTATCAGATGAAGATTTGGTCCATGAAGCCGGCAACATTGCCACGACCATTTTTCACCCTATTGGGACCTGTAAAATGGGCAACGACACAATGGCTGTTGTTGATGATCGGTTGAGGGTTCATGGCATTCAAGGATTACGGGTTGTTGATGCGTCTATCATGCCAACTATTACATCTGGCAACACCAATTCACCAGTTGTCATGATAGCTGAAAAAGCGGCGGTTATGATTAAAGAAGACCTCAAGGCTTAGCTAATTTTAGATCAAGGTGGAAAAACTTTTCTATGACAGTACTGATTACAGGCGGCGGTGGATTTTTAGGCGGATGGGTTATTCGGCGCTTATTTGCTCAAGGTATTGATCTTCGTGTTTTTGATCGTGCTTCTGATCCGCGGCTTGTTCGTGAAATTGTAGGCTCCGACGCGGATCATATCGATTGGCGCACCGGAGATGTCTCGAACCTGGTTGATGTTATGGAAGCGGCCGAAGGGTGCAGCTTTATTATCCACTTGGCCGGATTGCTAACCCCTGATTGTGCCAATAACCCAATCCTAGGTGCGCAAGTGAATTTGCTTGGGACCTTAAACGTTTTTGAAGCTGCCAAATCCCAAAACATGAAAGGTGTTGCTTATGCCAGCAGCGGCGGGGTTTTTGGATCAAGCGATGGTGCCGCCCCCTATCCAATGACACAATATGGGGCATTTAAATTGGCTTGCGAAGGTTCCGCACGGGCCTATTGGACGGACGCTGGTATGCCAAGCATTGGGTTTCGCCCAACCATTATTTATGGCCCCGGTCGTGAAACTGGTTTAACCGCAGGACCAACCCTTGCATGCCGCGAAGCCGTTGCCGGGCGGGCTTATACAATCGGGTATTCAGGAAAACAGGATTTGATTTATGTAGATGATGCTGCGGCTGCATTTGTTGCCGCAGCTCTAAATCCTTTCGATGGCGCCCATGCGTTTTCATTGATTGGCGCAACAGAGGACGTACCAGACATTATTGCCGCTATTAAATCGCATGTTCCAGAGGCAGAAATTGATTTTTCTGGTGACGAAGTTCCCATGGCCTCTGTCATCACCCCAACGCCGTTCGAACACATTTTGGGGCCACAACCTCGCATATCGCTAACCACCGGGATAGCGCAAACCATCGCGCATTATAGAAATCTCAGTTAAGATCAAACACAGCACTGCATTCCTCATCTTTATAAAATTATAAATAAAATAAGTCTGGCCAATCCGTTTCGTCCGATTTTTGATCATATCAAAGCACCATTGTTCACCCTAATCTATGACCACGCCTCACCAGAAATGAAGCGGGTCCAAGTAGCCACGGTCTGTGACGCCACCGTAGCCGCGCGCCCACACATTAGGGCCGGGGTGACAAAAGCAGCTGCAGAAGCCCGTGCGTTAGCCCAAGTGCTGAAAAATTTTGACAACATCAACGCAGCGATGTCTGCATACAATAACAAACGCCTTGCTCTCAATAAAATTGCCTATGGGCATGCTCAATATATGGGTGAATATTTTATGCAAAGGTATACAAACGACGTTGAAAAATCCAATTGGGCCACACATCTTGCACATGCACACAAGTTAGTGCTTAGAAACGTGGTTGTGGTTTATACTCTTTGTTCGCAACATGGCGACGTTTGTGTTTATAGTGAAAGTCCATTCTACTATCTTGTGCTAAGTATACTTTTCCTAACCAAGCACCACCAAATGTTGGTTGCATTAAGTCACTTCTTACAGTTAGCGTGTCATTTGTTGTGCATACGTTCTTTTAGAAACCCAGTGATGGTTTCGGGAAGCCCAAAAGCTATTAACGATGTACCTTTATTTTTTGCCTCCCTAACAGCCCTAAATGAATATCCAATTAAGCACTCCGACTGCTTGAACTTAGGCATTGGTATCTGTGACAGCGCAATACTTGTAACATCAAGGAAATTTTCAGAATAAGTATTCAAGTCACAAGAGGTGAGTTGTTTTTTATTTTATTTATGCATGTTTTAATTTTCTATTTAATTAAATGTAGGTTTTATTCTTTTCTACTGCAACAAAATGCTCAGGTGATACTTCTTCATAATTAATTGGTGAAGGTATAAAGTTTAGAGCCCTCACAGCACTTGGTATTTCGTCAGTTGCAGTTGTTCGTTCTGTTCGTCGCAATTTAGGGTCTGCAATGGGAACTGCCGAGAGTAATTTCTTAGTATAATCGTGCGTAGGGTTTTCAAATATCTCTGCACGAGGACCTATCTCGACAATACGTCCCAAATACATCACGGCAACTCTATGACTTATCCGTTCAACCACAGCCATATCATGGCTAATAAATAGATAAGAAAAGTTAAATTTTTCTTGTAAACTCATCAATAAATTTATTACTTGTGCCTTGATTGTGACGTCCAAAGCAGAGACCGCCTCATCACAAATTATCAGTTTTGGATTAAGAGCAAGCGCGCGTGCAATTGAAATACGTTGACGCTGCCCACCACTAAACTCGTGCGGGTAACGGTTCGCAAATTCAGGATTTAAGTTCACGTGATGGAGTAATTCGACAACACGGTTCTGGATATCTTTATCTGGAAGTAGTTTATGTACTTTGATTGGTTCAGATATTGTTTCAAGCACAGTCATACGTGGGTTAAGTGATGCATATGGGTCTTGGAAGATCATTTGAACTGCGCGGCAAAAATTTCTCCGTTCCTCATAGTTATCATGAATTACAGGCTTGCCTTCAAAAAAAATATTCCCTGCTGATAACTTCTCTAGCCCCAGAATCGTCCGACCAGTTGTTGTTTTTCCACAACCACTTTCCCCGACTAGACTCAATGTTTCACCCATCTTTATTTCAAAAGAAATATCTTCCACTGCATGGACACGGGCATAAACTTGGCTAAGTATTCCTTCTGTTAGGTCAAAACGGGTCGATAAATTTTTAACTTCTAGAAGGTTAGAAGGTTCTGTCATCGCTCTCTCCAAATAAATATGAGATAAAAATAGTACTAGATCACTTGAATATTATTGGAAATTTTTCTGGGGCTTTCTTTCCGCGCATGGACCCAATTTGTGGTACCGCGTTAATCAGTTTTTTTGTGTACTCGTGCTGAGGGTTGTGAAAAATCTGTTCAACTGGACCCTGTTCCACGACCTTACCGTTGAACATCACGACCACACGATCAGCCATCTCTGCTATCACAGCCATATCGTGGGTAATGAATAGAACTGACATACCATATTCTTCTTGAAGGTCCTTAATAAGGTCAAGAATTTGAGCCTGTATTGTTACATCCAGAGCAGTGGTTGGTTCATCCGCTATTAAAAGTGAGGGTTTGCATGTTAAAGCCATAGCAATCATTACCCGCTGACGCATGCCGCCAGATAGGTTATGAGGATATTGATTCAACTTGCTTTCAGGATCAGGAATGCGTACGCGACGTAGTAGACTTAAAACTCTTTCTTCAGCCTGTTGGCGGGTCATGTTTAAATGTTGGAATAATGGCTCCGTTAACTGCATACGAAGATTAAGGACTGGGTTCAAGCAAGTCATAGGCTCTTGAAAGATCATGGAAATGTCTCGGCCACGAATTGAGCTTATAGCCTTTGTATCTAAATTTGTGAGTTCTACCTGGCCAAGCCGGTCACTGTTTAGGTAAATTTTTCCCTCAGGAACATAGGCTCCGGCCATATCGTTAAGGCGCAGCATGGACATCGATGTTACTGATTTTCCAGAACCTGATTCCCCAACTACTCCGAGTGTCTCACCCTTACGTATTTCAAAACTAACACCCCGTACGGCTTTAACGTCATTACCTCCAGTTGGGAAATTTACATGTAAATTATCAACCTCGATGAGAACATCATTTTTCATCATTTTTTCCACCTACTTCGAAGTTAAAACTGGAGCTAGACCTACCCCCTTCTATGAGATAGAGCTTTGGCTTTGATTTTTTTTTGAGCATCAGAGATAAAATCTGAGACAATAATCTATCCTCTGTCGAGGATGCCATACTGATTTTGTTAAGAGTTTCTGCAATCGAATTAATTAACATATTGCTAATTTTTTCTGCGCTCACAGGGAACCACCAAGACAATAAGTCATCCACAGTTTTTCTATGGCCTGCTCGACATTTTTCTATGCAGTAAAGTAATTGAAGTTCAAATATAGAAACCTCAATGTCATTCTGCTTGCAGAGGTCAAGTGCAGACGGATCATGTTTCCAAAGAATAAGGAGGAATTGATTCATTGAATTATCAATAAGATCAACATACTGGTCACTACGCGGTTTTAAACAAAAACTAACATCAGTTTTGGAAAACCTGCGCATTGATTCAATTATACGGACTTCTTCTGAACAGAGACTGTTATAAGCTACTGCATTAAGCGTCATTTGTAGTCACCCTATTCAATATTATTCAATTATGATAATGAGACTTAGAATCATTCGCAAGTTATAAAGTTATCATATCTTTTATTAATGACGTGCTAAACGTATATATATTTCCAGAAATTATTAAAAAAACCTGTTAAGTCAGGGACCTAACAGGTTTTAATTTTAACTCATAATTCCAGCTTAGCTGATGATAGCTCCAAATGTCCGCTATCCATATCTAGTCTATCATATTTTTTTATTAAGCGCCTTCACGCCAAATT
>JAPKAX010000327.1 GCA_028825025.1 Rhodospirillales bacterium | reverse complement strand
CTATCTAATTAGTACAGTATATGTGTTCATAATAAATTATTTAAATTGGGAGATAAATGATGAAAAGACGGGATTTTGTAGTTGGTGCTGCGGGAGCTGTTGTAGGTGCCGTAGCGACGACTGCCGTATTAAAAACGGCTGATAAGGCAAAGAAAAAAGTAGTTAGTGCGCCTGCTATTCAGTCTAAAAAAATTGATATGGTTATTGTTGCTTCTTGGGGACGTGATTTTCCTGGTCTTGGTACAGGTGCACAACGCTTTGCAAAGCGTGTTGCTGACATGACCGATGGCCGGATTAATGTTCAGTATTTTGCTGCCGGCGAACGAGTTGGTGCTTTCGATGTTTTTGATGAAGTAGCTTCAGGCAACGCACAGGCATATCACTCGGCTGATTATTACTGGAAAGGTAAGAACCCAGGCTGGGCTTTCTTCACATCAGAGCCTTTTGGTTTAACCTATACAGAGCGCGCAGCTTGGATCCATCACATGGGCGGCCAACAGCTTTGGGACGAAATGGCTGATGGATATGGCTTGAAGTGTCTTCCTTGTGGCAACACGGGCGTTCAAATGGGCGGCTGGTTTAAAAATGAAATTGAAACAGCTGACGACCTTAAAGGCCTGAAAATGCGTATTCCTGGCCTTGGCGGTGACGTTATGGCGAAATTGGGCGCATCTCCTGTTTCTCTTCCAGGTGGTCAAATCTACGAAAACCTTGTTTCTGGCGCTATTGACGCTACGGAATGGGTCGGCCCATGGAACGATTATTTCATGAAGTTCTATGAAGCTGCAAAATACTATTACTATCCAGGTATGCATGAGCCAGGTGGGTTTAACTCTTTGGGCATGAATAAGAAGTGGTGGATGAGCCTATCTAACTCTGACCAATTGATAATTCAGGCTGCTGCAAGTACGGCAAATGATGTTCTTATGGCCGAATACAATGCCAATAACGGAACATATCTAGCTAAATTAGTCAGTGAGCATGGTGTGCAGTTGCGCCCATTCAGTGATGAAATTTATGATAGCTTCGGAACTGCCAGCCAAGAAGTGTATGACGAAACCCGTCAGCATAGCGCTTTAGTTGGTCGTATTTATGACAGTTGGTTAAAGGCACGGACAGAAGTTGGTGCTTGGAAGAACCTATCAGAGGCAACCTATTATACACAGCGTAACCGCGTTCTGGGTATTTAATAGCTGGCTTTCTATATAACTAAAGGCGGGGCACAATGCCCCGTCTTTTAATTATGAGGTACGTGCTTTGCCAACATCAGTGTGGCGTATAATTGGTTGGACCATTGTGTCCACCTTATTTGCTTTTTTACTTAATAACTATCTCGTCAACTGGCTGAACTGGCCGGGGCTGATGTTTCTATTTGAGGCCACTTCAACACAGGTTTCTGATCAAACAGGTTTAGCTTGGGCCCAAGCCGCTATCTATCTTGCGGCTTTTATTGGCTCTGTTGCTTTTGTCATGAAAAGCCCTGATCGCGTTTTACGGGATGATAGCGAGCAATTTACGAAAATTGGGTCGTTTATCGTCCGCGCAGCCTTCTGGAGCGTCTTACTCATTGGTTTTGTTGACGCTACCATTTCATTTTTACGGGTCGAGGGGTTCTTGGTTTCTCTTTTTGGAGACGAGATCGCCACCAGCTTAGGGCGTCCCCAATACCGCTCCCCCGTTATTCATATGCCGCTTATGGTGCTTTCAATTGTGATCGCTTGTTTCGTGCGTTCGCTTGGGTTTACTTGGCTCGCTTTGTTGGTCGTTGTTGCTGAATTGATGATTGTATTTTCTCGCTTCGTGTTTTCGTATGAACAAGCTTTTATGGGAGATCTCGTCCGGTTTTGGTATGCGGCCCTGTTCTTATTTGCGAGTGCATATACCCTGTTGGAAGAGGGCCATGTGCGTGTTGACGTCATGTATGCAGGCTTTACTGAAAAGAAAAAGGGTTTGATTAACGCCGTTGGCAGTATCGTTTTAGGCGCAACACTATGCATCGTCATTTTGGTTTTAGGTATGGAAGGCAAGGCAAATATCATTAACGCGCCCTTGTTGAGCTATGAAGTATCTCAATCTGGCTTCGGCATGTATGTTAAGTACATGATGGCTGGATTTCTAGCCATATTTGCCATATCGATGCTGATCCAATTTGCCGCCAGCTTTTTGTCGGGTATTGCTGATTATCGGGGCGAACCTGGTGGCCGCAAAATTGACGATGCATTAACTCATTGAAATTAAATAAAGACTGACATCTAAATGGAACTCCTATTTCTAGCCATCCTGGTCGTAATTATGATTAGCGCTTTAGGGTCCGGATTCCCGGTCGCTTTTGCATTGCCAGGTTCGGCCATCCTAACCATTGGCCTTGCTGCAGGCTGCGGCTATTTATTTGCCGGTGACCCCAGTGCTTACTTTGCTCAAGGGGGGCCTATCCAATGGTTAAGCGCGGGTGTTACTAATTTCCGTGGGGTTTATTGGGAAGTTGAGCGTGATACGCTGATTGCCATTCCGTTGTTTGTCTTCATGGGAATTATGCTTCAGCGGTCAAAAATTGCAGAAGACCTTTTGGTGACCATGGCTCAGCTTTTCGGCCCTGTTCCGGGCGGTCTTGGTATTTCTGTGGTTTTTGTTGGTGCTCTTTTAGCTGCAACAACGGGTATTGTCGGGGCAACGGTTGTTGCTATGGGCTTGATTTCGTTACCCGCCATGCTCCGTAATAACTACTCGAAAGCCCTTGCAACGGGAACGATTGCTGCGTCTGGAACTTTGGGGCAAATTATTCCGCCATCTATTGTTTTGATTATTCTGGCAG
>JAPKAX010000326.1 GCA_028825025.1 Rhodospirillales bacterium | reverse complement strand
TCAGTGGTGAGCCGTACAGGATTTGAACCTGTGACCCACTGATTAAAAGTCAGTGAAATATGTATTTTAATGGATTACCATCAAATAACACCATTGCTCATTAAATAACACCA
Organism: Rhodospirillales bacterium; assembly: GCA_028825025.1. Classification (GTDB taxonomy): domain Bacteria; phylum Pseudomonadota; class Alphaproteobacteria; order Rhodospirillales; family Casp-alpha2; genus JABMNT01. The sequence continues at coordinate 2,701 of JAPKAX010000326.1, read as the reverse complement.
AAACATACGAATAAACCTATTATACAAGCCTTAAATATCTGTAATTAATCATTATTTTTTCTTATTTTTGATACACTACTCCTTGCCCAACACTCAATCTTAGTCCAGGATAGTCCAGAACCATACGGCTATACCCAGTGCTTTTGTGCCACCAGAGTGCCACCAGAAAGGAAACTGCGTGAAAAAGAAGATGACTGACCACTTTATCAGGTAGATTGTTCCAAATCCCACTCAGCGCATCGAAATAAGCGATGCCGAGAGAGTTGGCCTGCGGTTCAGGATGTCCACTAAATGCAATGCTTCGTGGCTGTATCAAAAGAAGATAAAAGGTGGCCCTCGCCGAGGGTGCAAACTTGGCAGCTTTCCGGCGATGTCATTGACAGAGGCAAGTTCAGCTGCGCTTGAGATGCAGGTACAGGCCGAGCGAGGGGTAGACACGGTTCGGGACGCAAGGAACACTAAACAGCTGCTTGAGGCAGAGGAACTAGCCAAGAAGTCCGTTAAACATATCCTTAACCTATATCTTAGCACCTACGTGGAGCAGGAGTTAAAGCCCGGTCAAAGTCGTGATGAACGTAAGCGCCAGCTGACGACCTATCTTGCCCTCTATTACTCCACCTACATCGCAGACCTATCCCGTGCAGATTTGCAGATGGTCGTCGACGACAAGCAAGCTAATGGCAAAATAGTGATGGCCAACCGCATTCGCGCTGCTCTTAGAGCCTTCACAGGCTGGGCACATAAAAGAGGTCACATTGCTCAGGATATCGGCATTCTGCTGCAAAGCGCAGGTAAAGAAAAATCAAGAGAACGAACCCCGTCTTTAGATCAAGTCAAGACCATCTGGGGGGCCTCTTTCAACATGGGAAACCTCTGGGGGCCTTATATAAGGTTGTGCATCCTAACAGGTCAGCGTTGCCGCTCCGACATACTACATATGCAGTGGTCATGGATAGACTTTGAGCGCTGTCGATATGAAATTCCCAACCCAAAAAATGGACGCCCTCATATTATTCATTTAAGCGAACCGGCTATTAAAGAATTGTTGAATCTGCAGACGTTACAAGCTGATAACCCAAGTCCTTTTATATTCACCACAACTGGTAGAAGGGCCGCGTCAGGCGTCAGCAAAGCGAAACTAAAATTAGACAATTACATCCGCGAAATTTGGGGCAAGGCTGGGCAACAGCTGTCCTTCGAGCCTTGGGTATTACACGATCTGCGTCGATCACAAGCGACGGCACTTGCAGAGGCTGGCTTTGATGAAGGTGTCGTCGACCGCATTCAAAACCACGTTGCCACAGGCAGCCGAGCCTCAGCTGTAGCTGCCGTTTATAACAAGGCCCAAAAACTTACTGAGCGTGCCGTCGCCCTAGATGCTTGGGCTAAGATGGTCACCGGGGAAAACAATAACGTCGTAAAGCTGCGGAAAGCATAATGCCGCGCAAAAAAACACTACAGCCAAAGCCCTTAGAGCGCTTTCACCTAATGGGCGGCACGGAAGTCGACATAGTTGATGAAACATGTTGGCCAATTGGTAGAGGACAGCATGCGGCGCGAGGCTTTGAAATTCAACGGATGGAACCGATAATCGAAAACATTATCAACATATACATGGGACCAAACGGACCAACAAAGGCTAACGAAATTCTGTCTTCTGCGAGCAAGTTTGTCGATCATTTATCTCATATGGGGATATTTGGTGAAGACGGTAAGGACGACACAAACGCTCGAAAATACTGGTGTGAAAAGATAAAGTTCAGGGCATATACTTACATAAATGCCAAAGAAAATATTGGGCGTTAACTGCTAAACACCTAGGTACGTCTACTACCCAAACAAAACGAATCTAATAGGACATCCTGCAATCACTACGGTTTTTACAGGAGTAAATCATGTTTCAAATGATACGTATGCCAGAAGTGGCTAGAACTACGTCTTTGTCTAAATCGACAATCTACGATCTCATAAAAGCTAACAAATTCCCAAGGCCAAAACGACTTGGAAAGCGGGCCGTTGGCTGGCTGGCTGATGACATTCAGAACTGGATTGAGAATCGACCCTTGGGTGGTAATTGGAGGATGTTAAAATGACTACAGATGAAATGACTGTACTTAAAATGATCTCCCCAGACTACCATTGGAAAGCAGATAGGCAAACCATTAGCTCGGGTTTTCACGTTACATGCCTTCGCACAAATATGATATTCAAAATATGCAATTGTAATGATTGTACGGCATATTTTGAACACTCAAACTACGGCGAGCACATCGATGGCAAGTACACTTTTATGTTAGTAGCAAGAAATGGCCCAACCTAGCGTCACCTACTAGCCTGACCCGCTTATTTAAAAGCTCATAGCTGGGCGGGTCGGCAATCTCAAAAATTTCCTGAGTCTAACGCACGGGGCCAACCCATGAACCATTCTGCAATACAATTTCTCGATCACCTTGATCCATCCAAAGAAGCATCATTAATATTGAAACCTATACGGACATCCCCAAGAGCGCAGAGCGGGTGAACCCAGACCCGTTGTTTAATCGTTGGCCTAATCTTACACGTTGGCAGGTCGAGCAACTTATCCCAGAGTTGGAAAACCGAAACGAACTAGGCGCTGCAGTTTATGTAGCAGTTAACCAATGCCGCGGTCAGCGCAGTAAAGATAATATTGTGCGCATCAGGGGCGTCCACGCTGATCTGG
>JAPKAX010000073.1 GCA_028825025.1 Rhodospirillales bacterium | reverse complement strand
ATCTTAGCTGACTCACCGCCGCCAAAGGGTTCTTCCGCACCCATGTTTTGAAACAACGGTTGCAACATTTGCCCAATAAAAACGGCTTCGAAATCTTCTGCTACCGTGCGCATCTGATCTATCGTTTGCCCTTTTGTAGGCGTGAAGTCGCGCTTGCCTGCAAGCATCGCGTTCTGCGTTTGCATTGTGAAACTTGATGCTGAAATACCAGTCATTACATCACCTCTATTTCGGCCTGTAAGGCACCGGCTGTTTTTACTGCTTGTAAGATTGAAATCATGTCTCTGGGTCCGATACCAAGGGCATTTAAGCCGTTTACTAATTGTTGTAATGTTACGCCATCTTCAACAACCGTCAGGCGTTGATCTTGGCCTTGATCAACTTCAGTATTTGTTCTGTCGACGATTGCTGTCGTTCCTGCTTCTGCAAAGGGTCCGGGCTGCGATACTTGCTTTGCTTCCGTTATTCGAATGGTCAGTGCACCTTGTGCAATAGCAACTGTACTAATCCGTACATTTTCACCCATCACAATGATACCGGATTGTTCGTCAATAACGACCCGGGCCAACTGATCGGGTTCGATCCTAAGCTGTTCTATATCGGTCAATAAATTTACAACATTTTGTTTGTACTTTGCAGGTACGTTAACCTCAACCGTTGATGGATCTGTTGAAGCTGCTGCTGTTGTTCCCAAGAACGCGTTTACGGCTTGAGCGATACGTCTGGCTGTCGTGAAGTCTGGATTTCGTAATGTAAGCTTTACAGATTTTAAACTTGATAAATCGAACCCTAATTCACGTTCAACAATTGCTCCGTTTGCAATTCGTCCGCTGGTCGGAACTCCTTTAACAATTGTTTCAGCTTCACCCACTGATGCAAATCCGCCAACGGCTAATTGACCTTGTGATACCGCATAAACTTCACCATCAGCACCTAATAGAGGGGTAACCAAAAGTGTTCCACCTAGCAGGCTTTTAGAATCACCTAATGCACTTACGGTTACATCAATTCGCCCACCTAAGCGTGAAAATGCAGGAAGGGTTGCTGTAACCATCACAGCGGCAACGTTTTTAGAATTAAGACCTTCATTGGTCGGTTTAACTCCTAAGCGGTTCAGCATGGCTTGAAGGCTTTGCTTTGTGAAATGCCCCGTTGCTAAAGTGTCACCTGTGTTGCCTAAGCCAACGACCAATCCATAACCGACAAGTAAGTTGTCTCGTACGCCTTCAAACTGGACAATATCTTTGATCCGAGATGAGGCATCAGTAGAAGTGGATGTAGTGAAAGAAAGTATCAACGCTGCAAAAGCAATACACGTTTTTACGATCTTTTTGTTAATCATTTTTTTTACAATTGTCTTCATCACATCACCTGTTTTGTCCGCACATTGTAATTTCATCTATTGTTATGCGATTATCGTGCCAGTTTTTAATTGAGATAATTTATTGAAAACAAACGATTATATTTAAATATTGGGGTGTGGTTTAAGTAGTCAAAGTAAAGTTTCGTTATTCAGGCAGAATTTGCCCGGTAATAAATGCGCCGTTTGAACGGTTGGGTTAGGCCTTTAAATCGCGTGCGACCATGATCATTTCGTCGACTGTTTTAAATACGGTCGCATTCGAGTTATAGGCATTTTGTACCATCATCATTTTAGTGAATTCGCCCGTAATATCGACGTTAGATAGTTCGAGTGCAAACGTTGCGAAAGTGGCAACACCCGATACATCTGCTGCGACCGTTTGTGCCGCTCCAGAATCGAATGATTCCTTGAATACCATGCCATTCTTTGTTTCTAATCCATTCGGATTAGTGAATACAGACAGTGGTAATTTGTAAATGAGTCGCTCCGTTGTGTCGTCAAATTTTCCCAGAACGTGACCTTTCGAATCGAAACTAACATCGATTATATTTGCTTGAGCCACGCCATCCTGGCTAATGTCAAAAATTGAAAAGGCACCACTTAATTGAGTGAAATCACCTATATCGAGATTAAATGTCGAAGTTCCCCCATCAGCAAAATCGAGGGCAAAATTAAGCGTGGCAGGGTTTGTGCTTATAAGACCAAGTTGAGAGTAATCGAACGTTTGTGCTGCTGATGTTTGAAAATTTGTTTTTGATGCGATAATTATTGAGTTATCGTCTGTAACAGCGACGGCTGCGGTAGTGTTTGCAATTGCAGATGTACTATCATCTAGGCCAAAAGCGACGTTTGTTGTTGCTGTGGATGTGATTAGAGTGTTTCCAGCTGCTTGAGCCGTGATAGTGAATGAGCCAGCCCCAGCGGCTACCGCAGAAACAATGCCGTTAACATTTGTATCCCCATTAATTGCATTGACTAGGCCGTCACGAATTCCATTAATACCGGCTTCAGCTCCGGTCGCCGTATACGTAACAGTTTTTCCATTTATAGTTGTTGAATAAATATCATTTAGCTCAGGAGTTCCAGTTAATGTAACGGTGTCTTTTTGAGCGATGGCCCCGGCGCCGGTCGTTGAGCCCTGAGTTATTATTGAAGTACCGTCATCATTCGCTAGGGTCGTGGTTGATGTTGCAGTATTATCAGTAGTAGCGCCTGTTACATTTGCAGTTGCGGTAGAGGCGAAAGACGTTCCAGAAGCAATAGCGGTCAGGGTTATTTCTCCGTTTGCAGCTCCGGCGGCTGCCGTCACAAGAGTGCTTGCGCCTAGGTTTGCTGTGATGGCTGCTAAAAGACCATCGCGGATACCTGCTAATCCGACTTCTGTGCCTATCGCCGTGTAGGTTATGTTGTTCCCATCAACTGTTACCGTATATTGATCTCCAGCTTCTACTGTTCCGGCAATTGTAAGAGTATTTACTTGGGGCGTTGTTGTACCTGGGTTTTCTGTAAGTGTGATTTCTCCGCTAGCAGCGCCTACATTTGCGGTGACCCGATTGCCAACAACAACATCTGCATTAATTGCTGCGACAAGATTTGCCCTTACTGTTGCTAAATCAGGTTCTGCTCCCGTTGACGTATAGGACACGGCATTACCATTTACGGTTACTGTATACTTATCACCAGCTTCAACTGTCCCTTGTATAATTAAAGCGTCTATTTGTGGCGAGGAAAGCCGACTAGTTGTAGCAGAGACCTCCCATTGATTGGTAGCGCCTTTGGTGAAGTTTAAATTGGCAGTCTGTTTGTTGCCATTAGAATCAATAACTTCGAGGCTGAATGTTTCCATTTCAGTACTTAAGTTTCCATTGTTAGCATTCAGTACTGTCGCGGCATGGTCTGCAGTTATCAAAGCATTTGAAGGTAAGTTCAGGCCTAACTTAACTGCTGTCGTTGGTTGGAATTCTTGCGCGAATGCAAATGAATCGACGCGCATCGGTGCGATTGTTCCCGTATTCGAGAACGTTCCATCCGTTTCTGGTGACCAGCCTAATAAGAAAAGTCCATTTTTATCTGCTAGATAACCGTTATTTATCGTAATAGTGTTTCCATCATCAGCTATAACACTTGATGTTTCATCAGTCTTCAGAGTTTGAAATGACCCATCGCGGGTATAGAAAAGATTTTCAGGTTCAAAATCGGTTAAAGAATTGCTGAGTTGGAAAAAACCATCACCAACAATAGCTAGATCAAGATCACCTTTCGTGCTGGTTATGGCTCCTTGTTGATCAATAATTTGATAGTCTTTAGGTCTTACACCACCAAGATCTGATTGGTTCTTATCAAGTGTTTTGCTGAGTAGTGTCTCGAAATGCGTGTCTGTACGTTTATAACCTCCGGTGTTCACATTGGCGATATTATTACCAATCGAGTTTAAGGCATGCGCGTTGCTTCGCATTGCTAGCGTACTGGTCTGATAGAAGTTAAAACCAACCATGGCGTGCTCCAAGAATTTGCGGTCCAAAAGACGGACATTTGGCTAAATACAGCTTTATTGTAGCAATAATTATGCCAACTAATTGAGCGTCTAACTAATTGAAATTGATGTGTTTATTTAATTACTTTTAGGGTGGATATGATCTTCTTACCCCTATCTTGCCTTAGCTATGCAAATACTGCCGAGCTTAAATAAAAGGTTTAGGGCCGAAACGAAATTCAATCCAGCCTGAAAACTAAATTTTACTACCTTTATTTTTTGTTTAATCTATTTCATTTAAGTTCAGATTGGTGGATGGTAGATGTTCGCGTACACTGATATTAATATATTGGACGTTGATTGCGCTAAGCTTTGCGAGTCAATTTAATCAAGTTGGGATGTTATTATGAGGCATCAATGAAAGTTTCTAAAACAGGCGGAGCTAAAGATGTTGGTGCAACGCGGAAAAAGGGTGCTGATTCTACTAGTGGTGATGCATTTTCTTTAAGTTTGAAAAGTGTTCAAGGTGAAACAAGTGCTGCACCTACTGTTGAAAGCGGGTTGGTCGGCAATGTTGACGCTTTATTCTCGGTTCAAGAAGTACCAGATGCCGTGGACCAGCGTTCACGTAAATTGGCCGTTACATACGGTGAAGACTTGTTAGAGCGTTTAGATGCACTGAAATCCGGCGTTTTGAACGGTAGCATGCCGAAAGAAAAGTTGACGGATTTAGCCCAACATCTTCGTCAAAAACGCCATTCGAGCGATGATGATCAGTTAAATGAAATCATATCCGAAATTGAACTTCGGGCGGAAGTAGAGATCGCAAAACTGTCGCGACGGGCCAAACCTGCTGGTTAAATACGGCTTTTTGCATCTTTTAATTGTTTAAATATTTAACATGATTATTAAAAGTTTGAATTGAGACTTGCGATGACCGACGACCCAACATATATTCCCGGCGCCTTTATAATTACAGGAGCCAGAGTATAAGAATGAATATAACTTTGCCACCTGGCTATAAGCCGACAAACAAAGAAACGTTCATGAATGAACGAATGTCGGAATATTTTCGCCAAAAATTATTAAGCTGGAAAGCTGAATTATTAAACATGTCCAGCGATACGCTCAGCCCTCTTCAAGAAGGTGGGGCTACTGAAGCTGATATCGCAGACCGAGCATCGGTTGAAACGGACCGGTCATTAGAACTCAGAACCAGAGATCGCGCCCGCAAGCTGATCAATAAAATTGATGAAGCATTGGACCGCATTGAAGATGGCTCTTATGGATTTTGTGAAGAATCAAGCGAACCAATCAGTATTTCCAGATTACAAGCTCGCCCGATTGCAACAATGAGCATTGAAGCTCAGGAGCGGCACGAGCGTATGGAAAAGACACATCGCGACGATTAATTGATGTTGTTTTCGGTTTGACCTAGATTAATTTGCTTGTTTGATTTCAGCAAAAAAAGAGGCCGGCGCTTGTGCCCCGGCCTTAAGTTTGTCTACTAGGTAAGGCATTTGCCGCCTAGAACGGGAACAGTATATCCCACATTTCCATGCCCCAACGGGGTTTTTGCAAACTGCTTAATGAACCGCGTCCGCCATAAGCGACACGCATCTCAGCAATACTATCATCGGAAATTGTGTTGTCAGAATCGATGTCACTTGGTCGGATAACGCCGGTTACGACAAGTTCGCGAAGTTCAGAATTCACACTGACTTCTTGACGGCCCATGATAACCAACGATCCGTTAGGTAATATTTGTGTGACAACGGCTGCAAATGTCAGGCTTAAAGCCTCAGACCTTGTTATCGTGCCATCGCCAGAGGTGTCATGGGTGCTCCCAAAATTGACAATTTGGCCTGGTGAACCAATGCCCTCTGGAAGTACTTTGGTCAACTCGCTTTCGAAACCCAGCAGATCATTTAAATCAGCATCTTCAGTGTCAGCTCGCGCCCGTTCGGTTTTGTTTGCGAACGTCGCACTATCGCTTAATGACATTTTTACAGTAACAATATCACCAACTTCTTTGGCCCGATGATCTCTAAAGAAGGCTCGTGCACCTGACCGCCATAAGGAATTGGGGTTGTCTTCAGCAATTTCAGGCGCAGGCATGGGTAAGCTGACGGGCCGATAATCTTGACGTGTCGTTGGGTTTTTTATGTTGCTTAGCTTTGGTGCCTCGCCAACTTCTGATATACGACTTAAAGTATTGCATCCGCTCAACACGACAAGTGCTAAAGCTGTCAACGTGACTGCCCGAAAAGTGTGGGTTAATTTTAGAGTTTTCATTATTATCTCCATTTACCGTTGCGTGCGGTATTTTTCCTAGTTTAAAGCTATCAGTGTTGGCTGGTATACAGCTACGCGCCCAGAACCAACGACTTCAGCTTCAATTGTTTGGTTGCTTTGCGTGTTCGCAATGCGAATAACATCGCCTTCGCTGCCATGCTGCAGGGCTTTTCCTCGAGCAGTTAAGAGCATTTTTTTAGCGCGGAGCACTATGGTGACCAAGCTCCCTTTTTCGACTAAAATAGGCCTTCTAACTGCTGACCTACGGATCGGTTGCCCTTCCCGAATACCTCGTTTAGGGGTTTTCCCAATAAGGTCCTCCAAATTCGAGACGGCGTCATTTTGAAGGCGACTAGTGCGAACTTTAAGCCAGCGAAGATCAGATTTGCTGATGATTTCACCTTTTAGAAGGCGGCGTGCAGCAACGGGTATTTCCGTCGTGTTATGAAGGCGACCGGTTAGGCGTTTTCTTGTTGCTGTCGGATCACCTGCGGGGGCATGGATTATTGCACTAAATCGGAGGGTTCGTGTATCAAAATTTACGTTTTCAAAGCCTACTTCAAACTTTCCTTCTCCCGCGACATGCATACTCAACATGCGCGTGGAAAAATGAAGCTCCATTTCTGGGTCAGCCCCTTGTTCAACTAAAACATACTGTAATTGTTCGGCAATTTCTTCCTGGCTTATGATGCTGGATGACCGTTGAACCACAATCGTGTCTCTATTACTCAATGGACGCCAATTCAATTTGTATGCTTTAGCCACTCGATAAAGCCAACGGGCATCAAAAACAGCGCGTTTTCCAGGCTTTGGGGCGTGGGCTAAGGGCTTGTCAGCTTTGTTGCCTGTATTTGAGAACAAGTCGCCTAAATAGATGACTTTAGCATCGACGAGTGCTGAATCCCGTAGCATTACGTTGGGTGCAAATTCAGTTAAAATGGCAGCTGAGTTTTGACTTCCACTCGCTGTGGCACTGGATGGGGTGAATCCGATAGTGCCGAGCATGAGAAGAGCTAAAAATAGGCGTTTCATTGTCCTAATTCCTATCTAAGTTGGGCCAAAGTGCCGAGCATTTCATCAGAAGTCTTAATCACTTTTGAATTCATTTCGTAAGCACGCTGGGCAGAAATTAGGTTCGAGATCTCTTCAACCGCGTTCACGTTAGATGTTTCTAAGAAGCCCTGAAGGATTGCACCAAACCCTGTCGAACCGGGAGCTGCTGTGGTTGATGATCCAGACGCTGGCGACTCCAGGTATAAGTTACCACCGATTGATTCTAACCCCGCTTCGTTTGGGAACGATGCAAGGCTTAATTGACCAACGGTTTGCAAGGCTGCTTGGCCTTGAATTTTTGCTTGAACTTCGCCAGATCCATTGACTGAAATATCAATTGCGTTAGCTGGAATGTTGATCCCTGGTTGAACGGTATAGCCATCATGGGTTACCAGCTGGCCCGATCCGTCTAATTGGAATGTTCCGTCGCGGGTATACGAGGTTTCGCCCGTAGGCATCGTTATCTGAAAATAACCTTTGCCTTGGATCGCCAAGTCAAACGTATTGTCGGTAGCCGATAAATTGCCTTGTTCATGAATTCGGTAGACGGCAGCAAGCTTAACACCTAGGCCCAGCTGAACGCCTGTCGGGACAACCGTTCCGGCATCCGAAGACGTTGATCCAACACGGCGTAAATCTTGATAAATAAGATCCTGAAACTCTGTCCGCCGCCGCATGTAGGCGGTTGTGTTCATGTTTGCAAGGTTGTTGGAAACAACCTCCACATTTCGCTGTTGAGCCAACATTCCCGTTGCTGCAATGTCTAATGATCTCATTTTCACGTCCTTCCTTAATTTTTAATCACTGGAGCGTTTCCTGCAATTCTTGGATCGCTGTAAACGCCCTAACTAATTGATAGTACGATAAAACCACGTTCACGAATGTAATCATTCGCTCCGATTTTGCTCTGGTTCGCAGACGATCGTTATCCGACCTTTGCCATTGTTCGAACCATTTGAAGCATGCGGTCGTCTTCGCGTTCGACCAGATTCTTGACGCTGTCGTAGGCTCTGTGCACAGCAATCATCTTTGACATTTCAAGGATAGGCATGACGTTCGAGCCTTCTAGTGTCCCTTGTTTGATGTTTGGTCTTTCGACCTGTACTGCAAGTCCATTAATACCATCATCGCCATCGCCCTCAATTTCGTTCTCTATTCTGGGGCGGTCAATCGAAAACAAACCACCCGCACCAGGCCTTAAGATTTGTTCGTTGTTAAATTTAATAAGTGATATTTTTCCCAGCTCACCATTTTTTGTGCCGATTGTGCCATCTTCCGAAACTGTAATATTGGTATCGCCGGGGGCAAAAAAGATGGGTTGCCCACCTTCTGCCATAACAGGGAAACCCTGTTGGTTAACCATTTGACCGTCTTGGTCTAATTGAAATCGGCCGTTGCGGGTATAACGATCACCTAAATCTGTTTTGATCGTAAAGTAGCCTTCGCCAGCGACGCCTAAATCAAGAGGGTTACCAGTTGATTCTAGAGGGCCCTTGCTAAAATCACGTACTGTTGCAATATCGCGAACATAGGTAATTTTTTCTGAAATAGGTCTGTGACCACCAACAGATTTGGTTAAATGTTCGACGAACATCATCTTTTCGCCTTTAAAGCCTGATGTGTTCATATTCGCCAAATTATTGGCGACGACGTCCAATTGTCGTTTTAAACCAGACTGCCTAGACAATGCGATGTAACTTGTTGCTTCCATAACGAATTCCTTATTTTCATGCTTTCACACGTTCTGTCCATATCAATGCATTTGTCGTGCCAACAAATTTAAGTAATTAAATCAGTGTGTTAAGTGAATTATACCTCGACTATTTGATGTTTGAGGAAGCTTCGACAAAGATCGCTCGGCAGCTTTTACCGACACGGGGTGGTCAAGTTGGATTCTAAACATATTTCAGGAGTTGCCCTGAAAACCCCACATTTGGTATTCTATGATTCGTTGTGAATTCTATATGTATTATAGATGTTAATCTAAGTGTACACTTACATGGTATGGGTACATGCGGGAGTTCAATTAGTTGTTAACTAAGATGCAATAAACTATGGCTGCGGTTGGAATTATTGTTTGCATCTATTTGTCCGAAAGTAAAAAATGGCCAATGAAGAAGAAATGGACGACGCTGAAACAAGCGGTGCGTCTGAAGATGAAGACTCCTCCGAAGGCGGGGGGAGTAAAAAGCTATTAATGATCATCGTTCTGATTTTGCTGCTTATTGTCGGCGGGTTGGCAGGTGCCTATTTCACAGGGCTTTTGGACCCCGTTGTTCAAATGATTACCGGAGTCGAAGTAAAAGAAGAAGATGCCCACGCAGAGGGAGAAGGCGAGGGCGGGGATCAGCGAGCAGTATTTTATGATTTGCAAGAAATTTTGGTAAACCTCAATACGGGGGGACGTAAATCTAGTTTTTTAAAAATTCGAATAAGTTTAGAGCTTGAAAGAGCATCTGATGTCCCTCTCATTGAAAGCGTGATGCCTCGGGTTATAGATAATTTTCAAGTTTATCTAAGGGAACTTCGGATTGATGACTTGAAGGGTTCTGCTGGGATGTATCGATTACGCGAAGAACTCATGCGTCGCGTTAGTGCCGCTACGGCACCGGCTGGGATAAAAGATGTTTTGTTTAAAGAAATGTTGGTCCAGTGATTATTCGAGATATATACAATGTGTATTGTAACGGATTTATAGAAACATGACCTCTCCAAGTGAAGAAATTGATGATGATGCCTTAGCTGCCGAGTTGGAAGCGTCCATGGGCGTGGACGGGGGAGACGACGACGGAGAAGACCAAGACCAAGACCAAGACCAAGACCAAGACCAAGACCAAGACCAAGACGGATTAGCTGCCGAATGGGAAGCCATGATGGACGACGATGGCGACGGCACTGGCGGCGATGATGCTACTATGGGTGGCGGGAGAGAGGCTACACGGGTCCTTAACCAGGATGAAATCGATAGCCTGCTTGGTTTTGATGAAGATCATGAAGAGGTTGAGAAATCAGGCATTCAGGCCATCCTGTCGAGTCAGTTGGTTTCTTACGAACGTCTTCCTATGTTGGAGGTCGTCTTTGACCGCCTTGTGCGACTTATGTCGACGTCTCTTCGTAATTTTACATCCGATAACGTCGAGGTTCATCTAGATAACATTGCATCAATCCGGTTTGGCGATTATCTAAACTCAATTCCTTTGCCAGCAATGCTTAGTGTCTTCAAGGCCGAAGAATGGGATAATTTTGGCCTTATCACCGTTGATTCATCATTGATTTATTCGATTATCGATGTGTTGTTAGGGGGGCGTCGGGGTACGGCCGCCATGCGGATTGAAGGACGGCCATACACGACGATTGAACGGTCCTTGGTTGAGCGAATGGTGCATGTGATGTTGGCTGATTTAGGCACGGCGTTTGAGCCCCTTAGCCCTGTAACCTTCCGCTTTGATCGATTAGAGACGAACCCGCGGTTTGCGACAATTTCTAGGCCATCGAACGCAGCTATTGTCACGCGCCTACGGATTGATATGGAAGATCGTGGCGGCCGATTGGAGCTTTTGATCCCATATGCTACACTAGAGCCGGTTCGTGAGCTCCTGTTGCAAATGTTTATGGGAGAAAAGTTTGGTCGAGATTCAATTTGGGAAACACACCTCGCTGAAGAGCTGTGGATGACCGAAGTGGATTTAGAAGCTGTTATCGACTCACAATTTATGCGTTTAAGTGAAGTTTTTGATTTAAAGGTAGGTTCACGTATAATGTTGAGCGCAACGCCTGATACTGACATTCTTTTGAATTGTGGTGATATTCCAATGTATACCGGACGAATGGGGCGTAAAGGGAACAAAATCGCCATCCAAATTGGTGATCGAGCTCCCAAAAACCCCCAGAGTCAATCATGATAATTGATCAACAATATACAGGCTGCTGATATGTCTTTTGCACTTATTATTGATATCGTCGTTGCCATACTTTTGATGGTGACTATTGGGTATGCTATAGTTTTAAACAAACGCCTTGGAAACTTAAGACGCGACCGGGGTGAGCTTGAAAAGCTTGCAATAAATTTCCATGCATCGACAACACGGGCTGATGAAAGTATTACACGGTTAACATCTAGTGTTGGAGGTTTACAGGATCAAATTGGGAAAGCTGAATCTATGCGTGATGATTTGATTTTCTTAACAGAACGTGGCAGTTCTGCTGCTGATCGGCTTGAGGAATCTGTGCGGTTCTCGCGCGGTGATGTGCCTGTTGACGCACCTAAGCCTACAAAAGCATCGGTAAAACTTGATGTTGGGGCTGGTCTCTCAGAACCGGTCGGTCGTGATGTAAATAAGCCATCAGGGCTGAAGGCGAATGTAACAGATCGTATTGATTCTGAAGGCGTTTCAGAAGCAGAAAAAGAATTGTTAAAGGCGCTTCGATCCGCCAGTTAATATTTGCTTAGTTTTTGTGTGATTATATCGCCGATATCTTAAGGTTTTAGTGCAATGAAATTATTATCAAAAATTCGGTTTTTACCCATAACAATATTTTTTGCAGCTATGATGCTGTCGATTAAGGTGAGCAATATTTGGGATGGTATTGAAGAGCTTAAAACGCCAATTTTTGAGGTGGCGGGCGCTATTGCACAAACAGGTGCAGGCGCACAGGAAGATCCTAGGCCTGATGAAAAACCAGAAGCCGACGTACAAGATGCACAACAAAACGCTGCGGATCTAGATTCCGATATTGAGCAGTCACGATTAATTACCAATGATCCAACCTTGCTTACGACGGCAGAAATTGAACTGCTTCAGCATTTATCCATTCGTCGTGAGGAAATTAATAAACGCGAAAAGGAATTAGATATTAGGAACGGTTTAATGCAAGCGGCCGAATCTCGTATTGATAAAAAAGTGGCTGAATTGCAGAATTTACAGGCAACGATTGATGGCCTGATCCAGAAATTTGATAAACAACAAGATGCAAAACTTTTGAGCCTAGTCAAAATTTATGAAAATATGAAACCGAAAGATGCTGCGAATATATTTGAAGACTTGGAAATGCAAACATTACTAGAAGTTGCTGAACGGATGAAGGAACGGAAACTCGCACCAGTTATGGCTAAGATGAACCCTGCAAAAGCCCGGGAAATGACGGTTGAGTTACGACAGCTCCGCAAACTTCCTGAAATTGGCGGCTGATTCATTTTGATTTGGTAACGATTAGACTTGTCCGAATAGGGGAAGCCATTGTAAAAATAAAAAGCTGAGGAAATTCAATCGGGTGATGGGAAATAGTATTTGATTGAAACCTCAAACTAATGAATGGAGTGCTAGGTGGCCATTGATAAGAGTATGCCTATTCTGATTGTGGATGATTATAAAACCATGCTTAGAGTTTTGCGGAACTTACTCCGCCAGTTGAATTTCGGGAACATTGAAGAAGCTACTGATGGATCTATGGCCTTGCAAAAGCTTCGTCAACAAGACTTCGGTTTTGTGATATCTGATTGGAACATGGAGCCAATGACAGGCATTCAATTGCTTCGCGAAGTTCGTGCGGATGATAAATTGAAGCATTTACCATTTATTATGATTACTGCGGAAAGTAAGTCTGAAAACGTCATTGTTGCAAAGCAAGCTGGTGTTTCGAATTACATCGTTAAACCTTTTAGTGCTGAAACATTAAAGAGTAAAATGACGAGTGTTCTTGGCGAATTCTAAAGTATTTCACCCGTGCCCGGTTGAGGTGTAGGTATATAGCGAACGGGATTTCAAGATAGTTGCTAATAATAGCACTGATCTAAACATTAAAAGTGAACTTGTCGCGCTTCGTGACGTTCATGGTGATGTTGTTAAGGTATCTGAAATATCGTCCGTGGTGAAAACGATTATGTCCACCATAAAAGGGGACTTAACAGATGATGGTCTTGAGTTGTATTTGGATTTTCAAACTCTCTCTAATTATATTCATGATGAAAAATCAGACATTGCGGCGTTGCGTCCTGATGAAGTGCGTGATGACTATATACCGACATCTGCTGATGAGCTTGATGCGATTGTGCAAGCGGCTGAAACGGCGACGAATACCATCATGGATTCAACAGAACAGATTAAATCTGTGATGGAACACATAGATAGTAAACACGCTGATCAATTAATGGAAGTAACGACGCATATCTAAGAGGCCTGCAGTTTACAAGATATAACCGGCCAACG
>JAPKAX010000072.1 GCA_028825025.1 Rhodospirillales bacterium | reverse complement strand
ATTTAAGATCAGTATATATTTATATAAAAGTATTAATTATATAATTCATCATAATGTGGTAAGTAATTAAAGATAATTGAAATTCTTTTGATTAATAATTCTCAGCGTACTATTGATTAACATCCGCAAAATAATCAAGTTTAAACCTATGCGTTTTAATGCTTAGAAAAAAGGTTTTACAGATGAATAAAAAGAGTTCCCCAAAAGTAATCGTTATTGGTGCCGGCGGAATTGGCGGCCTGTTTGGCGGTCTACTCTTTGAGGGCGGACTCGATGTAACCTTGGTTGACGTTAATCAAGAACACGTTGACGCAATCAATTCAAACGGCTTAAAAATAATTGGCTATGGCGGAAATCGCTTTGTTGGTATTAAGGCAACCACGGATCCGAACACGTTAGGTATCGCCGATATAGTCATTGTCCAGTGCAAAGCCATGCATACTGAGGACGCAGTAAAAAATGCTATTGCGATCTTTGGTGATCATACAACCGTCGTCAGCTTTCAAAACGGCATCGGTAATGAAGAGGTTATCGCAAACGTAATTGGTGAAAGCCGTGTTATTGGAGCTTTGACAGCACAGGCAGGTATGCTCGAAGGGCCAGGGATTGTTCGCAATTATAGTGACTTACCGACCTACGTAGGCGAATTGTTTGGACCCAACGCCGGACCTATAACGCCACGCATCGAAAACCTGGCCCAAGCTTTCTCCACTGCGGGCCTCGATACCCATGCTAGCACAAATATTCGATTGGATATGTGGAAGAAACTACTTGGGAATATTGGCCTCTCAGCGGCATCAGGAACAACTGATCTATGCTCCGCCGACATGATTAAAATTCCAGAATTAGCGGCAACCATTCACCGAGCTCTTAGTGAAGCGGCCGCGGTAGCGACAGCATGTGGTGTTGTTATCAACGAATCAGAGAGGCACCAAATATTAGATAAATTAACCAATGTGGCGGCGGGAACTGGAGACGCTAAATCTTCTCTTTGTGCAGATCTACGAGCTGAGCGACCCACGGAAGTTGACCGAATTTACGGAACCATCGTTCGCTTGGCGCAGGAACACGGCATACCCACACCAACGCTCGACACTTTGGTCTCCATCGTCCGTGGCCAAGAAAGCCATTACATGTAAAGCGGCGCAACCTGTTAAATCAACCATCAACAAATATTCTCAGTATGCATAGGCTATTGAAAAAAATATTTAATCTAATCTATACTTTACGATGCATTAAGTAATATGGAACAAAAGTAGGACACCAACCACACTGCTTATCTTGGGTGGACACCAAAAGACAGCTCAGAACAGTTCCGCACTTAAGCCGAAGTTGAAACAACGTAATACGTCTGGGGTGAAATGGAAACTGTCTTTCAGGTTGGCGGTTTAGCCGCCGCTGGAGATTTTGAAGATTAAACTTACCGGTTTTTCCAGTCAGGTTTGCGTCGTTCCAGAAAAGCTTCAGAACCTTCCTTTGCGTCTTCGCTTGTCAGCATAGCATTATAAGCACGGTATTCAGCCCCAAAAGCAGCATCAAGAGAAGGCTGCGACAACCCTTCTATCATCATTTGTTTAGTTGCACGTAAGGACATCGGCGCACAATCGAGCAATCCTTCAGCTAACTTAGCCACCGTTGAGCTCAGGTCTTCAGCCGCCACAACGCGGTTGATCAGGCCGTATTCCTTTGCCTGAGCTGCATCGAACAGATTTCCGCCGAGAGCTATTTCCATAGCGTGCTTCAAAGGCAATTGCCGCGCCAAGCGGTGCAAGCCACCTGCAGCTGCCAGGCCAACCTTGACCTCTGGCAATCCAAATTTAGCATGAGGCACACTGATTGCCATATCACACGCCAGAACAAGTTCTAGGCCGCCACCAATAGCATGACCATTAACTGCTGCAATTACGGGTTTGAGCAGACCAAAGCGTTCGGCCATTCCGCCAAATCCACTGGGCGGCATATCATCACCCCCCATCTCAGAACGTACTTTTAAATCAGATCCAACACAAAAAGCCCTGTCACCAGCCCCAGTTATGATGGCTACCCGCAAATCATCAGCAGCAGCGAAGCGATCAAGGGCTTCACCAAGTTGGTGATGCGAAGAAGGGTCGAGCGCGTTCAACACGTCTGGTCTGTCCATGGTGATGGTCATTATGTGATTTGTGACGGCGACACGGATGGTTGGGTTGCTGGTCACAACATGACCCGTTTGCCGGAGTGCGCCGCATCGAACACCGCCAGAGTTGTGCGTAATGTCTCAGTTGCGTCACGTGCCGTTATGCGCGGCTTCTCATTACCTAAAATTACTGCGCAGAAATGCTCGATTTGGCGGGCATAGGCATTACCAAGCTCAAGCGGGATCTCGTCAGGGTTAATTGCGTGATTCCAATCCGGCGCGCCGTCGCCATGATGCCAAAGTGCCAGGTTTGGGAAATCCAAAGCAGCCTTGGTGCCCATGAAGCGAACAGAATTTTGTCCAGTTTTGGGGAACGCTGGCGTCTCGCCCGTTGAAAACTCCCAGGCCCAGGGCGAAGTCGCCTGATCTGAAACTACAAATGTACCGAGCGCCCCACTCTCAAAGCGCATGACCATTGCTGCAACGTCTTCTTTCTCAAAATTCATGACACCATTGGAAATTTCAGCAGAGATGGAGGCAATCTCGCCGCAAACATAACGAAGGGTATCAATCTCATGAATCAGGTTGGTCAGGATTGGACCGGCTACCCAGTTTTTGCGCCAATCGGGGTCATAATAATTAGCATTTTTGCGGACCGTCCATTGCCCACTGACGGCGACAAGTTGACCCAGTTCACCTGATTGAATGATCTCGCGCGCTTTATGAACCTGCGCATAATAGCGCCGGTGATGACCAACCATAACATGGCGTTTGGCCTCTTCAGACACGGCAACAACCTGTTCTGCCTGCTCGAGCGTTGGCATGATTGGCTTCTCAACTAGGACATGGACACCCGCCTTCAACGCCGCCAGCGTCGGTGAGCAATGGTGCACGGTTGGTGTCGAAACAATAACCCCGTCAACAGACCCTGCATCAAATAAGGCCTGTATGTCGCCATATAAGGGAACGCCCATATCTTCGGCCAACTCCTTACCCGTCGGGGCTGGATCGACTATTCCAAACAGTTCTGCACTCGGATTTTCAGCAATTGCGCCAGCGTGACGACGTCCGATAACACCTCCACCAATGATGGCTAAACAGACGGGTTTCATGTGATATTCTCCAAAAAATGAGACGATGACATTAGCTGAAGATCATCGGCAATGATTGGTCGGAAAGCCATTTGGTTCAAAATATCGTTCTCAACACTAACACCGGGGGCAACTTCAACAAGATGAAGACCGTCTGCGTGAAGCTCGAATACGCAACGTTCAGTGACGTAGAGTACGGTTTGTCCCTGGGCAATAGCCTGAGTTCCGGAAAACGTAATCTGATCAACCTCTTTGACTAGCTTTCCAATAGCTCCATGGGTCTCAATTTCCATGGTGCCATCACCTATATTCAGCTTGGCTCCTTTCGTATCGAAAGTCCCAACGAAGACCATTTTTTGGGCGTTCTGGGCAATATCGATAAAGCCTCCAGGACCTACCGTAAGTCCACCCAGTTTTGATGCGTTGACATTGCCATGCTGATCAATCTCACCAAAACCAAGGAAAGCAATATCGAGACCACCACCAGAATAAAAATCAAATTGTGAAGGGCCATCAATCATACAGGACGGGTTATACGCGTATCCAAACATGGAGCCAGAAAGCAAGGTGCCGCCGTAGGTACCATGTTCGATTGTTTGATAATACCGCCCAAGATCGCCCCGCGCAGCGACGATGCCAGCAACTTCATCGGGAATACCAAAGCCATAATTAATGACGGCACCATCATGGAGCTCTTCATGTGCCCGACGCGCTATGATCTGGCGTACAGAAAAAGGGGACATGGGAACGTCGGGCTTGGGTATTACCTTCTCGCCAGAAATAGCTGGATCATAAATCAGATTGTACCCCTGGCGCTGCTCTTCGTCGACCACAATAGCACCAACAATTGCCGAAGGAATGCGAACTGAGCGGGCTGCCAATTCACCGTTTTTGACACGTTTTCTCACCTGAAAGATGACCTTTCCACCACCGTTGTGGACAGCTGCCGCCATTGCGTAAATATCGACGTTCGCTGGCTCCTCATCTAGGCTGATATTTCCATCTTCATCAGCGAACGAGCCCTTTAGCAAAGCTACATCGACGGGAAGGGGTAGATAGCGAAGATATTGCTGGCCATCAATTTCGATCAGCTTGACCAGTTCATCTTTGGCCGCATCGTTCATCCGACCTCCGTCAAGGCGTGGATCAACAAAAGTCCCAAGCCCGACATGAGTGATCAGACCGGGACGTTTGGCAGCAACTTCACGCATTAGCTGCATCATCACCCCACCCGGCAATACGTAAGCTTCAATTTTGTTGTCACGGGCCAATTCCTGCATACGCGGTGACCAGACCCAGTGCCCACCAATAACCTTTTTGACCATGCCTTCATGGGCGAACCGGTTAAGCCCCCGCTGTTCACGGTCACCGACGCCAAGGGCGTGGATTATGGTCAGGTCGCGGGGTTTACCCGTGCCTAAAAATCCTTTTTCAACTTCATGATGCAGCAACGTCGCCTCAACAAGGCCGCCGCCGCCACCAATCAGGCCAACCGTGTCGCCATCTTTAATTAACGCTGCAACCTGCTCGCGGTCGATAAATTTATTTTTTATCATTGTGCCACCATGTCATAAAGGTGCGGGGAACCTTTCAATAATGCTTGGCCAATAACAGAGCGATGAATTTCTGAAGTCCCGTCGTAAATTCTGCAAATCCGTGCGTCCCGGTAGTATCTTTCTATGGACAAATCCTTGGCATAACCCGAACCGCCAAAAACCTGAACAGCTCGGTCAACAACTCGGCCCAACGTCTCTGAAGCCTGCACCTTAACCATGGAAATTTCTTCCCGCACATCATTACCCTTATCAATCATACGTGCTGTGTCATGCAGCGTTAGACGCGCGCTATTGATTTCCATAGCACTATCGGCAAGCATCTGCTGGACCATCTGAAACTCACCAATCGATTGCCCAAACTGTTTACGCTGGCGGGCATGTTCAATAGTCATGTCTAAAACGTGCGTTGCCTTACCAATGGCGCGGGCACAAATTTGTGCGAGACGAATACGACCAAGCGTCTGCAGCGCCAATTTGAGCCCGCCACCTTCCGGACCCAAAAGCGCCTCAGCGCCCAGCTTCACATCATCGAAAAACAGCTCCGCATGTGTGGTTCCACGTAAGCCCATCATCAGCTGATCGGGACCAATAGTGAAACCCTCCAATCCCTTATCAATGATAAACGTCGAAATTCCACGGGCACCGGCCGAGCTATTTGTGACGGCGGTTACAACAAAAAAATCTGAATAATGAGCATCAGAAATAAAAGTCTTCTGACCACTCAAGACCCATCCATCACCATCACGTCGGGCTGTGGTTTTGATACTTGCCGCATCTGATCCAGCGCCCGGCTCAGTGAAGGCGACAGAGAACGTCCGCTCTCCCTTAACACTCGGCGTCAGCCAGCGGGCATGCTGCTCTGGGGTCCCAGACAACAAAATTTCATAAACATTGCCAAAGGCACGACGAATAAGAATATCTGTGGTGTGGCCGAATTGTTCTTCGACTAGCACCCAATCAAGTGCAGATAATCCACCACCACCATGATGCTCAGCTATATTCATAGCATAGAACCCGAGGTCGCGTGACCTCTCGAATATCCGCTTGGCATCAGCAGTAGGAAGAATGCCCGTTTTTTCGACTGCATCTTCCAACGGGCGTAACTCATTGTCGATAAACCGCCGCACCGTTGATATCAGCAAATATTGCTCATTGGTGAGCCCTGCCGCCATTACCAGTACCCTTTTGCACCACCACCATCAATCGAGATGCCGGTACCGTGAATATGGCGACCCGCAGGGGAACAAAGATAAGCAATCAGTTCTGCAACGTCCTCAGGACGTCCGAGACGACGAATGCCCTCTGCAGCCACAGCTTCTTCTTGAATTTGATCTACGGGCTTATTTTGCTGCTCAGATTTATCGGCAAAGATTGTATCAAGTCGTTCGGTCGTTGTCAGGCCGGGGTGGATCCAAGTAACGTTAACATCATCAATAAGACCTTTTTCGGCCAGCGCTTTCGTAAAGTTGGCAAGTGCTGCGTTAACTGCCCCGCCTACCATAAAGTCTGCTGCTGGTGTGCGAGCAAACCCGCCGACCACATTGACTACTGTCCCGTGGCTCTCTTTCAAACTCGGCCAAAGTGCCCGGGACAATCTGGTGGCAGCGTGAAACTTCAATGCAAAACCATCAATCATGTCTTCGTCAGGCTGAGACGGAAAGATTCCACCCTTTGTTGCCCCGGCAGAATGAACAAAAATATCACAGCCACCAAAACGCTCCAGACAGGCTGCGACAGCAGCATTACAGCCCTCTTCTGTACGAAGATCAGCCGCATAATAGTCGACATCACCTGACCCCAACGCCTGAACAGCGTCAGATGAGGCGGACAGACGCTCCGCGCTCGAGGCAGCCAGAAAAACACTGGCCCCTTCACCAGCCAACCGCTTTGCCGCCGCCAATCCAATACCTTTTGACCCACCACTAACAAATACCGTTTTGCCTTCAAAATTTTCCATAACTATAGCCCTACGTCAAAATGATCATCATACCTCAATAATGGCTTTGAGTACCCATCACAAGAGCGGAGTAAAAGTTATTCAAAAAGGTGCGATTTAATGACCGACCTACTCTGGATATGCGCTTAATGACTCATAAAACGGCAGACATACTATCTCGTAAGCTCCAATGTCGCTCAATACGGCTAGCCATAATGACTTACATTAGGTTATAACAGGTTGCTTTCATGTCCACCCCTGGTTCGTCCCTAAGAGTGATATTGTCGATTTTACGTTAATGATTAGACACAAAAAAACCTCAAGCCCATTGGGAAAGAGTCATATTTTAGTAATATTTTGGGGGTTGTCCTAAATAACTATCTGAAATAGCTTCTAACCCATTGCCTTAATTGCAGTAATTGGAACGACGGGTCACTGTTGTTAAAACGCCACTCACATTCCTTCAAGAATAGGCCAAAATGCTCCTTTGGAACACCGTTGAATTTACGCATATGCCGCTTGGCCTCCCTCTCAGGTATGCAAGCATACCCTGCCGGGCAGAGGGTTTCAAAAGTTCTCTATGCCGTTGATATGATTTTTCTTGTTTGCAAAAAGTACGGAGTGGTTAATCCGGAAATGCTTAAAGTCTGACACATCGAGTACGTTGTAGCCTCGCCAATAATCAGAATAAATAATACTGTCCGGCACCACCTTGCGTTCAATAATCGGATACAGCGTCGTGGAAGATGCATCAGGTATAATCTTCGTGTAGACCCTTCCTCCAAGCTTTAAATGGGCAAACACAGGGGTTTTACCGCCAGCACCACAACCACGTTTACCTTTTCGTCTACCACCGAAATAACTTTCATCAACTTCGATCTCACCTTCAAAAACTTCATGGCTTTCTTGTTCAATCTCAAGCACGATAATTTCACGCAAGCGATAGAAAAAATAAGCTGCCGTTGTTTTGTTGACGCCAACCAAAGCACCAGCCGTTCTCGCTGTCGAACCTGACACAAAATGTTCAATCAAGCGATCTTGTTTGTAGACACTTAAACGACTCTTTCTCATACCGTCCATGATAACACCTTTTGTGCGTTATCTAGGACAGCCCCATATTTTGTTTGCGGAGTTAAAATTTTTTACAAACGGGCATTAAATCTTGAGCCTGAATATTGACCCTGTCAAACCGTAACGCGTTTCAGTGTAGCTCTCGCATCGTTGACTATTTCCTCAACGATCTCAGCAGCCGGCTGACGCTTGCGAACTAATGACAGTCCTTGTCCAGCCCACATCGACAGCGCTTCAATGTCACCTTCGGCATCCGCTCCAGGAGTATGACTCTGGTAACCTAAGGGCTGCTGACCTTACTGGAGTTATTGGATTTATTCCACCTAAAGGAGCCAAATATGAATAGTCGTCACCCATTAGTGATAGTTCTTGTTATCGCAGTGATTGGGATTGGGTTCTATTACGTCGCTTCACCATATGAGAATTGTATGCGAGAGATGAGTTCTAAATCAAACGACATACTCTGGTATCAGCTTCAATGCGCAAAGAGAGGCCACTGGTAACCAAATCACACTTCCATCCCGAAATGCTTCCCCAATCACCCCTGCTCCTTAACGTGCAAACAGACTACCAAACAAACCCTTTGAAGTTGTTTCCATCACGGTAGATTGATTCTAGGAATACAGAAAATATCGCCATGCTGCTATTATACTTCTTTATTTTATCTGACTAATGGCTGCCCTTTCATTAAGACGGAAATCAAGATTATAGCAACTACCCTACTACCCACGTTCAAGTGAGGGTTTGTGCTAAATATGCTGTTATTGGGGAACCCATCCTGAATGTTCGGATTGTACGTGAATGGCGCCACGAGGACCGGTGTTGTTCTTGGCCGCAAAGACCGGGTCAAGTGGTCGCGCGATAGCCGGATCGAGATTGATCCACAGGCGCAGGAGGTGGCGGCGTCTATCTTGTTCAGGCCAGTCCTCGAACTCATCGCGCGCATGCAACACGGTGTAATTATTCAAGACTTGAATATCTCCTTGTTCCAGATCCATGTCGAAACGAAACCGCTCGTCAACGGCCAACAATTCCACATAGTCGACGGCGTCGGCGTCGATTCCTTGTAGTAGTTGCCCAGCTTTCTTCATGCCCTCGCGGATCGACCGTCCATGGAAGCGGCAGCTCATCTGGCCCCGCCACCAACTAAATACCGGCACCCGATTTTCGGTTACTTCGTCAGGGTCGCCGGCCGGGCCCTCTCCTCGCAGGTCATAGTAATAGCCTCTTAACAGCGTCGGCAAGTATTCGGGATGCGTAATACAAACCTCGTTATAGATCGCACAGGTGCTGGCGATCAGACTCTGTCCACCGGTCTTGGCCGAGTGAATGCACAACAGACTAACAATATCCATTGGGTCACAATGCGGCAACATGCGGTTCTTCGTGGTGTAACCGCGCACGTTCTTTTCGCCAATAGTACGACCCGAATCACGGATATTTCCAACTAGGGCGCCAGCCGCGTTCTGGGTCATGGGTGTGCCGAGATAGCGGCCTATGCCCCAGTAGATGTCGGTGATTTCATCTTCATTATAGCGCCCAACATCCAGCCCCTTGATCAGCAAACAACCCTGCCCCGTGTCCAAATCACGCGCTGCGATGGCGAGACGTGGTCCTAGTGTCGGGAGTGGAAAATCCTTGCAGCATAACGTTGGCATGCTCTTGCCATATTGTTGCGCCGACTTGAGTGCGGCATCGATCTCCGCTAGATCCACGGCATTTAGGCGCCAAATCCAGGATTCGTTGGCGCGAAGATCTGCCGCTCGCCAAACCGATGGGCCGTCGACCAGTCGCAAGAGTTCCGTGGTGTCGACAGGGATCATTGCTACTGGTCCAATTTAAAGCAGTTTAGTTGATTATTCATCTATTATAGGATGGAAATCAGGATTACAGCAACTACCCCACTACCAAGCCGGCATTTCTCATATAAGCCACATCCAAAGAGAGGTTGGATTCCGGGAGATTGTCAAGATCGTCGCCTAGAATTTTAGAAAAACGTATAAGGGCAAAACACGAAGACTATCCCTTCAAAGTTTTTATTATGCCTTAAGAAGGTAAAAGAACCATTTTTCCAGTAGCCTTAGTATCGAAGAGGTTATACGCTTTTTCTGCTTCTTCTAGTGTAAATTTATTTGTAAATAATTCTTCGATGGGCAACTGTTTTTCAGCTACAAACTTCGCACAATCCGATTGGCCTGAGATAGAAAATGTCCAAGATCCCATTAGGGTTAACTGCTTATGGATAATGTCATTATATATGTCAAAAGTAGCGGATTTTCCAATTCCTACGAGACAGACAGTTCCCCATTTTTTTGCAGATTTAACAGCTGCAACGGATGCAATAGGGTTTCCACTACACTCAATTGCATAGTCCACACCTAACCCACGTGTCAATTCTTTGATCCTAAGGACAGGGTCTTCCTCAGAAGAATTAATTAAAGTTGTTGCTCCAAATTTACCTGCCGCCTTTAGCCGACCGGCATCAATGTCGATAGCAATTATTTCAACTCCCATCGCAACCCCCAGCATTGTAACGCTTAAGCCTACGGGCCCCTGACCAAATACTGCGACTTTGCTACCAGCTTGCATAGAAATACGCTTTATTGCGCCATAAGCCGTGCCCGTACCGCAGGAAATAGCTGCGCCCTCTATGAAGCTAAGAGAATCAGGCAGTTCCACTAATGTGCGCAAAGGGACTTTCATGTAATGCGCATGTGCACCATGGTCCGTACGGCCAAAAACAGTAGACCCGTCGTCGCAGAGCTGCGTCCAGCCACCCAAGCAATTACTGCATTTTCTACAACCGTCATAATGGTGAACCATGACTCTAGCGCCTAGTGGCGCAATGTGGTTAGGAATAGAATTGCCTCTGGCAACAATAACACCACAAGGCTCATGACCAGCAATAGTGATACTGGGGATCTCCGAACGATAAGTATGTAAATCTGATCCGCACATGCCGGATGCTTTAATCTCAACGACAACTTCGTCATCACTTGGAGTTGGGTCGGGAAAACTTTTAATTTCAAGTTTTTTGTTACCTTTAAACACAACACCCTTCATCGTTCACTCCTTACTATTTTTAAAATTTTAAACTTTAACTTCATACACTGACGAGAAATAAAAAGGTAGTTCTGATGAAAATCGGTTGTGCTAACGCAGCAATAATTTAAAGGATTTGGAGCTTACGATACTCACCACAAGCTTTTATTTTGCGCCTTCTGGCAATTTAAACCGTGCTTCCATTTGACGGCGGATTTTTATGGCGTCGAGGGTTTCGTTAACATCAACATCTTGCCATCGAACCGGCTGGTTCGCGGGAATATCGGTTTTGAGTTTGACGTGGTGAGCTAAGCCTATTGGCAACCCACCAAGACTAAGCGATGCCTCAGCCGGATATAATTTACCCCACACAGTAAACCCGCCTTCCCCATCCAGCATCTCGCCTACTTTTAGATCGCGTTTTGCTGTCGCGACCACGTCTCCTCTAAAGCCATCTGTCATACCCGTTGGTTTATTGAGTAACGCTGCAGACAGGATCGAAATATTTAGCTCCAAACCTATCAAATGGAACGGTTTGAACATGGCTGAATATCGGCCCGTTGCATCGGTGTTCATTCCATATTGGCGAAAACAACTCGCTGCGTAATCATTGGGCGCTTCGATTACGACATAGACTCCCCAACGCAAATCATTGAAAACTTGTCGGCCATCCAGTTCCAAAGAAGAAACAACCTCTACCTGACCTTTATGGTGAAGCTGGCCGCCTTCCGACTTTGGCCGTAATACGGTGGCTAAATCACCCATGCTTGCAGCGGGGAACAATAACCCGTCTGGTGGAGGCGTGAGGCCGGTGCCATTTGAAATAGCTGCCATTTCAAGGGCTGATTTAGTGCCATCCAGAAAACTGTTAAACATCTGGCTATTCATTCCGGCCGCAGCCGCACCTTCAGCCGTTAAACCATAGTGGTCCCAAACGGTGTCCGGTGTAGATGCATGGTATTCCGGCAGGTATTTGGTTCCTTTACCCGCAGCAATAACGTCAAACCCGGTCGCGCGTGCCCACTCAACCAGCTCACAGGTCAGTGCAGGTTGATCGCCATAAGCCATTGAATAAACGACACCAGCTTGCTTCGCCTCTTCCGCTAAAAGAGGGCCCGCCAATACATCGGCTTCGACATTGACCATGACAATATGCAATCCATTGCGGATGGCTTCACGTGCATGAACCAAACCGACGGACGGATTACCTGTTGCTTCCACAACAACATCGATGGATCCGGTTTGTAATAACAGCAGAGCGTCATCAATAAAGCGCGTCCGGGCAATCTCCTCCTCCGTCCAACCAACAGTGCGGCACGCCTCTTTAGCGCCCTCAGGATTGAGATCGGCAATAGTATGAACCTCTAGTCCCGGAGTTGTCGGTACTTGTGATAAAAACATCGAGCCAAATTTGCCCGCACCAATCAGGCCGACTTGTACGGGGTTTCTGGCGGCCGCACGTGCTGCTAATTCCTGATAAATATACATATTTTTACTCAGCAGCCTGCTTTTGTTTGGTAATAAGCTCCATCAGGCAATCATCCCCCAAAGCCTTAATAGGATCGAACTCGCGGTGAGCAATCCATTCTTCGCGGTTGAAGGCCCGGATGTGGTTATCCACATGACAGAGAGACAAATAAACAATCGTTCGTCCAAAAGGTGAGATGTTTGGTGGGCTGGCGTGGACCAACAAGGATGAGAATATCAGCATACTGCCCGCCGAACCGGTTGGGGCTACGCATCCCCCCCGCTCTGCCAATTCTGTTACTTGATCGCGACCCAATGTCCAAAGTGGGTATGAGGTCGTCGCTAAATCATGACCCGCTTTAACCACGCCGCTTTTATGACTGCCCGGAATAAAAAGTAGAGGACCATTTGCCGCTGTCACGTCATCAAGGAACACGGCAATGTTCATAGCGCGGGGTTCTGGCATTTCGTCATCACGTTTCCAAGTTCCATAGTCTTGATGCCATTGCCAAACCTCGCCATCAAACGCCGCTTTCGCGTTGACTTTGTATTGATGCATGTAGACCGGACCATTCAGAAGTTGCTCAACCGGCTCAATCAAACGCGGGTGAGCGCCAAGACGTTTGAAGCTTTCGTTATAACGATGAGCAGCAAAGGCTGTACGCGCAACGCCTGAACTTTCGCGCCAAACTTCCTTGCGATCCATCGCGTAAACATTATCAGATTCCTGTTTGAGAAGTGCGGCTTCTTCGGACGAGAATTTACTTGGAAAAAACAGGTATCCATCTTTGTCAAAATCGGCCAGTTCTTGATCTGTTAATAGCATTAAATAATCCTCCGTTTATATGAATTTAAATGCAACGTTATGCCGCTGCATTATTATCTTCGCGTCGCTTTAGGCGTTGGTAGGTTTCTTCACCTGCGGCTTCTGCATGTTGTTCGGCTAGTGCGCCCGCCAGTTCAGCGTCTCCGTTGATGACGGCATCGGAAATCGCTTTATGTTCTGCCCAAATTGACGCCTCCCCGGCTCCGGTTTCAAGAACCACGCGCATTGAGCGTACCATATGTGGCCATGACGTTTCTGCTGTCGTCAGTATTTCTGCATTTCCGGACAGCTCATGCAGGAATTTGTGAAA
>JAPKAX010000071.1 GCA_028825025.1 Rhodospirillales bacterium | reverse complement strand
TTCCTGTCACATCTTTGAGCATTGATTTGAGATCAACTTTAATATTAAACCTTGTTTGTTCGTCAATGCTCATCGGGTACACACGGATCGAAATACGCCGGTTAGTTTGTTGGTTTTCGGGAATGGGTTCGCCTTTAAGATCATAATTTGGAACCTTTGGACGGGTAGAAGCAAATCCAATAGCTCTCATTTTTTCATACATAATGCCTGATGTTCCAAAAAACCGGACAACCGTTGAGGCACGGGCTGATGAAAGCTCCCAGTTAGACGGAAACATTTCAGTGCTAATAGGCGAGGGGTCTGAATGACCTCCAACTTCAATGTTATAAAGCTTAAATTTCTCAGCTTTAATCATATTGGTAATTTTTTCTAAAACAGGAACAGCAGCTTCATTCAGCTTTGCATTGCCTGGCTGAAAAAAGGCGCCGCCCGCCAAATCAATAACTACGCCTTTTGTATCAAGTTTGACATCAACAACTTGATCCGCCTGCATCTCAAAAACAATATCTTCAACATCGATTTTCAAAGTTTGCGTATCAGACTGCGCATCTTTTTCTCCGTGGCCAATTTCATTGGCAATGGCGGCAGCGGCTTCTTGATAAGCGGGAACATCATATTCAGAAAAAGTAAGGAGCATAACAAAAAAAGCCATTAATAACGTAATAGCGTCAGCATAAGTCGTCATCATGTCGTCAGGTTCTTCACATTCCGGGCAATTGTTTTTTTGCATGACTTACGCTGAACCTTAGTAATTATATTTTTATGTTAAGTTATGATTTTATTTTTTCATTTCATCAATATCAAAATGAATTGCTGGATCCAAATAGCTATTCATGCGGTCTTGAATAAAACGGGGGTTTTTATTATCAGCCAAAAGAACTAAACCTTCGGCAACTAAATAGTTACGAAAACGTACAATATCCTCACGTTGTTGAAGCTTAGTTGCAATTGGCGTGAAGATCATTCGCGCAAATATGACACCATAAAGAGTTGTTAGCAATGCAACAGCTAAGCCAGCACCCAAACTAGCAGGATCGCCACCCATATTTGCAAGCATTATGATCAAACCAACTAAGGTACCTATCATCCCAAAAGCCGGCGCAGCGCCTGACATATATTTCAAAATTACAACCAAAACACAATTACGTTGATAGGTTGTTTCAATCGTGGTGTCTAGAATTCCACGAATTTCTTCTCCGGTGTATCCACTGATCACCATTTCAAGGCCAAATTTAATAAATTTATCGCCTTGTGCGGCTTTCTTGGCTTCTTGCTCAAGTGCTTGGACGCCATTTTTTTGCATAGAATAAGCCCACTTGATAATGCGGCCAACTTCACTTTTAAGAACGTTACGACCCACTTGAGGGGCCGCCATAACTTTAAAAATTAGCTTCAAAGCAAGCAGAACATAGCGCACTTCGTATGAAAGAAAAGAACACGCTAACGTTCCTCCAATTACCAGGACGGCACTCGATATACTAACAAAAATTAAATAATTGTCTGTACTTGTGACAACCGAGCCTACAAAGAGTGAAAAAGATACTAATAGGGCTACTATTGTAGATATCGACATGCTAACTGGGTCCAGTCTCTACGCACAGACGAAAAATATCCCACCGTCTATACTAATTATCGTTAATTCCTATTCACTTTATACAGTTTCGTTAAAAAAAAACAAACACTTAGCCTTTTTCTCTAATTCACCCGTACAATCCTTACTGAGGGTCATTCTACAGACCTAATTACATTAAGCGTTCGCGGAACGCCTTATGGCGTAGCTATAAAATAGGGAGAATCAGGTAATCCATCACTGATTTTTGCTCCCTTTGGATATCAATAGCTTATTGCATTCAAGGAGTAATTAGCAAATCCGTCTCATCACGGCCTATTACTGAGGGACATACCCAAGCCAAGATACAAGTTTCGGACGACTAAATTGGCTAATATTATCACCATCGAGTAACACCTGACCGTTTGTTGGGGCATAAAGCCCTTGTAAAATTTTACGCAAAGACGTTTTAACGCTGCCGTTTCGCCCAACCATTACATAAACTCCATGAACTTTAATGGTTACACTAACAGAATCAACAACCAACGGCATATCTGTACCATAACCATAACAAACGTTTATGGTCACGATTTCACCGTTCTGGCGGATCAACTTAACTTCACTGAACTTCGCGCTTGCTCTGGCTTTCGAAAACCACACCCAATCGGTCTAAAAGTTGTAAAAAACTGCCATAGGCACTCCATTGCCCGACCAACTGGTTCGCCGGGCCAATCAACCTTCCAGTCAGCATGTTGGTCGTGATCAATGCGCCTGTGGTTAAAACACCTTCGATAATAGCCAATACCCCTAGCAGTCGTCATAAAAACGCTAGTTAACATGGTCAGCAAGCCGCCGAAGTTTAAATAAAAATCAGACCGCGCACCTCTCATGCCTGAGTTTTCTATAGGGGCTGTAACGCTAACTAGGGTTTGGAAACAATTGGCCAACAACCTAATGGCAGAGATGTGCGCCATTGCCATAAAATTAGAACTGAGCTTCTCATATCGAGTGGTCAACCTTTTCATGTCCTTCATGGTGCAAAAGAACCTCTCAACGATGTTGCACATACAATACAAAGCCTTGTCATGAGGGATCGAGGTTTTAGCATTTGATTTTGTTGGTATAACGGCAAGTGCGCTTTGATCTGCAATATGCTGACGGATTGCGTTCAAATTAAAAGCCTTATCAGCCACCACGGCAATGGATTTTCTGGCACCATCTAAAAGGTCAATCATGACTTTGCTATCATGGACCTGACGCCAGTAATAATGAGATAGCGCAGACGTCCACTATCATCGACAACTACCTGAACTTTACTTTTATGGCCTCCGCGTGAGTGGCCGATATCCTAAGCCAGTCACTGTGGAAATAATAAGCACTAGTTTTGAAGTTTACGCCGATAACTGAAGCAGGCCATCTGCCCGTGGCACCAGACACAAAATGCTCAATCAGTCGATCCTTTTTATGGCTGCTTAAACGGCTCTTTCTCATAATGACCATATAACACCTTTTATGTGTTATATGGTAAAGCCCCCTTTAAATAAACGCAGCGCAGGGCCTTCGCGCTAGTAGGGAAGACTACTGATGATTTTTATTTCATCTTTAATTGGTAAAAAGTGGCTAATTTCCGCGAATCTGAATTTTGCTACACTTTATTTCACTAAAATACATCTTGACCCGGAAGCTTATCAGAGGTGTAAAATTCATTTGAATTTACAATGAATAAGACAATACAGAGGTTTTAGTGCAAAATTTGACAATCAATTCGCGTAGTATAGACCGGCAAACAGCATGAAGTTTATTCGCGCTGCCTTTAGTGTTGACCGCCTTATTGGCTATACCTTGATGTTGGGGTTTTTGGCTCTTCATTTTATCAACCCTGCTCCGGTCGAGTTTGCTCGCCTTAAGGTCTTTGACTATTACCAACAATTCAAACCCCGTGAAATTCCCCTACCGCAAAACAAACGCGTTACAATTATCGACATTGATGAACAAAGTTTAGAAACTATTGGGCAGTATCCATGGCCAAGAAACATCATGGCTAAATTGATTGATAACGCCATGGCCATGGGCGCTGGGCTCATCGCATTCGATATAGTGTTCGCAGAACCCGACGGCAAAGACTTGGGCACTGTTGCAAAAATTGCCAAAGGTTTATCACCCGAAATCACCAAACTTTTGACCTCGCGCTTGAGTAATGATCAGATTCTTGCCAATTCAATCAAAAAGGGCCGCGTTGTGTTGGGCCAAGCAGGCCGCACAAACGCGACTGAAGGGGTTAAAGGCCCGCCTGTTAAACGTTCTATTGGCATCAAAAAAATGTCTAAAGATGCGTTAGATCCAAAAAATTACCTGCTAGAATTCCCAGCCCTCGTTCGCAATTTACCAGTCCTTGAAGCGGCTGCAAAAAAGAACAAGTTTGCCGGTTTTGGAATGTTTAACGCGATACCTGATGAAGACGGTATTATTCGAAATGTTCCCTCGTTTTTTGTTCACGATGATAAATACTTTCCGTCGCTAGCTATTGAAATTTTACGGATTGCGACTGGTCGACCTACCGTTTTAGCAATTACGAACGTTGCTGGAATGCAAGGTGTGGCTGTTGCTAAAGGGTTAACGGTTAAAACCGATAACATAGGGCGTATTTGGCCGCACTTTTCGAAGCGCGACTGGGATAAATACGTTCCTGCGCATGAGCTTTTAGATGGCACAGCCGACCCCGCCAAAATCAAAGGTAAAATATTAATTGTCGGCACGTCTGCTGTTGGTCTTCGCGATATTCGAACCATCCCAACTGTACGCGATATTCCGGGGGTTGAAGTCCACGCTCAGGTTATTGAAGCAATTATTGATCAAAACTATTTAACACGCCCCAACTATGCCAACTCAGCCGAGCTGGCGTTTGTTTTGTTTGGTGGGTTAATCATGGTTGTTATGGTGCCTTGGTTAGGGGCTAAATGGACGGCGATGATCTTCTTAATCACCGCGTTGAGTTCTGGCGGAACATCTTGGTATTTATTTTCTGAGCATAAATTATTGTTAGATGCCAGTTACGCAATCGTTTCCATATTACTCATATATACAACGCTCACCTATACCGGCTATGCACGTGAAGAAGTCAAACGACGGCAAACCCGCGATGCGTTCTCCAAGTACTTATCACCCGACCAAGTGAAGCGCGTTGCTGAGAACCCTGATGCCTTGCAACTCGGTGGTGTTCAGCGTGACTTAACCTTGTTGTTTTGCGACGTCCGGGGTTTTACTACCATTTCAGAGCAATTTGATGCGGTTGGCTTAACCAAGTTGATCAACAAATTACTGACCCCGCTGACCAACGTTATACTCGATCGCCACGGCACCATTGATAAATATATGGGCGATTGCATTATGGCGTTTTGGAACGCGCCTATGGATGTTGAACGACATGCATATTATGGTTGCCAATCAGCGTTAGCAATGATGGCTGAAATGGCCCCCTTGAACGAACGCTTAAAGGCAGAAGCGGAAGAAGAGGGGCGTAAGCACATCCCCTTGAAAGTCGGAATTGGGCTTAACAGTGGCCCAGCTGTTGTTGGCAACATGGGTTCAGAATTGCGCATTGATTATTCTGTTTTGGGCGACACGGTCAATTTGGCCGCGCGCTTAGAAGGGCAAAGTAAAGCTTATGGCGTTGATATTGTGATTGGCCAATCAACACAATCTCAAATCCCTGAATACGCGACCCTGTTTCTTGATAACATCAAAGTAAAAGGGAAGAATGACGCGGTTACGATTTATTGTTTGGTTGGCGCTGAAGACGTTGCCGAAAGCCGTGACTTTAAAACCTTAGAGCAATTTCATGCGCAAATGATTGAAGCCTATTTGGATCAAGACTGGAGCAAAGCTGCCAAACGCCTAAAAGAATGTCGTGTGCTATGCACTCCTTACGGAATTGACGGTTTTTATGACCTATATGAAAGCCGGATTATTGACTATCAAACCAATAATCCGGGCATTGATTGGGATGGTGTTTTCATCGCAACCAGCAAATAACACCTTTAGGCGCGCCATAAATGTAGCCTAACCGAAGTTCCCCCAATCGGTCAGCTCGTCAATAAAGTCAGGTCCTTTGTTAATCGCTAGCGCCGTTTTCAAAAGGTCGACTAGTTTAGTTTTACCTAACGTTGTTGTAATCGCAACATGGCACTCGCTTTTAATTTCAATTTCACTTAATACACAAGCAAGTACACGTTCGCCCATTTACTCCATAATCCGGCTTGCAATGATGATGTCGGGGTTGTGATCAACCGCATACTTAATGGCATCAGCAGAGTTTAACCGCTTACTGCTTTGGCCCTGGTCTAATCACTTTCTTTTATACATAGATTAACATTAGTGGTTATTTAGATGTCATAATCCAAACACCGTCCCACTCGCCTTCAGGTGGCTCTGCTTTCAAAAGCTCACACCGATCTATATATGTTTGCGCCAACTTATCTGATGGATTAGCCTTCATTGCCTCCCCAAAATTGGTGATTGCTTTATCCCAATTCGCCCCACGATATTGTTTCACAGCTTCATTAAAGTAGTTCACATTATCCATCAAGTTCGGATACGTTTCATCCGTATGATAATCAAGGACTTCGACAACCCCAACCGGTTCCGTTTTTCCTTTAACAACAACCAAATCAATATCGCGCATGCGATAGGTCCCTTTTAATTTGGCGCGCGTGAACTCACTTATCAGGATGCGGGCAGAGTATTGTTTACAAGCAGATTCCAAACGAGCAGCTAAGTTCACCCCGTCACCAATCATTGTATAATCCATACGTTTGGGTGAGCCAATATTACCAGAAACAATCATGCCCGTGTTCAGGCCAATCCCGTGATCAATCGGCAATTCGCCTCGCCCTTCGCGTACTTTGTTGTAATCCCATAATTCGGTAATCATGGCAATGGTGGCCCGCACAGCGCGATCTGGATCGTCATCGTGTGTGATGGGAATACCAAAGGCGGCCATAATTGCATCACCAATGAACTTATCGAGCATGCCGCCTTCGCGGGTTATGATATCAACCATAATGGTGAAGTATTCGTTCAACATTTTAACGGTCCCTTGAGCACCAAGAGATTCGGTCAAGGTCGTGAAACTGCGAATGTCAGAAAACAGGATCGTTGCTTCAGTGCTTTTACCGCCCAAAAAGTCGTCACTGTCGCCGCCTTCCATCATCTGTTCGGCTAATGCAGGGTCCATATAACGCGACATGGTCGACTTCATCCGTTTTTCCGAACTAATGTCTTCAACCATAATCATGGCGCCCAGTTTTTTACCTTCTGTGTTAATCAAGGGCAGAACGTTGGCGTTTACGGATAACTTTTCGTCGCCGAAGTTTAATTCCCCGTCAACAATAATTTCTGGCTCTTGAGTTTCATCCACCTTGTGAACCCGTTCCATAAGCCAAAGGTTTTCATCAACTAAAAATTCGTCTGCCAGCACGCCAATCACTTCATCAGGATCTTTCTTCATGATCAGAAGGCCCGCCTTGTTACAGGTGACGATTTTTCCTTCTTCGTCCATGGTGATAACACCGTTCGACATACTTTCGAGCATGCTTTCGTTGTAACTCTGCATGTTCTGGACATCTTCGAACAGCTTGGCATTTTCAAGCGCAATTGAAACCTGAGCCGTAAAGGCTCTAAGGCGCGTTTCATCTTCGTCCGTAAACGGCCCCCCCCGGCGGTTTAAAACTTGTGTAACACCAATGCATTTTCCATCTTTATTAATGACAGGGACACATAAAATTGAACGGGTGAAATAGCCAGTTTGTTTATCAAACGCCGGATTAAAACGCAAATCCGCATAAGCATAAGGGATATTAATGGTTGTTCCTGATGTGAACACAGCGCCTGCAATACCGGCTTTATTTGGCAACCGAATTTCACCAATACCATCTCCCATGGCAACGCGCGAAAATAATTCGTTGGTTTTTTCATCGTTCATAAACAACGTTGAGCGATCCGCGCCCAACATTCGCGTTGCTTCAGCCATAACCTTTTTCAGCAAGGATCCCAATTCTAATTCAGACGTCACATCTGAAACTACATCAAGGAATTCCATTTCCTTTTCACGCGTCTTCTGCATGCGTTCAACAAATTGAGTGCTTTGCAAAGCCACACTGGCTTCCGTCGTCATAGCCTCTAAAAGCTTTAGGTCTTCTTGATTGAATTCCCCATCATTTTTATTAAGAACCTGAATAACACCGATGACTTCATCTTTTGCGGTTCTGACCGGTGCACATAAAATACTTTTGGTCACAAACCCTGTTTGTTCATCAATGCTTCGATTAAAGCGCCCATCTTGATAAGCATCGTGAATAATCGCACCTTTGCCAGAGCTAAAAATAGCGCCGGCCACACCGGTTGTGTTTAAAATACGGATTTCACGCGAAAAATTGCCTTGGGCAACACGGCTATAAAGCTCGCCCGTTGCCGCATCGTTTAAAAACAAACTACCCCGTTCGGCACCCAGCTCGTAGGTGGTCATTTCAATCAGGGTTTTTAAAATCTCATCCAAGCCTTCGATCGCCGCAACTTTACGCGATACCGATAGAAGCATTTCAGCTTGCTTTAATTTTTTATCGGCCAAAGCTAAACGAGCGTCAAGGTCCTTTGGTTTTCGTTTCGAGTGCGATTTAATAGGGGACCGATTATTCGGGTCGGGACGTAAACTACTTGCCATTTTTTATCTCTAATTCATTCCGAAGGGCTGAAATCGTCTCTTTAAGCTGTTTTATCTCGTCGTATGATATGCGACCTTGTTCTTGTAAACGGTCTTCGTAATCGAACTTAATCCCATCTAGTTCATCACGCAATGCAACGATTGTGTTTCTGAGCTGTGTACTTTCATCCAAACCCTCGACCCGAACTTTCTGCACACCCTCATCTTTATCTATGCGCATATCTTCCAATTCATCCCGCAGTGCAGAAACGGTCGATTTTAACTGCATAATCTCGTCATTTGAACGTGCAACAGATTCTTGAATCAACCGATCTTTCTCAAAACCTACTTCTTCCAGTGTCTCACGCAAAGCCGATGCTGTCTCTTTTAATTGAACAATTTCATCGTGTGATATTGCCACTGCAGCTTGCACAGCCTGCGTTTTATCAAAATTCAAATCATCGAGTGATTCTCTGAGCGCACCCGATGTACCTTTTAATTGCTTAATTTCATCATACGACAAAGCCTTAGCTTCTTGGACGGCTTGTTCTTTTAGGAACGAAATACTTTCCATTTCCCCCCGCAAGGCCTCAATGGTTTCGCGCATCTGACGTACGTCCATCAATGCATCCTGCAAAGGGTCCATTTCAGTCTGTGGAGAAACTAGCTTTTCACTCATAAATCAATGGCCTACACGAATAAATTACAATATATTCAATTGTCAGATATCTAGCGCCATAGCGCAATACTTGTTAATTCAGTTATCAGAATTCACCCCTCTGGAAGGTCCTTCAATAAAGGCTTATATTGTTCAATGAACCGAAACTCTTTGAGCTCCATATAATGCCAAGTTTGTGTCGTGATTGCTCGATCCCCATAGATCAGAGCCTGAAACAGTCTGAATGCCCAGAATGCGGATCAACACGTCTGATTGCACATGACGAGTTGTGTAGCTTAAGCACAGCTCATGTAGATTGTGATGCTTTTTTTGCCAGCGTTGAAAAGCGCGACGATCCAAGCATCAGAGGTAAAGCGGTTATTGTTGGGGGCGGAAATCGTGGCGTTGTTGCTGCGTGTTGTTATGTGGCACGCATAAAAGGTGTGCGTTCAGCCATGCCGATATTTGAAGCCTTAAAGCGCTGCCCCAATGCCGTTATTATCCCCCCTAACATGGAAAAATATAAAATTGTAGGCCTGCAAGTGCGTGCACTCATGACTGAAACAACCCCACAAATAGAGCCGATCTCCATTGACGAAGCTTTTTTAAATTTAAGCGGCACTGAAAAACTACACAAAGCAACCCCGGCGCAAACTCTGATTAAACTGATTAAGCGCATCGAAAACGAAGTTGGGATTAGCGCATCAATTGGTCTGAGTTATAATAAGTTTTTGGCTAAAATCGCATCAGACATAGACAAACCCCGTGGGTTTTCAATTATAGGGCAATCCGAGGCAATGGAATTTTTAGCCAATAAACCAGTTGGGTTGTTGTGGGGAGTTGGCAAGGTATTGCAAAAAAACTTGGCCAGGGACGGTGTTGATACCATTGGCCAGCTTCGACGTTTTGACGAGACAACACTTCTCAAACGCTATGGCACCATTGGCCAACGGCTTTACAATTTCGCTCGAGGCCAAGATGCTCGCACCATAAATCCATCATCATCCACAAAATCCATTTCAGCTGAAACTACCTTCAATGTCGACATCCGCGATCAAGAGGAGCTGTTGCAACGACTTTGGCCCTTATGTGAAAAAGTCTCAAAGCGCCTCAAAGCTGAAGATTACGCTGGCGGCGGGGTGTCGCTCAAACTTAAACAATCCGATTTCAAACAAATCACCCGCTCGCGCAGCTTGTCATCTCCCACCCAATTAGCTGAAGAAATTTATCGAGTCGCAAAAGATTTATTAGAGCCAGAGATTTCAGGGCGCAAATTTCGTTTAATTGGTGTCGGCGCAACCCGCTTGGGCGCCCCTGAGCAAGCCGACCAGCCTGATTTTTTAGACCCCAAACGCCAAGAGCGCGCCGATATTGAACGCGCCATGGACACGGTAAGGGATCGGTTTGGTGGAGAGGCTATTGTTAAAGGTAGAAGCCTTGAATAGTGCATAGCAATTGTCACAAGGCCACATTAACGAATGAACATACGTTCCTGTTATGTCTTTAGCGGTCAGGGCAGAGCGCTTGTTCCCTGCGGTAGTTTTTGGCTGTGTCCATGCGTCCTTGCCTGCGATCTGTTTCTTTATTCATTTGTTTAAATACAAATTTGAACCCTGAATTTAATTTTTGTAAAAAATATTGATGTCCAACTGCAGATGAACTTGAAATAATAGGCTTTAACCCGATTGATAATTTGTTCAATTGCTGCTTAAATCGGGGGCGGTATTTTTGTAATTGATCCCGGTATATGTATACATGGTTTAGCTCATGAGCCATCGTCGTTTTGTATTCACAGCTTCCAAGTTTCAATTTACGGGCAACAAAAACCTTAAAATAACGATAGCCAACCCGTGCGGCAACCTTTGATAAACCAATACAAAAACGATTTCTAGAAATTTGGCGGTATCTGATGCTTACCTCAATCTTGCTTTCCAGCTGTGTTTTAGTTAAGCCCCGCGTTACCCATCCGGCGCGTAGGCTCATCTTGCCATGGCCACCAAACTTTGTTCCTAATTGTCGGCTACTATGACCATTACTAATCTTCATTTCTCCCTCAAAAGTACTGAGGGTTACGGTTGGAGCTGCAATATCAAGTTGGCACGTTTTGGCTTTGGATGGTGAGCTAAACAAACAAATAAATATAGAGAAACTTAGCATCACAATGCACGTTCCTATGTTGAACTTTCGCAGGCATGTCATCAAAATTGTACCTAATTCAAATAAAGTGCCTAAAATTATCGCAAATATATGAGTGAATAACCATGTAAAATGAAGTAGGTTGTACTGGAACGGATTAAGCAACTTGATATCTGGAAATTTGGATTTGACCTAATCAGTCATCCTGTAATTCCCATTTGATATATTCCTTTTCGGCAGCAACCCATTTGTCGTCGATCTCGACGAGAACGTCAGAGACGAGGCGTTCGAGAGATTCTATGTTCGGAAAGACGCGGACCTTGCGGAAGGGTTGCTCGAGTTCTTGCTGGATGCCACGCTCAGAGGGATTGGAGCTGCACAGTCGGCGGTGATGATAGTCTGGTAAGGGATGAACACAGCCAGTCCCTCCGGCACGTTGTCTTCGAGCCATTTGGCAAGATAAGGGGTCTTTTCACGATAGCTCTCGACCAGAAA
Source organism: Rhodospirillales bacterium (assembly GCA_028825025.1). Classification (GTDB taxonomy): domain Bacteria; phylum Pseudomonadota; class Alphaproteobacteria; order Rhodospirillales; family Casp-alpha2; genus JABMNT01. Next base: position 1,923 of record JAPKAX010000071.1, on the reverse strand, counting down.
TCGTAGACTTTTTGTTGCAGTTGTCAGATTAATGGCGCAGTGATGAGAATTATCTGACAGCCATACATGGTTTTGATTTGAGTATCTGAAATTCAATAGAAAGCATGACAAATATCGCAATACGCAATTAAATAGCAGGCAGATTATTTGTTAAGTGCAATAACGATGTGAACGAGTACGATAGGTAACCAGCTAGAGCCCGCCCAGAATGCTGTAACGATTGAAGAGTTATAGTCATTTTTAATTCCTTGGTTTGGATTGTTTTTTATCTGGAAACGGGTAAAAAGAGATTATGTGCAAATTACGAACGCTATATCTTCAGGCCAGCTATGCATAAATTGGTGGGCTCATGTTTTACACAAAATTTAACCATCAAAACATAAAAGATCGGTGACAAAAAATGTTAAACTCAATATTTTTAGCCCCTTTTAAGAAATAACCTTGACCATTCAACCAGACACGCTTCCCATCGTTCTTGCTGTGCTTTCAGCTTTTCTTTTTGCTCTATCGACACAAATTCAAAATCTTGGTTTACAGTCTGCAGATCCTAGAACTGCGACTTTGGTTTCAATTTCCACAACTGCTTTCTTTCATTGGCTCATATCGCCGCTTTATTTAGAAACGGCTTACATACTAACAACAGGTACATTGTTATTTGCTGTAGTTGGGCTTTTTCGCCCCGCATTGTCTCAATATCTTGCAGTTCATGGAATTAAGACCTTAGGCCCCAGCTTGACCAGTGGAATAGCGGCGACCACTCCTCTCTTTGCTGCTGGCTTTGCAATATTACTGCTCGATGAAAACATCACGTTGTCGATTGCATTGGGCACAGGAGCCGTAATCGCGGGTGTTATAATGGCCAGTTTAAAGTCCGGCAGCCTCAAACGTGGTTGGCCTCTTTGGGCCATCTTATTCCCCATAGGAGCTGCATTTTTTCGTGCCCTTGGGCATCCGCTAACAATGATCGGTATGGAAACAGCCCCCAACGCATTATATCCAGGGTTAGTCGCCTATACGGTATCTTCATTCATTGCTTTTATTGCTTATAAAGTTAAAGGCCAAAAATTTCCTAAAATGAACAAGGGATATGCATATTTTTCCCTTGCCGGTTTGATTAATGGATTGTCGATCTATTCACTTAATTCAGCATTGCAAATGGGAGAGTTGCTAACTGTAGCCCCCGTTGTTGCCTGTTCGCCTATGTTTGCCATGGCGCTTGGTTTTTTTGTTTTCAAACGCGAAACCATCACGTGGCGAACCGTTGGAACAGTAGGGCTTATTGTGCCTGGTATAATCTTGGTGATTGTAGGCGATAAGTGGATTTAAAGAATTAGATGCTTACTTAATGATCTGATTCTTGAACAAGCTGCTCACTCAGCCCCGTATCATATGAAAGCCCCATTGGGGTTAGCGTAATTGCATCAGCCAATCCAACCCGCACAAAGCCTTTACGGCTTAGTGCTGTCCAAACTGCCGGGTTTTCAAGACCGCTGGCATTCCGTGCTGAAATAGAAAACGCCCCAATATGAACGTGATCCCCGTGGGCGTGGGGAAGGTGTTTGATTGTCACTTCACCCGTCGCCTCATCGAGTTCGCAAGCACGTTCATCGCCCGCCAAAACCTGCACCAAAGCGAGGGTTCGTAATTGTAGCTTGTTCAGTTTAAGTGGATTGCGTTTTGGTGGCATGGTGTACCTATTACTTTCTAGTTGTTGAATAAATGTAATCGAAATATTGTTTTGAAGCATACCGATAACGTTAACCACCCGAAACCATATCGCGATGGTTAGTGGATGCAACCAATATAACTTTGCTGATGACCCTTGCTTTAAAGAGTTGATTACTAAATCTTTAGACCTCAGATGCAATTAGAGCAAGGTTAGGTTAAGATCCCAATGCTTCACTTTTATCAATCAGCTGATTT
>JAPKAX010000325.1 GCA_028825025.1 Rhodospirillales bacterium | reverse complement strand
AACACATTGATAAATGAAAAATACTTCTGATTTTTTTTTTGATCAACAGTTTACAGTAGGGGTCCAAAGGTGGGGGCCAAAGTTTTGTTCGATCAGTAGGCCTATATAAAGGATCAAAAGCTGCGCTGTTTCACCAATACCAAGAGATCCAAGCACAAAGCCTATTGTGCTAAAGGACCGAAAAATAAATGTTAGGACAAGGCTAATTTTTATCACTTTAGGATTCTCTGCCTAGGGCGCTGGCATCGCAATGTCAAAATCAAATTAAAATCAAAACGACGTTGCCGTTATTGCATTGTATCTGGCAGGATGCGGTCTGGGTGCTGTCATACTTCTGTTTTGGTACAGTAGTCTTAAACGTGATACTGCCAGTTTTGGTCCGATTATTAATGTTTCTGCCGTCTGAATTATTAACAATTCTGATAATTATTATCCAGTGCAGGAATCGCTGTTACTTGAAATAGTCAATTTTTACTCCCACGTAAAATTTTAGTTGGATGGTTTGTAAGCTTTAATTGAACAGCCACTTACAGATTTGATCTGCCATAGATTGTTCCTTTAAGTGATATTTCGCATTGATTTTTAAATACTGAATTTTGCAATTTTCAGTTCGGGGTGCCAATGTGCAATACGGTTATGGCCAAACCGTTGGTAGGGCACCCGCAAGGGCGCTTCACTGTATAGAATTGCTTCAATTCTATCTTTGTTGACCACCCAGGGATCACAAACCTAAGTCGTGAGAACTGACACGCTCAGCCTTAGTTTGAGACTTGAACGCAACCCAAATATTGAAATTTTCAAATAGATTCTGCAGTATGGGCTACTTGAGTTCGCGACGATACCAATTTCTTTTAGGCTGGCTGAATCCGAAAATACCAGTAAAATCTTCAGTATAGAGATAAGTGGAGACTGCAGCATAATTCGTCATTTTAGGCAAACAGGATCAAGTTTTGTCTGACATCACAGCTTATGTCGCCCGGAAGCAGTTATTTTGCTAAACTTCGGGCGTATTTCCTGATTTTGGGTAGAGCTATCCAGTGGGTTTTGACTTGGTATTCCGTAGAGCGTCAAGAACGTTGAACCCTTCGCGATGTAATGGGCGATGGCGGTCATCCCGAGCAGGGTTAGGTTTTAGCCAAGCTCATCAGCCGTGTTCGAGCTAATCCATAGCGGGACTTGTAGGTGGTGAAGGAACGTTCCCCACCGGGGCAGGTCACAGAGATTGCGTTGTTTCGCAGCCTTTTAGCGTCCGACAAAGGGTGGCCCCTATACCCTTTGCGCTGCACTTGATCATTAATGCCAAACTTGTCCAGCTTAACGCGTGTGGCTTAAGAGCTATATGCAGCATCCGCTTATAGCGCCGCCTCATCACCCAGCAAAAGTGTGTCCCGTTCGGTGGTGTCATGAGCGTTTCCGGGCGTGACGGTCTGACGATGTATGAAACCATCCTCATCGACGCCGGTGTGGGTCGAATACCCATAGGTGGATTTCATATTGCCCCGACTGTCAGCTTTTACGTGCCAGCCTGCCTCGGGGTCGCGCGTGGGCTCATCATTGGCGTCTTTTCCGCGCCCAGACTGCGCCGCCTCAACAGGTGTAGGGTTGATGATATTAATGCGCCCTTCAGTCATGATGATGTGTTTTGCTTCAGGCTTACAGTTCACTTCGCCCAGCAAAATACCCCACAGCCATGCTCGACCAACTGCTGGCAGAAGCGTCTGATAGTTGTGGCATCCAGTCCATGAAGGCTGGGGTGCTCAAGATCCCCGCTGGTGACGAAAACTCAGGCTGGGTAGTGAAAGGTTTTGCATGAACTTAAAATAGCAAAATTAAAACATCAAGGGAATCCCTGAGTTATGCAGAAGCCTCGTATAATATGGGAAACTGGGCTAAGATACAGCAGTTTTTTCTTTTGGTCATGGTTCAATGAAGACAGGCCAAGTGAGGTTCTGATCGGCGAGCCAGTGTGGCACAGATGAGATGATAGACCATGAAAACTAGACATATTTTAAAGAGGGTGAAGCTTGTAACCTGAAAGCAATATGGCTTTTTCTTGCTTGATCGATGCCTCTGCAGGAGCGTGATTTTTGTAACAGCCGTTTGACTGACAGTCAGTTTGGAGTGTAGATATCGCATATAGTTTGAAACATTTTTCTATAGGATTGGTAATGCTGTCTTTCGGTTGTGTCGACCTGGCGGCATCATCCAGCGGACCAAAATGCCAAGTTGTGTCAGAGCATAGTGGTGTTTTCCCACATACGTCGCGAGGGCTGGCTCTTATTCAAACACTGATTTTGTCACCGACTTATTCATCAAAAATCAAGTGATGGGCGGGTTTAAGATTGCGGATGCTGCGGTTGGGGCGTCCCTGTTTCTTGCATTAGGTGACTATCAAGGCAGCACAGTGGGCATTGTTCAAGTCACGTATTCGATTGATGCGGCCAACCTTGACATATCTATAAAAAACATTGGGCAGCGCATGGTGTAGCGGTTATCGGCCAACTATTCTCGGTCTCGGTCTCGGTATATTCGTCTAAAAGTAACCTAAGTAATATTTTTATTGAGACGGCACCCCCTGAAGAAGGGTTGCCAAAAGTGCAGCAAAAAGATTGAAATAAGACCACGTGGCCGCTTGATCTGAGACCGAGTGTTGGGGCGCGCCTGTCTGTGGATACAATTGATCCGATTTAGCAACTGAATTAATTTATAGTGAAAGTTGGCATGAGTTCGAGTTCAACGTCTGATGGGTGGAAATTCTCACCGTTTCTCATAATACTAGGTGCATGATTGATTTTATAATTTTAGCCTTGGCTATAAACCCTGTTTGGCTTCCGA
>JAPKAX010000070.1 GCA_028825025.1 Rhodospirillales bacterium | reverse complement strand
ATATCACCAAGGGAAGCGCCAGAATCAGATGATCCGTAAGCTTGCATTGCTGCTTTTTCTTCTTGAACTTCAAGTGCTTTAACAGAAAGCGTTAAGCGACGGCTGGTTTTATCAAACTGCGTTACTTTAGCATCGATTTTTTCGCCGGCTGCAAAACGATCAGGACGTTGCTCGGAACGTTCGCGAGACAATTCAGTCTTACGAATGAAGCCTGGGATGCTGTCATTTACCATGACATCAATACCCGCATCCTGAATAGCTGTGATCGTACAGGTCACAACATCGTTCTTTTTTAGGTCGCTTCCACTTGATTCAAACGGATCAGCAGTTAACTGCTTAACGCCCAAGCTGATGCGCTCTTTAGAAATATCAACATCAAGAACCTTGGCCTTAACCATGTCACCTTTGCTGTAATCTTTAAGCGCTTCTTCGCCGGTCATATCCCAGCTAAGATCTGACAAGTGAGCCATGCCATCGATTTCGCCTTCGAGACCAACAAACAATCCAAATTCGGTGATATTTTTGATTTCGCCTTCGACTTCAGTACCGACTGGGTATTTGGCAGCAAAGCCATCCCATGGGTTGTCCAAGCACTGCTTGAGACCCAATGAGATGCGACGCTTCTCAGGATCCGCATCCAGAACCATAACTTCAACTTCTTGAGAAGTAGAAACGATTTTGCCTGGGTGGATGTTCTTCTTGGTCCAGCTCATTTCAGAAACGTGAACCAAACCTTCAACGCCAGCTTCTAGCTCAACAAATGCACCATAATCCGTAATGTTAGTAACCCGACCTGTGAAGCGTGTTCCAACTGGGAATTTAGCATCAACACCGTCCCAAGGATCAACTTCAAGCTGCTTCATGCCCAATGAAATACGCTGGGTTTCTGCATTGAAACGAATAACCTGTACTTTGATGGTTTCACCAATTTGCAAGGCTTCGGATGGATGGTTGATACGCTTCCAAGCAATGTCTGTGACGTGCAACAAGCCATCAACACCGCCCAAATCGACAAATGCGCCATAATCGGTGATGTTTTTGACGATACCGTCAAGAACTTGGCCTTCGGTCAAATTGGAGATCAACTCGGAACGGGCTTCAGAACGTGTTTCTTCCAATACAGCACGACGTGAAACAACGATGTTGTTGCGCTGTGCGTCCATTTTCAAGATTTGGAAAGGCTGTGGAGTTCCCATAAGCGGGCCGATGTCGCGAACCGGGCGAATATCTACTTGGCTGCCTGGTAGGAAGGCAACGGCGCCAGACAAATCAACAATAAAGCCACCTTTAACACGACCGAAGATAACGCCATTGACGCGCTCGGTGTTGTTGAAGGCTTTTTCAAGCTCAAACCAAGCTTCTTCTCGACGTGCTTTTTCACGGCTTAGGCGAATGTTGCCGTCGCGGTCTTCATAACGTTCGACATAAACGTCGACGGTGTCGCCAGCTTTTAATTCAAGCGGCACACCAGGGGTGGCGAATTCTTTAACTGGAACGCGGCCTTCTGATTTAAGTCCAACGTCAACGATGACAACATCGCTTAATACGTCAAGAACGGTGCCTTTGATGACACGGCCTTCAAAGCCGTTATCGCCTAAGGTTTCTTCAAGAAGGGCGGAAAAATCTTCAGTAACTACAAATTCTTCATCAGGTATTATTGTGGCTTTTGCCATGGGGTCGTAAGTCCTTTCTAATTATCATTTCATGCCAACCGGTTGGTTCCGGTGGTCTTGAACGGTTTTGTTTTCCGCGTTAATCCAACACATGATGGCACGGCGTTTACTCAATTTGCCTTTATTAAATCAGGCTTTTTGGGTCTTTGTTGCAATAAATATCAATGCTTGATCAAACACCTGATTGGCGCTCAAATGGCTGGTATCTATCACATTTGCATCGTTAGCAGGTACTAAAGGAGCGAAAGACCGGGATGAGTCCCGCTCATCGCGTTCCTTCATGTCTTCTAAAACGCGCGCATATATAGCGCCAGAGTCCGCTTGGTGCAACTCCTTAAACCGCCGATTTGCGCGAACTTCAGTGCTTGCGGTGATAAATAGCTTAGCCGTTGCCTCTTGACAGACGACCGTTCCAATGTCGCGACCATCTAAAACAGCTCCATTAGAGCCCTCAGGTGGCGTTTTTGCGAAGTCCCGTTGGAAGTCCAAAAGGGCAGCACGTACGCCCGGAACCGCAGAAACCTTGGATGCAGCCTGTGCAACGGCATCAACACGCAAGCCGTCGGCGTTTAAATCTTGGGCATTAAGAGCACGGGCAACTGTTTCAGCTGCCGCCGCGTCTTCAGGATCATTGCCAGCATCTAAAACTTTTTTACCAACAGCGCGGTAAAGCAGGCCTGTATCTAGATAAGCTAAGTTGAAATGCTCAGCAACGCGCCGGGCCAAAGTTCCTTTGCCTGCAGCAGCGGGCCCATCAATAGCAATAATCATGTTTACGTATCCTTTACTTATCGCGTTTCAATTTTGGCACCCAAGTCGTTCATTAATTCTATATATCCGGGAAAACTGGTCGCAATCGGGGATCCATCATCAATCGTTACTGGATTTAGGCTAACCATGCCCAAAACGCTAAAGGCCATGGCAATGCGGTGATCTAAATTAGCAGTAATCAATGCACCGCCGTCTATGGGTTGATCTGAGCCGTGAACGGTTAAGCTGTCTTTCGTTTCTTCTATCTGCACCCCACAAGCTGCCAGTCCAGTCGCCATTGCCGCCAATCGATCGCTTTCTTTAACCCGCAATTCAGCCAACCCCTCCATATGGGTCGTCCCTGTTGCGCAGGCCGCAACAACGGACAGAACAGGATATTCATCAATCATTGACGGCGCGCGCGATGCAGGCACCGTAATTCCATGCAATTGGGACGCTTCAACACGCAAATCAGCCAACGGCTCACCATCTTCGCCACGGCTATTTTCAATTGTGATTTTGCCGCCCATTTCTTGCAGCGTCTTAATCAAGCCCGCGCGCAGTGGGTTCATCCCAACATTTCGGATTAGTAAATTCGATCCGGGAACAATTAAGGCTGCTGCAATTGGAAACGCAGCTGACGAGATATCAGCCGGCACCGTAATATCGCGGCCTTCCAATTCAGGTTGCCCCGTCAGTGTTATTTTCACACCCCCGCCATCCAAGTTTTCAGTAATCACTTCAGCCCCAAAATGACGCAACATCCGCTCTGAATGATCACGGGTGGGCTGCGGCTCAATGACGGTGGTTTTTCCGGGCGCGTTTAAGCCGGCTAACAAGATCGCTGATTTGACCTGAGCCGAAGCGACAGGAAGCTCGTATTCGATCGGCTTAATCAAATCACTTCCGCTCACGGTAATCGGCAAACGACCACCGGAACGCGATGTGAATTGGACACCCATTTGGCGGAGTGGGCCCATAACGCGCTCCATGGGGCGGCTATTTAACGATACGTCTCCGGTAAAGGTTGATGTGAACGTTTGCGTTCCAACCAATCCCATCAGAAGCCGGACCGCGGTACCTGAATTGCCCATATCCAAAATCTGATCGGGTTCATGCAATCCGCCAACACCGCAACCAATAACGGTCCACCGGCCTGCATCATCGCGGCTGATTTGCGCCCCTAATGCCCGCATGGCAGCAGCGGTCGCCAACACATCCTCGCCTTCTAAAAGGCCTTCGACGTGTGTTTCACCAACGGCAATGCTGCCCAATATCAGCGCGCGGTGGGATACGGATTTATCGCCAGGAACGGTAATGTTGCCAGACAAGGCGCTTGCTTTGCAAGAAATGACGGCTTTCAACGGTTTCAACCTTTATTTAATTTGATGGGATACTATGTTTGATTTTCGCGTATCTAGCACGTAAAAGCGTTCCTTAACAGAGGCGGGCAATTAAAAAATGCCAAGAATCGCTTTTTGTTTTTGACAGAGCCTTAATAAAGTGGCAAATGGCATCCGTTTTATAGATTTGACCTTCCGGAGGACTAACGTGGCTAAACCAAGTTGGGGTAAAAAACTCAAGTGCCAAAGTTGTGGCGCTGCATTCTACGACATGAACGCTATTAAACCGGCGTGTCCTAAATGCGAGACGGAATACGCACCTGTTGTCAAAGGGCGGCGCAGTGCTTCTGCGCCAGCTGCAGCGCCGAAAAAGCCTGTAGTTGCAAAAACAGATGAAGAAACAGAATCTGAAGACGTTCTTTTAGATGACGATGAAGATCTGGACGCAACACTTGAAGAAGACGACGACGACGATGACGATGATGACAGCATAATCGATGACACGTCTGATCTAGACGATGACGATGATGATATGGCTGAAATCAAAGAACACGTCGAAGTCGATCTAGACAACAAAGATTAATTTGATTCAGTTTCTTGAGGGCAAGTAAATCCTTATAGGATTTTGCTTGCCTTTAGGGACTGAAAGTTATTAATTTCTAACGCAGTAGAACCCATCTGCTGCGTAACAATACTTATGGGGCCGTAGCTCAGTTGGGAGAGCGCAACGCTGGCAGCGTTGAGGTCGTCGGTTCGAGACCGTCCGGCTCCACCATCATCAAGCCCCGTAAAACCGGGGTTTTTTGCTGTCCCAAGCTTTGCCAATATAGAGGCGTTTATTTCTTAGCTATCATATAGCTATCACTAAAAATAAAAATCAGTCCTTATCTGGCTTCTATTCTATCTCGCTCATCTACAATCTCGTTCAGTTTTGCAAGCTTTGAAACACTGATGTTCCGTAGACCGTTTATCTGCATTTTACACTTCATTGGTCATCTCGGGTTTCTCATTTACCTAGTTCCTCAGATTATTTTGCGCAACCCAGTCGTTTGCAAGCCTCTGCCCTTCTTCAACTTGCTCAGGCGACATATGATTTATGAAATACCCGAACAATTCTTTGGCATCTTCCAAGCCTGATTGAATGGCAATACTGCCCCACATATAAGCCTTAACCAAGTCTCACTCATGCATTCGCAGCGTCTTATTTAATAGGAAAATGGGTCATGTCTGCTTTTCGAATTTGAGCGGCGATCTCCATAATACTCATCAGGTTTTAAACTTGTTTATGGCTGTTTGAAGGTGCTTAAATAGACGTTAGGTTTAACGGAACTCAAATGTCAGCAAGGGGAGTTTTTTATGGCGAAGGGAATGAACGAACTTGAACTTGAGCCAAACCAAATACTCTTCACTAAGGGCGACCGTGGAGACTCAGCTTATATTGTTAAATCTGGTGCTGTGGCAGTGTTCATAGAAAGCAATGGTGAAAAGAAATTATTGGGTAAAATCACTGCTGGTGGAATTATTGGAGAAATGGCCCTCATTGATCGCGGTCACCGTATGGCCTCCGCTATGGCAATAAAGGAAACTGTGGTGATGGTTGTAACGCAAGGTGTATTTCAAGAAAAATTGAGCAACACCGATCCTTTTATCCACGCTCTACTCAAAATAATGATTGAGCAAATTAGAAGCCATAACGCTTGAGTCTTTATCTAAATTCCCCGTCGCCACGCAAACCTCATGCTTCTACTATAAGACACCCATCCTTATCAAAAACCTGTCCCCACATTCCCATCTTGAAGTCCGCACTATCTGGCATGGCCATAATCCTATCTATTTTTGCCTCAACTTCGTCAGCCCAAATCCGGGGTCTGGGTTTATCCGTAATCTCTAATCTGTCTTCTAAGACTGATAACCTACGGCATATCTGCTTAACCATATGATTTTTCCTTACGGGGATCACTACTCCACACTGATTACAAACATGATAATGTATTCTCAGCCAAAACTACTAGATTATGAAACCAGTAAAAACCCTTCTCGTTGTCTTGATTAGTTCCGATTCCATTTATGTAAAGAAAAGTGGCTCGATGGGTCAGACGGTCAAGCAAGGCGCCTGTGGGTCTCTCAGAGTGCCCGCAGGAGTTTCAACCTTTTTACTCTTGTAGCCATTGGCATAGCCCCGTCGTCGGGAAACCCGTTCACAATGCCCCGCACCAAGAAACTGTTCGCGCTTAATATAAAGAACAGACGGTGTAATTTTACGATCTATGTTACAAGTATTGTGCATGCTGCAACAGTAGTGCGCAGCTTAAAAAAACTATTCAGATACTTATTTTTTGATTTACATCAAAATTGACGTGTTCCATGTGTTGATACTTTTCAAACTGCCTTAAAATTAACGACAAACGATCTTTAAATGGGGGGGGACGCCCTATATCAAGCAAGGGTTCTGCTAATTGTGCGAAAGCCGGATTTTGAAACTCAAGCGACAAACTAATTCTTGGTTCTTTTGCATTCGCGGTAACATATGCGCTCCAATGATAAAGGTCTTGGGACCAGCCAAGTACTGACCCCGCTTTAGCTGGCAAGGCAATGGCATCATCAGCATTAATTTGGGCCGGGTCTGTTATGGCGGGATCGTACAACATTTCGCGAGACCTAGGCAGCACGACCATACACCCATTCTCCTTCGTCGCATCCGTCAACGGGACCCATAAGGACATACTCATAAGCATTGTCCCTCCATCGCTACAGTCGAGCCGGGTTTTGGCGCTACAATCTGTATGAGCAGGCCAACCAGACGCGCCTTCTTTTACAGGAATATGCCAAGCCCAAAAATTTGGGAGAAGAGAAAATCGATCCCCCAAAAAAGGTTGGATGATCGGCCGTAAGCGATCAAACAAGGCCCAGGGCTGATCATACATATATATAAAAACAGGAGGTAAATCGGCATTACTGAGAGCAAAAATACCCTCCAGAATGGGGCCTATTTCAACCTCACCAAGAAGCGGGGGCATCTGCAAATAACCATCACGTTCTATGGAATTGGACAAAGCCCAATAAGTAGTAGGCGATAGGGTGACCGGATCAGATATTGAGCAAGTGCTGCTTAGGCTTAATTGGGGGGCTAAATGCTGCCAAAAAGCAGTACAATGCAGATCTTTCCTCATGCCTTAAGTTCGCTTTGGACCCGGCTTGCTGGAAAACATAAAGTAACGCATATCCCCTGATTTAGTTGGCTTTTTATTTCTATCGTACCCTGATGCATTTCCATTAAGTGATTGACCAACGAAAGCCCCAAACCCGTTCCCTCATGGGTATCTATGAAGTTTTCCCGCGCTTGCCCAAAGGGCTGTAAAACTAATCGAATGTCTTCTTTTACGATCCCAAAACCTATATCTTTTGCAAAAATTTTATGTGGCCCTAAATCATTAATCGTGGCTCTGACTTCAGTACTTCCGCCTTTAGAATGAATTTTTCTGAGTTAGAAAGCAAGTTCAGTATAATTTGTTTAATCCGCGTTCTATCGGCAACCAAAGAAGGAAGATCTTCGACTATATGAACACTTAAATTGAGCTCTAAACGGTCAATGCGTTCTTGTACCATAATCAAGCACTCATCAATAGAAGGTTTTAATTGAACAACATTATTAAATATCTCCATCATTCCAGCTTCGATTTTCGAGATATATAAAATATTGCTAATGACATCAAACAAATAATTGCCCGCATCATTAATATCGACTTCGCATGGATCTTTCATGCTCTTTACGTGCGCCTGGATCAGCAATGATCTCTCCAAAGTAACGATATCCGCTAAATTCACAGTTAACATCAAAAATTGGATTTCCACTTACTTAAATATAATAAAACTCTTCATTTGGAGCTAGGTATTTATAGACAAAATCTTGGAAAGGTTCGTGTTGTTCCAATTGAGTATTATGGGCCGCCCATTGAGCTTCGTTTGATGGGTCGATTTCAGCAATTTCAAATTGGGGCTTCCCTTTAATTGCCAAATATTTATTATTTATTTTTGAATCTCGATAATGAGATTCGTAAATAACACGATTCTCCTTATCCGTTTCCCAAAACCATCTAGGGCTGGATTCTGAAAAGTCATGAAATCGCTACGCATCTGTTTTGGTTTTTTGATAAGATTTGTATCCGCGGATGGCAAAAAATAATCCGCCAACAACAAGAAATATCACGCTAATGAATGCAAAGGTTTGTATGTTAAAATATTTCAAATTACCCGAGTATGCATTGCTTATTAATTTAAATATCAATCTTAAGTAATTTTATCAGCATAGCAAAGTCGTGATTGTTTAATGAGAAATTCACGTTTTAAGTTTTAGGTAAAGCGCAAAGGACTGTTTTTGTTTCAATTTATAAGAAATAATTCGTATTTAAATGCCGTTATCTGCAATTTTATCAGGTTTTAATCATCAAAGCCTTGATCCGTCTAGTTCTCCCCCTATATTTTTCAACGCTGACATCTGCGATGATTTGTCGGCAAATTGAGTTAACAATAAATGATGCCGATCGAAATGCCGGGCAGTCTATTAAGGCGCCTATATTGATTGGCACAAAAATATGGGATGCGTGCATGTCGCAATTGATTCTTCTTGAACAGCTGTCTAAATCGTTTGGTGCTTTTACGGCCGTGGACGGCATTGATCTTGCCGTTCCAAAAGGTGAAGTCTTAGGGTTTTTAGGTCCGAACGGGGCTGGAAAATCGACGACAATGAAAATGATTGCCGGATTTTTGGAACCAACTTCTGGACGTGCAACAGTTGCCGGCTTTGATGTCAGCAAATCTCCGGTCGAGGTCAAACGCCGATTGGGCTATATGCCAGAAGGAGCCCCCAGCTATGGTGATATGACGCCGGGTTCTTTTCTGAACTTTGTTGCTGAAATCAGAGGCTTTGACGGGGCCGAAAAAAAGCGCCGCATTGATGAAACGGTTGAAAAAGTCCGGCTTTCCGAGGTTTTCCACCAACAGATTGAAACGTTATCAAAAGGCTTCAAGCGCCGTGTTGGATTAGCACAAGCGATGATCCATGACCCAGAAATTTTGGTTTTAGATGAGCCTACAGATGGCCTAGACCCGAACCAAAAGTATCATGTTCGTGGCCTCATTGAAGAAATGGCCAAGGATAAAGCAATCATTATATCAACCCACATCTTGGAAGAAGTTGAAGCCGTATGTTCGCGGGCTGTGATTATTGCCCACGGTAAGTTATTAGCCGATGGCACGCCAGCAGCCTTGCTTGAACGTGATCCACATCATAATGCGGTCGTTGTTTCGGTTCAGGGTGATGGCATCGATAAAGTGCGTGAAGTGCTTTCTGCCATGGGAGTGGTTGAAGCCGTCGCTGGTCGTGCAAATCAAATTCGTTTGATTGGGTCGAACAGCAAAGACGTGTCCCAAGTGATTCGCGAAAAAAAATTGCCCATCGAGGAAGTTTATGTGGAACGCGGCACATTGGACAACATATTCCGGCAAATTACAGCTCCGAAGGAGACCGCAAATGCGTAACATCTATATTATTGCCAAGCGGGAGTTCGCAGCCTATTTCGCAACGCCTGTGGCTTATGTGTTCTTGGTTATCTTTTTGGCTATGACCGGCTCGTTTGCCTTTTTCTTAGGTGGCTTTTTCTCCCGTGGACAAGCTGATTTGGTGGCTTTCTTTAGCTATCATCCTTGGCTTTATTTAGCTCTAATCCCTGCAATTTCCATGCGGTTATGGGCTGAAGAGCGAAATTCAGGGACCATTGAGCTGTTAATGACATTACCAATTTCAACAACAGAAGCGGTTCTTGGTAAATTTATGGCCGCCTGGGCCTTCACCGCCATTGCCTTGGGTCTGACGTTCCCAATGTGGGTAACCGTTAATGTTTTAGGCAATCCAGACAACGGCGTAATCATCACAAGTTATACGGGCAGCTTATTTATGGCCGGAGCGTTTTTGGCCATTGGCGCGTGTTTATCGGCGGCAACAAAAAGCCAAGTCATTGCCTTCATTGTGGCAGCAACTGCGTGTTTCTTATTCACAATGAGCGGTTTGGATTTGGTCCTAAACTTCTTCAGGGGGTGGGCACCGGATGTATTGGTCGACACGATTGCATCCTTCAGCTTCCTAACCCACTTCCAAGCGGTGACAAACGGCGTGATCGATTTACGCGATGCCATCTTCTTTTTATCACTGATCGCATTCTGGCTTTTTGCCAACGTGATTGTTGTCGATATGAAAAAATCGGCTTAAGGGGTACCAATCATGTTTTCAAAATCAAAAAACCAAGCCTTGGCTTTCTCTGGATTAGGCTTAGCTGTTGTGTTGTTGCTCGCGGTTAATGTGTTTTCCAATGCTAGCTTTAAAGCGTTGCAATTGGATTTAACCGAAGGCCATCTGTTCACGCTATCTGATGGTACACGATCTGTGCTAAACGATATTGAAGAGCCTATAAAAATACGGTTATTTTTCAGTAAAATCTTGGGCGAACAAAGTCCAGCGCACGCAGTTTACTTCAAGCGTGTAAAAGAATTACTGGGCCAATACGTCAAGCTTTCGGATGGCAAAATAGAGCTTCGAATCTATAATCCTGAGCCATTTTCAGATGCCGAAGACATGGCCTCTGCGTCCGGCGTTAAAGGTGTTCCTATCAATAAGGATGGAGATTTGGGCTACTTTGGTTTGTCGGCTTATAACTCGACAGACGACGAAGGTTTGATCGGTTTCTTATCACCTGACCGCGAAACATTCCTTGAATACGACATGACCAAGTTGATCCATTCAATTGCAAAACCTAAAAAACCCGTAATTGGTATTTTAAGTTCATTGCCTATGAACGGTGGCATGGGTCCGCGCGCGGCGCAGCAACCGCGGTGGGCAATTGTAGATCAATTGGGTGAGTTTTTTGAAATTTTACCCCTTCCCCGTGAAATGTTAAATGTTCCAAAAGACGTTGATATTTTGATGTTGGTTCATCCAAAACGCCTGCGCCCAGCCATGCAATATAGCATTGATCAGTATGTCCTTCGTGGCGGGCGGGTTATTGCGTTTGTTGATAACAATGCTGAGATTGCAGCGCGGCCTGGTCCCAATGCCAAAACAGATCCAGTATCAGAATTTGATCCTCTGTTGGACGCGTGGGGCGTTAACATGGTCAAAGGCAAAGTCGCTGGTGATATACAAACAGCGCGCCGGGTTAATGTTCAACAAGGCGATAAGTTAGAGACTACGAGTTATGTGGTTTGGTTATCGTTGTTGCCAGAAAACATGGCAAAAAACGATGTCATTACTGGCGAATTGCAAATGATCAACGTTGGCTCTGCTGGAATCTTACAAGCCATTGAAGGGGCTGAAACAACCCTCACGCCGCTGCTTCAAACCAGCGCGCTATCTATGGAAATTGAAAGCGATCTTCTAACCCCGCGCCCAGATGTGGTTGCGCTATTCCGGAACTTCGTGCCGACCAACAAAAAAATGACCTTAGCCGCCCGTATTTCTGGGAAAGCGAAAACCGCATTTCCAAATGGCCCTCCGGATAAAGTGATTGACGCTGAAAAGGCTTTACCACAGCTTAAAACGTCAGTATCTGGAATTAACGTTATTGTCGTTGCTGATACAGATATTTTGCGCGATCGACTTTGGGTTGACCGTCAAAATACTTATGGAAACCGGACCTTGGTCCCCCATGCAAATAACGGAGACTTTGTCATCAATGCCGTTGACAATTTAAGCGGTACGGATGCACTGATTAATTTGCGCGGTCGTAACCGGGCACAGCGCCCCTTCAAAATGGTTGAAGAAATCCGTCGTGAAGCTGAATTGAAGTTCCGCAATAAAGAAAAGGAACTTCAAGACAAGCTAATTGATATTCGGGGTAAGTTGAACAAAGTGTTGCGCCGCGAAGATACAACGGGTGAAGTCATCATGAATGCATCGGAAAAAGAATCCGTCGATAACTTCCGCTCTGAAATGACCAGCATTAGGAAAGAGCTGCGCGATGTTCAGTTGGCTTTACGTCAAGATATCGACAAGCTCGATTCATGGCTGAAGTTTATTAACATTGCAGCAATTCCATTGGTTTTATTGATCATATCATTGATTTCAGGACGGTTACGCCAATCTAGACGGCGTGCTGCAGCACCTGCTGAATAATCTAAATGATTTCTCAATAATTGAATACGTTTCAGACGACGCTTTAAGGAAAACAAAATGACACCTCGCCTTTTATCTGTTCTCGCCGCGGCTTCTTTGGTTGCTGTTGCTGCTGCTGGGTATGCGGTCAGCCAAGAACGTAGCTTCCAGACAGTAACCGTTGGCTCGCCAGTATTTGCAGGGTTCCGTGAAACGCTAAACGACGCAACTTCGATTAAAATGGTCCACAATGCAGGCCAAATGAGTCTGGTTCGTAAAGACGGCAACTGGACCATGAATGAGAGTGATGGTTATCCAGCTGAGTTCAAAAACATCCAAAAGGTCCTGATCGGGCTTTCTGAATTGGTTTATGTGGAAGCCAAAACCAAAAATCCTGAGCTGTTTGAAAAATTAGACCTTCGCGATCCTTCAATTAAAGAATCCCGTGGCCGCCACATAACGGTACTGGGTGTTGACGACAAGCCGCTGATTGACGTTATTTTGGGTAAAACCAGATACAATATGCCGGGATCAACCCGCGACGGAATATATTTCCGCTTCCCTGACCAAGATCAATCTTGGCTCGCCATTGGTCAGTTAGAAGCCAGTAAGTCGCCTGCCGATTGGTTGAAGACAAGCATTATAAGCGTAGCAGGGAACACCATAAAACAAGCCACATTCATGCATCCCGATGGGGAAATAGTGCTCGTTGAAAAGTCATCCTTAGAAGATATTGAATTTGATCTGATGGGTATTCCTGTCGGCAAAAAACTTAAATATAAAACCGATCCAAAAAATATGGCGACGGTTTTGGAAGACTTGAGTCTAGATAATGTTCGTAAATCCAGCCACTTTGATTTTTCTGATGAGAAAACAATTAAAGCGTCGTTCGAAACCTTTGATGGGTTGACGGTCAGCGTTCAAATGATTGAAAATATTGTGCCTGCAATGGTTGAAGACGAAGATGATGTTTCGGCTTATTGGGCCATATTTGAAGCGGTTGGTGAAGGAAGTGCGGCGCTTGAAAAAGCGAAACAAATCACAGATCAAACCCAAGGTTGGGCTTTCCAATTGCCTGCTTACAAAGCATCGCGCTTGAACAAACACTTAAAAGACATCATCCAAGATATAACAGCCGGATCTTAATAAAAAACGTATCCTCAGGTAGTCAGCTTTCTTGACTTCTTGTATTGATGAGCGCATTGATTCGCTCTACTGAATTAAGATCAATATGATGATCTTAATCGTAAAAACGTTAATAGGGGTATGTCTAAGGTATGCATATTGTTGCAGATAACGATTTATTCCACCGCCTCGCTTTTGATAATCCGTGGTGGGAATTAAAGGCCGACACCAAAATTAGATTCAAAAACCCACCCAAACGCACCTTTTATAACGATTTTTATAAAACGTATACAGACATGCCTTTGGGACAAATTTTGGCTTTGGCGGGTCCATTAAGGGCTGGAAAAACTGTTTTATTACGCCAATGTGTTGCTGGATTAATCGAAAGCGGTGTTCACCCATCATCTGTTTTTTACTGCAACATGACTGTCCCCAGCTACACAGCAACCGATGT
>JAPKAX010000069.1 GCA_028825025.1 Rhodospirillales bacterium | reverse complement strand
TTAAATAAACAGCCAGTTAACCGATTAAATTATTCGTTTCATTTGGTAAGCTAACTACAAGCCCATCCAACTCGTCCGTCATTGTAATCTGACATCCCAATCTGGATGTGCGGGCCAAGCCAAAAGCCAAATCCAGCATGTCTTCTTCTTCTTCAGATGCTGGATTCAGGCGATCGAACCAATCTGGATCTACAATCACATGGCACGTAGAACACGCCATGCCCCCTTCACACGCCCCTTCGATATCAATCCCGTTCGATTGGGCAATAACCATAACGGTTATACCGCCCGGTGCATCGATTTGTTTCTTTGATCCATCGGGGTCAATGAATGTAAGTGTGGGCAAAGCCGAATCCTTTGGTATTTAAACAGAAAAGCTTTCGCCACAGCCGCACACATTTTTGGCATTAGGGTTGGAAAAGACAAATTTGCTTTCCAGCTTATCTTCAATGTAGTCCATTTCACTACCGATCAAAAACATGATCGCCGCTGCATCGACAAACACCCGAACTCCATCAACGTTGATCTCTTCTTCAAGGCCCTTTTTCTGTTCGGCATATTCAAAAACATAGGATAACCCAGAACATCCACGCGAACTGACCGCAACGCGCAACCCAGCAACGGGCTTTTCGCTTGATGCCATGAGATGTTTAATTCGATCAACGGCAGAATCCGTTAGCGTAATTAATTGTGGTGCAGCCATAATTTACTCTCCAGTAGTCGTCGTTTCTATATATGGATCAGTCCATACCCAATGCAAGCTTGGCATCTTCGCTCATCAAATCAGGCGTCCATGTGGGCTCCCACGTAATCGACACCGCGACTTCACCAATGCCTTCGACTTTAGCAACGGCTTCTGCAACCCAGCCTGGCAATTCACCCGCCACAGGGCACCCGGGGGCTGTTAGGGACATTTGAACATCAACATCACCTTTTTCGGAAATGTCGTGCGAATAGATTAAACCCAGTTCGTATACATCGACCGGGATTTCTGGGTCATACACGGTTTGCAAGGCAGCAATCACTTCCGCCACTGTTGCAATTGCAACTCCCGCTTCTAAAGCAACACCCGCGTTTGAGGTAAAACCTTCTTCAACGCTTTCGCCAAATCCGCCTAGTTGTCCATATGGATCCATTAACTGTACTCCTTAAGCACTACCGGATCGCAGTTGGGCGAGGGTACCGCCGCCTGACATTCCGAATTTTTTAAATGTTTCTAACATCGCCATCATCCCCACTTGGCGCTGCGTTGTTAGCGCGCCCAAGTTCAAACGGCGTACATGATCGGTGGTTAATTCTTGCAATTCATCAGTCGTTAAACCGCTAAATGATCCCGCCATCATAGCGGCTAATCCTTTAACAATAATAGCATCGCTAAAGCCACTAAAATAATGTTTTCCATCGCGCACTTCATCACACAACCAAACACGGGACATACAGCCGTGCATCAAGTTTGCATCAATCCGCAACGCTTCAGGAAAGTCTTCGTCTTTTACTTTTTTACCCATATCAATGATATATTCAAAGCGCATGTCTTCATCATCGATCATTTCCAAAGCATCGGCGTAATCTTCATATTGTGGGGTAATAGAATTCATAACAACAACTCCTTCGCCCGGCCAATAGCAGCCGCCAAGCGATCAACATCATCCTTATTATTATATAAACCAAAGGATGCCCGAACCGTGCCGACGATCCCGAGACGATCCATCAATGGTTCGGCGCAATGTTGCCCAACGCGGGTCGCAACTCCTTGGCGGTCCAATACAGCTGCCACATCAAACGGATGTGTGCCCTCAATCAAAAACGAAATAATAGCCGCTTTATCTTTGGCTTGGCCAATGATCTGAACACCTTCAATCGCGCTCAACAGCTCGTTCGCATATGCGAGCAAACCTTGCTCGTGGGCTGAAATATTTTCCATGCCCAAATCAGATACGTACTTAATCGCAGCACCTAAACCGATAACTTGAGCAATCGGTGGGGTTCCGGCTTCAAAACGGTACGGGGGCTCTTGAAATGTTGTGCCAGCAAAGCTGACTTTCTCGATCATATCACCGCCGCCTTGATACGGTGGCATGGATTTTAAAACATCCATTTTTCCGTACAGAATACCGACGCCCGTGGGCCCATAAATTTTATGTCCTGTAAACCCATAAAAATCGCAATCTAAATCTTGAACGTCGGCCCCCTTGTGGACAATCCCTTGCGCCCCATCAACCAAAACTTTCGCCCCTACTTCATGGGCCAAGCGGGTGATTTCTTTAACGGGAAACATGGTTCCTAAAACGTTAGAGCAGTCTGTGATCGCAACCAATTTTGTTTTGGGACTCAAAAGCGCTTTAAACGTATCAAGTAAAAACTCCCCCTGATCGTCAATTTTTGCAACTTTAATATCAAAACCAATTTCATCTTGCAGCAATTGCCAAGGCACAATATTAGCGTGATGCTCAACTTCGCTGACAATAATTTCATCGCCCTTTTTAAGGAACTTACGTCCCCATGTTTGGGCAACCAAATTAATCGATTCAGTAACACCGCTGGTAATGATCACATTGTTTTCTGATGGCGCATTGATAAACGTCGCAATTTGCCCACGCACTTGTTCATACACATCGGTACATTTTTGGCTTAAAAAATAAGCGCCGCGATGGACATTTGAATAATAAGTTTCGTAGCATTCACGCACCGCATCAATAACGACCTGCGGCTTTTGAGCGCTGGCTCCACTGTCTAAAAAAACCAAAGATTTTCCGTAAATATCCTGTTTAAGGATAGGGAAATCTTTACGCACGCTTTCGATATCAAAAGCATCCATGGAATTACTGGCAACTTGAATATCTATGGGGACGACTTTGTTCATGCTTGCACCCACTCGTCCGCCACAAAACACTGCGCTGGCAACCAATGAACAACCAAACTGGCAATGGCTTCACGAACGTTTTCGTCGGAGATTTCTTCCAACGCTTCGGCAATAAATGACTGGATCAATAAGTTGCGCGCTAAAGCTTCAGGTACACCCCGCGAGCGTAAATAAAACAAAGCGTTTTCATCAATTTGGCCGGTCGTTGCTCCGTGCGAACACTTCACATCGTCGGCATAAATTTCAAGCTCTGGTTTAGCATCCATTTCCGCCCGGTCTGATAACAGCAATGCGCGGGACAATTGGTGACCATTGGTCCGTTGAGCGTCTTTATGAACAATTAACTTTCCTTGAAACACACCACGCGCCTCATCATCCAAAACCCCTTTAAAGACTTCACGCGCCGTTGTATCTGGTACCAAATGATCAACAATTGTTGTATTATCACAGTGCTCGCGCCCACGCATCATATACGCACCACTTAAATTGCAATGCGCACCCCGGCCTTCTAGGCGGACCCGGGTTTCTGTCCGCGATAAGCGGCCACCGATGGCTACATTAAAGGTCTCGTAAGTTGCATCTTTGCCAACCCGAACATTTACAGTCGATAAGTGGATCGCTTCCACGCAATCTGTTTGCACCGTGTAATGCTTAAGAATAGCACCATCCCCAACTACAATTTCAGTCACCGCATTATTGAAATAAGCACCTGTTGCAATACCAGCATGACGCTTGACCAAAGTAGCTTGGCTGCCTGCCTCGAGCACAAACACATTATGCGGATGACGAATAATTGGCTCATCGGTGCCACCGTTCATATAAACAATTTCAATTGGCTCTTTAACCTGAACGCCTTTGGCCACACGAAAAACCGTCCCACTTTCCATCATAGCCGCGTTCAAAGCTGAAAAGCCTTGATCGTACTTAAGCTCTTCAGTGCTTAATTGGCTTTCGATAAATTCAGGATCATTTTTAAGCGCCTGCGTTAGGGGTTCAAATGAAACGCCGTCCGGAAGATTTATTAAATTAGACAGATCCGGGCGAATAATGCCGTTCACATAAACCAGCCGGACTTGATTTAACGCATCGGGTAAAAACTTAGCAACAGCATTAACCGCAACCTGTCCATCTTCCAAATTGGCAGAACGAAATTCCTTACAGTCGATATTTGGAAGACGTGTATATTTCCACGCTTCGGTTTTGATTGTTGGCACGCCAATCTTAGAAAATTTTTCAATTCCAGCTTTCCTAAAAGCTTCCAACCACGGCAATTTTGCGCCGGGCAAGCGGCTTTGCACATCATCAAATTGATCGACAAAAGGCTGGGTCGCGTTTATTTGCATAACCATTTTATTTTCCAGACCTATTATTCAGCCGCTATGCCATATTGGGCATAACCTTTTTCTTCCAACTCGAGCGCCAACTCTTTACCGCCGGAACGTTGGATTTTTCCGTGCGCAAGTACGTGCACAAAATCAGGGACAATATGATCCAATAAACGCTGATAGTGGGTGATCACCAAAATCGCCCGTTCATCAGAACGCAATTGATTAACGCCGTCGGACACAATCTTCAAAGCGTCAATATCAAGGCCGGAATCCGTTTCGTCTAAAACCGCTAGCTTTGGATTCAAGACTGCCATTTGCAAAATTTCATTGCGCTTTTTCTCGCCGCCCGAAAACCCAACGTTTACGGCGCGCTTTAGCATATCTTTAGCGATCCCTAATTCTTCGGTTTTAGCTTTGATCATTTTGACAAACTGCATGGCGTCTAATTCTTCTTCACCCCGGTGACGGCGCACCGCATTAACGGCTTCTTTCAAAAACGTTACATTCGGCACACCTGGAATTTCAACCGGATATTGAAAGGCTAAGAACACCCCTTCTGCAGCCCGGATTTCTGGCTCCATTTCCGTTAAATCAATGCCGTTATACAAAATTTGACCTTCGGTCACTTCGTATCCGTCTTTCCCTGAAATCACATAGGAAAGCGTGCTTTTACCAGAACCATTCGGCCCCATAATAGCATGAACTTCACCAGCGTTTACTGTCAAGTTAATCCCTTTTAGAATTTCTTTGCCACCAACAGTGGCGTGTAGATTTTTAATTTCGAGCATAATGTCCTCAGGTATTTAATGTGTATTTAAACGGGTTAGCCAACGCTGCCTTCTAAGCTGATTCCCACCAGCTTTTGGGCTTCGACGGCAAATTCCATGGGCAATTGTTGTAGAACTTCACGGCAAAACCCGTTCACAACCAGCGCAATGGCTGCTTCCGTTGGGATGCCGCGCTGGCGTAAATAAAACAATTGCTCTTCATTAATTTTTGACGTAGTTGCTTCGTGTTCAACCACCGCGGATTTGTTTTTAGTTTCAATATAAGGAACCGTATGGGCACCGCATTGATCCCCAACTAGCAACGAGTCACATTGGGTGTAATTACGCGCACCAACGGCCTTTGGCCCCATGCGCACCAACCCCCGATACATCTGGTCAGACTTACCCGCCGAAATCCCTTTCGAGATAATTCGCGACGTGGTGTTTTTGCCCAAATGGATCATCTTCGTGCCGGTATCAGCTTGTTGATGATTATTGGTAATGGCAATCGAATAAAACTCACCAACCGAATTATCACCTTGTAAAATACAGCTTGGGTATTTCCACGTAATCGCAGAGCCCGTTTCAACTTGGGTCCAAGATATTTTCGAATTTTTGCCCTTACATAAACCACGCTTCGTAACAAAGTTGTAAATGCCACCCTTGCCTTCTGCATCACCCGGATACCAGTTTTGAACTGTTGAATATTTGATCTCAGCATCATCCATCGTGATCAGCTCAACAATCGCGGCATGCAATTGATTTTCATCACGCATCGGTGCTGTGCAACCTTCAAGATAACTTACGTAGGAGCCTTCTTCAGCAATGATCAAGGTACGCTCGAACTGGCCAGTATTTTCAGCGTTAATTCTGAAATACGTCGATAGCTCCATGGGGCACTTAACACCTTTTGGAATGTAGACGAATGAGCCGTCGGTAAAGACAGCAGAGTTCAAACATGCGTGTTTATTATCGGTGTAGGGGACAACACTACCCATATATTTTTTGACCAATTCAGGACAGCGCTGGATGGCTTCTGATATGGGGCAAAAAATAACGCCGGACTCTTCTAGCTTGGCTTTGAAGGTTGTTGCCACGGACACGGAATCAAACACCGCATCAACCGCAATTGGAATTCCCGACAAGCGCTCTTGCTCAAACAAAGGAATGCCTAATTTTTCATATGTTTTTAAAATTTCTGGATCAACTTCGTCTAAACTTTGCGGGCCATCGCCGACCGATTTAGGAGCCGAATAATAATATGAATCCTGATAATTAATGGGTGGAAAATTTGGCTTCTGCCATTCAGGCTCGGGCATAGTCAACCAATGACGATAGGCTTTCAAGCGCGATTCGAGCAGCCATTCAGGTTCATTCTTCTTAGCCGAAATGAAACGAACAATATCTTCACTTAAGCCCTTAGGGGCTGATTCTGTTTCGATATCGGTGACGAAGCCATATTTATACTTCTCGTCAGTGAATTCCCGAACTTTTTCGATGGTTTGTGCTTTTCCAGACATGTTACTTGCTTCTTTCCTTCAATACGCTTCAAGCTGCGAGGCTTTGGTTACTTTATCTTTCGATACCCGTAACTTTAAAACTTCGCCAATAATTAATTCCGCCGCACGTTCAATTTCTTCATCCGTCGTGAACCGTCCCAAGCCAATTCGGGCTGAGGCACCGGCTTCTTCTTTCGATAACCCCATGGCACGCAACACATGTGACGGCTCGATTGTTGCCGTTGTGCAGGCTGACCCTGTGGAAATTGCCAATCCTTTTAAGGCAGCAACCAAATCGTCACCGCTAATTCCCGGAAACATCAAATTTAAGTTTCCAACAAAGCGCTTATCCATAGAACCGTTCACCTGAACGCCCTGTATCCGTTGCTGAATGGCACTCAATAAGCGATTTCTCTGATTTTCCAAGCGCATTGTTTCATCAGCCATTTCAGCCCCGGCAATAGATGCCGCTTCACCCATACCAACACATAGCGGGGTTGGCAGCGTACCAGAACGATACCCTCGTTCTTGCCCGCCGCCATCCATCATCGCTTGCAAACGAACCCGAGGGCGACGGCGTATAAATAAAGCACCGATCCCCATAGGGCCGTACATTTTATGGCCGGATATACTGAGCAGATCGATTTTCATTTCCTGCACATCCAGCGGAATTTTCCCAACCGCTTGAGCACAATCCGTATGGAAATAAACGCCTCGTTCCCTGCACATCGCACCAATTTCTGCCAACGGCTGGATAACGCCTACTTCGTTATGAACACCAATGACAGACACCAAAAGAGTGCCTTTTTCAAAGGCTGCTGCTAAGTCATCTAAATTAATCAAGCCATCTGGGTTTACATCTAAGTATGTAACCCGAAAGCCTTCGCTTTCAAGACGGCGAAAACATTCCAAGACACATTTATGTTCAACTTTTGTGGTAATCAAATGATCGCAGCTTGATCGATTGAACTGTGCAGCACCTTTAATTGCTAAATTATTTGATTCCGTCGCACCCGACGTGAAAATAATTTCACGGCTTTCAGCACCAATTAAATCGGCAATCTGTTGGCGGGCGGCTTCAACCCCGTCTTCAGCTTCCCAGCCAAAGGCGTGACCACCAGAATGAGGGTTTCCGAATTTTTCGGTAAAATAGGGCAGCATCGCTTCAACCACACGCGGATCGGTGGGTGTTGTTGATTGGTTATCCAAATAAATTGGGCCCGTGGTGCGGATTGGTGGAATATTACTCATATCACCCCCTAACCCAACATTGTCTGGGCCGGTAGGGCCCTGGTCTTTGCATAAACCTTTGCCCACGCATCAACAAATTTTTGCCCATCGTCGGCTTCGCTGTTCCAACCAAAACTCACTCGAACAGCACTTAAGGCTTCTTCAACGTCAACACCCATAGCAGCTAAAACATGGCTAGCTTCCACCTTTCCAGACGAACAGGCTGAGCCCGAGCTGACCGAAATACCGGCCAAATCGAAGGCCATTAATTGAGTTTCAGCGCTAACACCCGGCATTGCGATACAAACCGTGTTCGCCAAACGCTCAGATGCTTCGCCAAACACCCGTACGGGTGCAAAGCGGCGGATGTCAGCAATCAATTGATCGCGCCATGTGCTTAACTGTGCCATTTGACCAAGCCCGTTTGCAGCTTCACGCGCAGCCGCCCCGAAGCCTGCTATTCCAGCTACATTCTCTGTGCCTGCCCGCATTCGGCGCTCTTGCCCACCGCCCCGTAGAATAGGAGCCATATCTAGGCCAGCTTTTGCAATCAATGCCCCAACGCCTTGTGGTCCTCCGAATTTGTGAGCAGATAAGCTCATCAGATCAAGGCCAAGGTCGGCCATATCAATGGCCATTTTTCCAGCCCCTTGCACGGCGTCGCAATGAACAAGAGCACCGTGTTCTTTGGCAATACGAACAACTTCTGAAATCGGCAGAATGACACCCGTTTCATTGTTGGCCAGCATAATTGACACCAATGAGCGCCCACTGGCTGCACTGAGCAACCGGTCTAAGGCTTCCAAATCAACAAGGCCATCCCCATCAACAGCGATCGATTGTGATTTGTCATTTGCCATTAGAACAGCGTGATGCTCAGTCGCTGACACATAATAGTTATCAACTGGCGCACCACGAAGAGCCAGATTATTGGCTTCTGTTCCGCACCCGGTAAACAAAATATCATTTGGGTTGGCGCCAACCAAATGGCCAATATCGTCGCGGGCATCTTCAATAATACGCCGCGCCAAGCGGCCATGGCAATGCACGGATGAAGGGTTACCCGTCAACATAAGCGCATCACGCACAGCATCAATTGCCACCGGACGTACGGTAGTTGTTGCGTTGTGGTCTAAATAAATAGAATCGCTCATCTTTTGGTTTCCCAACCATTTATTTTTCAGCCATGGGTTTTTCAGCCACTGGTTCTTTAACCGTTAGCGTTTACTGTACAGCCATAAATCGTGCGGCTTCATTGTCGTCACCAAAAAAGTCAACGCCCGTACTTGGCAGTTTTTTGTCAACAATATCTTCCAAACTGACGGAGCTTAAATAAAGATGAATTTGATTACCCAAACCCTCCCACAAATCATGGGTCAAGCAGAGGCTTTTATTGCTGTGGCACCCATCAGGGGCACCCGGCTTACACCGCGTTGCTTTGATTTGCTCATCAACGGATCTAACAATATCTGAAATTCGTGTATCAGCGGCGGAAAGTGCCAACAAATACCCGCCACCCGGACCACGAACAGACCTAACCATACCCCCCTTACGTAATTTTCCAAAAAGCTGTTCTAAATAGGACAGTGAGATTTCTTGTCGTTCTGCAATATCAGCTAAAGCGATCGGTTTTTGACTAACTGCATGTGTAGCCAAATCAACCATCGCCATAACGGCATAGCGGCCCTTAGTACTAAGTCGCATATTTTTTCTCCTACCAAATAATTCCATGACTGGTATGAACATATACCGAGCCGCACCACTCATTTACTCAACCTAGACCGACAAATTAGGCTGCAGGTTTTTTTCGTTTTTTTGCGGAACCAATAGATGCCGTACTTGACTTCGACTTTGTTGACGATGAACCCGCATCATCCGCTTCTAATTCTTGAACTCGATCCATTAACTGGGACATCTGAGCACGCAAACTTTCAATTGTTTGCAGAACCGGATCAGGACTTCCGTCTGGGTCCGTCGCATAGGCTCTAAATTCAGCCGCTTTCCTTTTATTTCTTGGCAAAACAACGCGAGCAGGAATACCAACCGCCGTCATTCCCGCCGGTATATTCGACGTTACTACCGCGTTCGCGCCCACACGTGCGTCGTTGCCGACAACAATAGGGCCTAATATTTGGGCACCAGAGCCAACGATTACACCGTCTGATAATGTAGGGTGGCGCTTCGTGCCAATTTGGGCAATAGAATCAACGCTAGGGGCAACACCACCCAAAGTCACATCGTGATACAGCGTCACATTATCACCAATAATTGCTGTCTCACCAACCACAACACCAGTCCCATGATCTATTACAAAGCCCCGCCCAATAACGGCTCCCGGATGAATTTCGATGCCGGTAAACAACCGACCAACTTGAGAAATAAAGCGACCAATAAACTTGCCGCCAAGGATCCAAACTGCATGGCTGAGCCGGTAAAACATCAACGCGTGGAAGCCCTGATATAGGAAGGCCACCTCAAAACTGGTCCTTGCTGCAGGGTCACGTGCTTTATAAGCTTCTATATCTTCTTTAATACGCTTGAAAAACATGGGACTTTCTATATTTTCTAGTCGCGTTAAACCGCGTACGGCAGCAGTCATATTCCTTATCACTGAGGCTATCGCTCCTACACTCATTGAATAAATATTATATAGTATACCCGACTAATTTAGTCAAGTAAGCAAACCTAAAGAATATACGTTTATTTTCTGTAACTTGTAATCAAGATCGATTAACTTATTTATTAATGTATTAACAGCTTTTGGAACCAAAAAATTCATGCCTGAAGTCATTTTCAACGGCCCTGAAGGCCGCCTAGAAGGCCGCTATCATCATTCAAAAACTTCGAATGCTCCAGCTGCTATTTTATTACACCCCCATCCGCAACATGGTGGAACGATGAACAATAAGGTTGTTTATTCGCTTTACCAAAGTTTTGTGAAGCGTGGATTTTCAACTTTGCGGTTCAATTTTCGCGGCGTCGGACGTTCGCAAGGCGTATTTGATAGTGGCCAAGGTGAATTAAGCGATGCCGCTTCAGCCCTCGATTGGATGCAGACTTACAATCCAAATGCGCAAACGTGCTGGATTGCTGGATTCTCGTTTGGCGCATGGATCGGCATGCAATTGATGATGCGTCGCCCTGAAATATCTGGTTTCATTTCAATTGCACCACCTGCGAACATTCACGATTTCTCGTTTTTGGCCCCCTGTCCGGCGTCTGGCCTTATCTTGCATGGCGATAAAGATGAAGTTGTGCCTGTTTCATCCGTTGATAAATTATCGCAAAAGCTGCAAAAGCAGAAGACCATTGAGATTGATTATCGGGTCGTCAAAGGCTGTGATCACTTCTTCCAAGGTCATTTGGATGAAATGATCGGCCATGTTGACGGTTATTTGGACAAAAACTTTATTCCTGTCGAACCAACCGAATAAACCCCAATAAAACACTAAACCAACGGCAGGTGGCAAACGCCGCCTGCCGTTGGTTTAGTGACGCCCGTTGTTTGTGGAAAGCTGATGGGAAGCCCATATAAAGAGCGCACAGCCAAAAATGCAAAAGCTTGTGCTTCAAGGGCATCTCCCTGCCATCCAACCGCTTCAACCGGCTCAACCGGAACACCTAAAGCATTCCGCAAATTACCCATCAACACTCGATTATGCCGCCCCCCCCCACATACAAGCCACTGCAACGGCGACGCGGGTAATTGCTGTGCGGCCTTTAAAACCGCTTGGGCCGTGAATGCGGCAAGCGTTGCCGCACCGTCTTCAGGTGACGAATACGCCAAAGCTGCAAATGAAAAGGCGTCCCGATCCAAAGATTTTGGGTAAGGACGATCAAAATAAGAGTGTTTCAGCAACTCATCAAGCACCGCCTGATCAACGTGACCGCGCCGCGCCAATTGACCATCCACATCCATCATTTGATTAGTTTTCAAGCGTACCCAATCATCAATCAATGCATTACCGGGCCCTGTATCGAAGGCCACGGCTCCGCCATCTGGGCTTACCCATGTAACGTTGGCAACGCCGCCGATGTTTAAAATCGCAACAGGCCGCTCTAAAGGCCGCGAGAGGGCGACATGATAAATCGGTGCCAAGGGAGCTCCTTCACCACCAGCAGCAACATCTGCGCTCCTAAAATTGTTTACAACTCGAATTCCGGTCATGCGTGCCAGTTCAGCACCATCGCCAATTTGGCATGTAACCCCCGCCGCCGGGTCATGGAACACCGTTTGTCCATGAAAGCCGACCACCCCAATATCCGTTGGTTTTAGGCCAGATTGAGCAACAAGTACGTTTACGGCGACGCCATGTAATCGTGTTAATTCCATTGCAACAGCGAGTGTTTCAGCATTATCTTCCGCTTTGCGTCCCATAAGGCCGCGCAATTGATCGCGGAACGTATCGTCATAGGGAATTTCAACTGATCCCCCAAAATCCGTAATTTCATCGCCATTGGTTTCAATCAAAGCCGCATCGATACCGTCCATCGAAGTGCCGCTCATTAAGCCGATCGCCCGCATTGTTTGTAAGTTTTTCATTTAATATTTTTCAATGTTTTATTCTAAAAGAGCAAGCAAACGTTGCACTGAGCAAAATGATAGAATAAACCACCCTCATACGAATTAACGGAGCAATCATGAGCGCACATAAATCAGAGTTTATCCAAAGCGTTGTCGAGCGTGGATATTTGCATCAGTGTACCGATTTAGAAAAATTTGATGCCCGAGCATCTGAAAAATCAATTTCGGCCTATATCGGGTTTGATTGCACTGCATCAAGCCTGCATGCCGGAAGCTTGGTTCCGATCATGCTGCTTCGTTTGCTTCAAAAAACAGGGCATAAACCTTTTGTTTTAATGGGCGGCGGAACGACAAAAGTTGGCGACCCGTCCGGCAAAAATGATGCACGCAAGTTGTTAGATGATGAAGCCATTTCCGCAAATATGGCCGGTATCAAACAAGTGTTCGAAAAGTTCCTGACTTTTGGCGATGGGCCAACGGACGCGATTATGGTCAATAACGATGATTGGCTCAGCGGATTGGAATACATTTCGTTTTTGCGCGATTACGGAAAACACTTTTCCGTCAACCGCATGCTGACATTTGATAGCGTTAAATTACGTCTTGAACGCGATCAACCCCTGAGCTTTTTAGAATTCAATTATATGATCCTTCAAGCTTACGATTTCATGGAATTAGCTAGGCGAATGGATTGCGCCGCGCAAATGGGTGGCTCTGACCAATGGGGAAACATTGTTAATGGTGTCGATTTAACACGCAGAGTTTTATCAAAAGAAGTATTCGGCCTAACAACGCCGCTTTTGACTACATCATCCGGTGCAAAAATGGGTAAAACCGCCGATGGTGCCGTATGGTTGAACGAAGATATGCTTTCGCCCTATGATTATTGGCAGTTTTGGCGCAATACAGAAGATGCTGATGTTGGCCGGTTCTTGCGTTTATTCACCGAGCTTCCTTTGGATGAAATTACCCGCCTTGAAGCGCTTGAAGGGGCCGAAATCAATGACGCTAAAAAAGTTTTGGCCGATACCGCTACCGCTTTATGTCATGGTGAAGTTGCATCGACTGCAGCCCGCCAAACGGCTGAAACCACGTTCGAACAAGGCGGCCTAGGTGACAAATTACCAACTTTCGACGTTGAGCGCGCCCGCTTAGATGAAGGCATCCCCGCGTTTCAATTGTTCCGTGAAGTTGAACTGGCCAGCAGTGGCGGCGAAGCAAGGCGTTTGATTAAAGGCGGCGGTGCCAAAGTCAACGACGTAGCCTTACCGTCCGAAGTTCACGTTGTGACAACGAACGACTTAAATTCAGATGGTGTCATCAAGTTATCGGCTGGCAAAAAACGCCACGCCTTGGTTAACGTCATCTAACAAGGCATCAATTGCAATTGG
>JAPKAX010000324.1 GCA_028825025.1 Rhodospirillales bacterium | reverse complement strand
GCTGCCCGCACCCCGGTTGGTGCTTTTGCAGGAGCATTAAGTTCTGTCCCCGCTGATTATTTAGGTCAAGTTACGATTACTGCCGTGCTTGAACGCGCAGGCATTCCGCCCGAAGATGTTGATGAAGTCATTTTAGGTCAAGTTTTAACCGCTGGTACAGGTCAAAATCCTGCGCGTATTGCTGCGGTTAACGCTGGCATACCTGTCGAAAAAACGGCCTATGTTATTAACCAGCTTTGCGGATCCGGCCTTCGTACTATTGCTTTGGGTAGCCAAGCTATTCAATTGGGCGATGCAAACATTATTGTTGCCGGTGGGCAAGAAAGCATGAGCCAATCGCCGCACTGCATTCAAATGCGTAACGGCACAAAAATGGGTCCCGCCGAAATGGTCGACACCATGATTAAAGATGGTTTGTGTGATGCCTTCAACGGCAATCACATGGGAACCACTGCCGAGAACGTTGCCACTAAATGGCAATTAACCCGCGAAGAACAAGATGAATTTGCAGCGGCATCCCAACAAAAAGCTGAAGCCGCTATGGCAGCAGGAAAGTTTAAAGACGAAATTATTCCAGTCACAATCAAGACCCGCAAGGGTGATGTGATTGTTGATACAGATGAATACCCAAAAGCTGGCGTTACCGCTGAAGGTTTAGGTAAGCTTCGCGCCGCGTTCTCTAAAGACGGTACAGTTACCGCCGGAAACGCATCTGGCATTAATGATGGCGCAGCATGCGTTGTTATGATGAACGAAGAAGAAGCTAAAAAACGTAACATCAAGCCATTAGCAAAAATCAAATCTTGGGCAACAGCCGGTGTTGACCCGTCAATCATGGGCACGGGCCCCATTCCTGCAAGCCGAAAAGCTCTTGAAAAAGCTGGTTGGACGGTTGCAGATTTAGACCTGATTGAAGCAAATGAAGCTTTTGCGGCACAAGCGTGCGCAGTTAACAAAGATTTAGGCTTGGACACAGACAAAGTTAACGTTAATGGCGGCGCAATTGCTTTGGGCCACCCCATTGGTGCTTCTGGTGCCCGCGTATTGGTCACATTGCTGCACGAAATGGAAAAACGAGACGCTAAAAAAGGTTTGGCTACTTTGTGCATTGGTGGCGGTATGGGCATCGCCATGTGTGTAGAACGTGCTTAACTTGAGCACGTAGAACGCCACAAAATGAGTTTTAATAAGAGGGCCTATATGCACTTACGTTACATATGTATTAGAGGATTAATGATATGAGTAGAGTAGCAATCGTAACTGGTGGAACGCGTGGAATTGGCGAAGCTATTTCCATTATATTAAAAGACAACGGCTATACCGTAGCCGCTACATATGTAGGGAACGAAGAAGCAGCAGCTGCATTTTCAAAAGCCAATGGCATCAACGTTTATAAATTTGATGTTGGCGATTTTAATGCCTGCGAAACCTCAATCGCACAAATCACCGCCGATTTAGGTCCTATTGAAGTGCTTGTAAACAATGCCGGCATCACCCGCGATGGCACCATGCACCGCATGGGACGCGACAAGTGGGATGCGGTTATAAACACGAACTTAGGATCGTGTTTTAATATGAGCCGCTTGGTTATTGAAAGCATGCGCTTGAAAGGCTTTGGTCGGATCGTCAACATCGGATCAATTAATGGTCAAGCGGGGCAATACGGTCAGGTCAACTACGCCGCTGCAAAATCTGGTATCCATGGCTTCACCAAAGCGTTGGCTCAAGAAGCGGCGGCAAAAGGCATTACAGTGAATGCAATTGCACCAGGCTACGTTGCAACTGAAATGGTTCGTGCTGTTCCTGCAGAGGTTTTAGAAAAGATCGTTGCCAAAATTCCAGCGGGTCGTTTAGGCGATGCCAATGATATTGCGCGTGGTGTTTTGTTCTTGGTTGCTGATGAAGCCGAATTTGTAACCGGCTCCACATTGTCAATCAATGGTGGACAACATATGTACTAAACGACGTCAAATCGTTTACACTAAAGGGCCTCTTCCTTAGATGGGTGAAGCCCTTTTTGTTTGTCTAGAATATAGCCATGGGATTTTTATCCGCTTTCGCCCTTCTATTGCTATCAACAATGGCAATTGCGTCAGCAAGCGCCAGCGAGCCCATAAAAATTTATTTTACAGCTGTCCGGGGCGTATTGAACATTGTTCAATCTGGAAATAAAGTTTGGGTGAGCAGTTGCTTTGGGACTTGGCGTCAATTAACCTTTTCTTGTAACCTTATGGATTTAGTCAAGGGCCAGCCCCAAAAGCCATTACGGTTTACGACCCGAATAAGCTCCCCGACACAGAAATTGCACTTAGGACCAACAACATCCAAAGCGCATGGTTTGCACGCCCGACAGATCAATATGATCACGGCGTATTAGGAGATTATATAAAGGCTGGCGCACTTAAGGCCAAACTTATCGATAGGAAAACCTTAGAACTGGTGTTGCCCAAAAATGCCATTTTTGAAGACCGGATACCAAGGTTTATAGATGCTAATGGAGATGGCAGATCAGAAATAATGGCTGTAAAATCTTATTTGGATACAGGGGCAGCTCTCACTTTGAGCGGCATCATCGATGGAAAGCTTAAATTTTAGCACAAGCCCCGGCAAATGGCTTACCGCACCGTTGGTTAAACTCGATTGGAGCCGCAGATTTTGATGGTAATGGAAAAACGGAACTTGCCGTTGTCATCACCCCCTCATATCGGCAGCACTTTGCAATTGCATGAATGGCAAAGCCAAACCTTATTTCCTGATAACAGCGCTTACGGGTTTTCCAATCATTCTATAGGGTCGCGCGAAATGGGCTTATCGGCAATCATAAATGTAAATCACAATGGTATTCCTGACATTTTTTTGCCT
>JAPKAX010000323.1 GCA_028825025.1 Rhodospirillales bacterium | reverse complement strand
TGGCACTTTGATGAGGTCTTTGTGAAGATCAACGGCGAACTGCACTTGTTTAAAAAATGTTCGACTAAAGTTTAACCCAGCTCCCGCAACCAAGTAAAAAAAATCTAAATCAATAGGTTAGCGTTTTTGCGTTTTAGGCCCTAGCTTTAATATAATATAATTGCCGCGTTCATTGCCGCTTTTTAACATTCCCTGACTTCTTTCGAATCTCTGATCGAGGGAAACGCCAACGATAAAGCTTAATCTGCTGTGAATACTCCCGCACCAATCGTAGCGAGAGCCTGTTCCCCGTTGATGCTACATTTCGGCCCAAAAGCCCGATGATTATTGATCGGGCATAAGCCCCACGGGCTCTCAGCTGGTGTTCAATCCTCGCCTTAGTGCTGCTGGATCCGTACGCTTGACTGTTTTCCGAGCTATGCATCCCTGTGAGGTGTTGGCCATTTTGTTTCGGGGGTTACTGAGCCCAATCCAAACAGATGAAACGTGCCAGGCTCACCCCCAAGCCCCCCAATCACGGGCCCCGCGTCTCGGACCACGGTCCTTTAGTATTAGTCTTGTAAATTCATTATGGGATAATTTTGTTTTTTACCAATAACTTAGTAAGCAGACATTGCCTTCGTCAAGCACTAATGGCTGTTGTGCGGACGAAGCCGACCTCTGGCTCAGTCAGCCCAATGACCGCTTTGGGGCGACTGTATACACAGCGAAAAGCAGCAAGGGCGGGAACAGGGCGTTCGCTGCAGGATAGGCAAACAGTGTGACTGTGGTGCGTAGTGTCATTTGCCCAACGCCAGCACTAAATTAGATGCCGTCACAAACGGTGGTTTTTGGAAGCTCAATGCTGAAGCGATTTCCAAAATGCACAACTGGTGCGAACCTGAATATTCTTTAGCTAAATTCTTCGAGACGCTTCTTCTGGCTACCTTCGGGATCAAAATTTGAGGGATCAAGCCACGCTTCGTAGGCCGGTCGCAAAGTGGGCCAATCCTTGTCAGTCATCGAAAACCAAGCGGTATCCCGGTTAAGCCCTTTGACGATCATGTGTTGGCGGAACATGCCTTCATGCTGAAACCCAAACCTTTTAGCAGCTAGTTTGGAAGGCAAATTATCGTCGTTACACTTCCATTCAAAACGGGGATATTCAAGGTCGTCAAATACATATTTAGCCGCGAGAAAAAGTGCCTCTGTTGCGCCGCGCTGCCGCGCTATCAGCGGACCCCAGTAGATGTTCCCGATTTCAACAGAGCCGTTTGCCGCATCTATGCGCATCAAGGTTTGCCGCCCTGCAACCTTGCCAGTTGCTTTATCAATCACAGCGTAGAAGATTGGATCTTAGCTGGAGGAAAATTTATCCACCCATGCACGGAAGTTGTCAAGGTTGTTGGCGGAAGTTCAGCCAACCATGTAAACTTTGTATCGGAATCCGCATTTTTTGAAGCATCAAATAACTGCTGAGAATGATTGGGTAGCAGTGGGACAATGTCCACATATTGCCCTGTCGTAACAATACGGCTTGGGCACCCACGGGCTTGCCAATACGTCATATCCTCAGCCATGCGAAACTTCACCATTAATCATTTAATATTCTATTTCTCATTATATAGCTAAAGCTAACATTGTCTCTTCAAAACCCTCGTTTTTGATACGGCCACAAACCACCTCGATTTACGCTGCCATAAAACCTGTTCAAAATCCAAACAGTTGTTGAAGGTTTTGACTCTGTGATAAAAGCAGCCATTAATGCGCAGCTCAGCATCCGACACAAAGGACTCTGAACCGCCATTCGCTGCAATTTGGATGAATGGCCGCTTTCGCCTAAATCAGTTTTCTCACAGAAATTATGTAAGGACCAACGGCAGGGGTTACTTGGCTTAATCTATCAAGTTGAACCGCAGGACTATGGGCCGTGGGCCCCGGATCACGGGCACTGCGCCTCGGACATCGGGCCTTTAGTATTAGCGTTGTGAATTCATTCGGGGGTAATTTTGTTTGGGGAAACGCCATCTCTATTCATGCACCAATTTTAAGCTGAACCGTGCCGCTGCTCTCGCCAAGTGGCGACAACTATTGAGCGCATAGATTTAGGCTGCGCTAGCAATCCGATGCTTGTTATTATTATTTTGATAGCGCCCAGCAGTGTCGTGCACCGCATCAAAAGGCCCGACACATGACCGTAACCTGCAAACATCAAAGTCACTCAATTTAATCCTTGCATAAAAGGAGACGTCCACACATGATAGATCCATAACTAATTCTATTGGAAATCAGCCTCGAACTCACTAATATCAAACTAAAAGATAGGCCTTATATTGAGGTCTCGGAGTAATTTTTTGTGTGAAAAAAAATTCATAATTTTGTTGATGTTGCAGCGCCATGACATTCTCCTTTTTTTGGTTGTAACGGTATTGCAGCAGGATGAATCAAGAATTGTCGAGGTTGCGCGCCGATCTGGTAGTCGTAACAATCCACAGTTTTACCCCGGTCTACAAGGGCCAGACACGCGACGTGGAGGTCGAGATTTTGCATGATAGCGACAGCCGCATAGCCGATGCCATGCTACGTATTGCACCGCGCCAAGACGTCCGCCGCAACGCCCCATACAGGCCCAAAGACGGCATGACCCATACATTGCAAGAACATGCCGTCAAACATGGTCAGCTGAATGTGATGATTGAGGTGTGCAACGATTTGATTTCAGATAATGCATCCCAAACGGCCATGGCCCAGACGCTGACCGGTTGGATAGGTCGAGCGTTGCCAACAGTGGAGGCCGACGCTTGCAAGGGGTAATGCGGGGGTTCATCCGTGGCGTCGATGCCGTGAACTACCGGCTGGGCCGGGTCATGATGTACGGGATCT
>JAPKAX010000002.1 GCA_028825025.1 Rhodospirillales bacterium | reverse complement strand
TGAAACTAATGTAAAACTTAACACACAAGGACACTGAGTTTTAAGAAATGAGATAGCTTTAAACCGAAGTTGCAAAGTGTGCACAGCACTGTCAGATTAAATTCAAATTTAATGACATCTCGATATTTTTATTAAGTTACGGGATAAAAAATCATAATCTATTCCGCTATTTAAAACGTCACCTTAAATCATCCAGCTTGATGTGACGATGTCCATCAGATTTCCACTTTTATTACGCAATGTTAAAGACTTACTCCATGAACGGGGCATCAATGTCTGTCATGAAACTGTGCGTCATTAGATAAATCGGTTCGCCCAATGTTCGCTCGTTAGATCCGCCTATACTCACTCATCAGTTTTTAACCACCTAAATAAGGGACAACATCTAAATTCAAGAAATACATTTAAAGTTCGACTTGACGCTGCTCTTGCCGATTGGCAGCAACTTTATAATGCATAATAGCTGCAATATCATGCTTAATTGAAACCAGCTCGCATCTATCTGACAACACCATGTGGTGAAAGGGATTGACAGCCTCCCGATAAATGTCAAATTTATTCAGATAAATATTTGCCATTAGAATATCATAAAATCGGGCCGCTGGATCAGAGGTAAAAGAGTTTATACAATTCATGGCTCTATTTTGCTTAAAATTTATATTGCGATCCGAATTCTTGAGTCACCAGGAGAATTGTTAATGTCATCGTTTCACTGGCCAAATAAAGCACGCCTAGCCATGTCCTTTGTCGTCAATGTTGAAGAAGGCTCGGAAATGTCAATTGGGCGTGGTGACAAGGGGCCTGAGCCGGTTGACGAACTGGGTGTTGTGTTAAAAATACCGATTCGTAACTACGCCAATGAAAGCAATTATGAATACGGATTGCGAGCCGGGGCACCGCGGGTGTTTGGTTTGTTTGCCGACCATGGGGTCACCGCAACGGTCACGGCGGCGGCTCAATCGTTGGAATCTGCACCACATGTAGCGCGTATGATTGTTGATGGTGGACATGAAGCCTGTAGCCATGGTTGGCGCTGGGTGCATCAATTTTCCTATGATGAGACGCGCGAAAAAGAGTTTATCGACAAGGCCGTCAGTAGTATTTCCAAGACCACGGGGACCAGACCCTATGGCTGGCTGTCACGCTATTTGCACACCGACCGCACCCGCCGCCTGCTCGCCGAAGCTGGATTTCTTTACCATATGGACGATTTTTCTGACGATGTGCCGCGCTGGGACTTAGTTGAAACATCGACTGGAACCAAGCCAATAGTCATTGTCCCTTATGCGTTAGATACAAATGATATGAAATTCTGGACTGCCCCCGGTTACACCCCAGACCAATGGCTTGATTATGCAATTGCAACCTTTGATCAACTTTATGCTGAAGGAGCCGAGCAGCCACGAATGATGTCGCTGGGTCTTCATCTCCGCATTATCGGACGGCCGGGGCGAATTGCCGCGCTGGCGAAATTTATTTATTACGTTGAAAGTAAAAAAGATGTTTGGTGCGCTACTCGGTTGCAAATTGCACAACATTTTGCTAATAGCGTTCCTGCCCCCAAAGGACCTTAAAAATGAAAGATCAAAACCCGCTCGATGCTGTTGCTGATCACGTTATAAATACTAGTTTTGAAGATCTACCGCCACGCGTTGTCGAAAAAGTAAAAACCTTTTTGCTTGATACGATCGGGGTTGGGACAGCGGGCACATCTGGGGCCCAGGTCGCAGAGCTAATCGCTCTGGCCAAATCGTGGGGCGACGCACCGGAAGCATCGGTTTGGCTGACCGGGGAACGCATGTCGGCGCAATCGGCAGCAATTGTAAATGCTTATCAGATCCATTGCTTGGAATTCGATTGCGTTCATGAAGGTGCCGTTCTTCATCCAATGGCAACAATTTTATCTGCTGTTTTTGCATGGACAGAACGTGAAGCTCTGCGTGGGCGGATCATTAGTGGGCGTGATCTGATCACGGCACTGGCTATTGGCGTCGACGTCTCTACGATGTTGGGTGTTGTTACTGATGCACCCTTAACTTTTTTTAGACCCGCAACGGCGGGTGGTTTTGGGGCGGCTGCGGCAATCGGAAAGCTTGCTGGGCTCGACGCGGTATCACTTAAGAATGCCTTAGGTGCGCAGTACGCTCAAACCAGCGGAACTTTGCAGCCTCACGTTGAAGGCTCTCCCATGCTTGGCTTGCAGGTCGGTTTTAATGCGCGAGCAGCAATCGGTGCCGTTGACTTGGCCGTCGCTGGCTTTAGGGGACCACATGACATTTTGACCGGGCCATATGGTTACCTCACATTATTCGAACAAAACGACCACGACATCTGGTCCTTCTTGGAAAACCTTGGGAAGGATTGGCAAGTATTGAACCTAGCACACAAGCCTTACCCGAGCGGACGCCTGACGCACGGAGTGGTGGATGGGTTAGGTCAATTAATGGATACTTACGGCTTCCTATCCGACGATATTGAAAAAATTGAGTGTCGCGTTCCTCCGCTGGTGCACCGCCTGGTCGGGCGAGAAGACGTGCCATCACCAGAAGCAAATTATGCCAAACTGTGTCTGAGATTTGTCGCTGGGGTTTTCCTGAAAAAGGGTACCGTTGATGTTCCTGATTTTCGCGGCATGTCAGCGCTGGAAGACGAGGATATTCATCTCTATGCGTCTCTTGTTGATGTAGTGCTGGATGATAACCCAGACCAAAATGCGCTCAATCCTCAGACCGTTTCAGTTCGCTTGAAATCAGGGGCCGTTTATAACGTGACCCTGCCTTGTGTGTACGGTCACCCAGATAATCCGCTGAGCCCAGATGAGAATGAAGAAAAGTTCAGGCGCTGTATGGACCAAGGTCGCGAGGCATCTTCCCGCGATCAGGTCGACGCCTTGATTGCAGCGGTTGCCGATCTAGACTCGTTCGCAGATGTGAGTAATCTGATAAGTCTGACGATGGGTCAAAGCGGCTGAAGATCGGAATAACGCCTACCCAACAATCCCGACAAACATAATTTGATGTTTATTGTCTGAATCGAGAAAGAGGCTGCCATGAAGATGGATGGTTATCGCGTCCTCGATCTTTCGTTATTCTTACCTGGCCCAATGTTGACTTAAATGTTGGCCGCTCATGGCGCGGAAGTGATTAAGATCGAACCCCCCGGCACAGGCAAGCCTGTTCGAAATGTTGGTTATCGTTCGGGAGGACAAAGCGTCTGGTTCCGCAAAACCCATCGCGGTAAAAAAAGTGTCGTTCTAAATTTAAAGGACCAGGATGATCTTGGTGTTTTCCTAGAGCTTTGCAAAACTGCTGACGTGTTGGTCGAAGCGTTCCGGCCGGGGGTCGTTGAGCGGCTAGGCATTGGTCCGGATGCCCTGCGCGCACTTAATCCCCGTCTGGTGAACGCGTCAATTTCAGCCTTTGGACAAACCGGCCTTGAAGCTCACCGTCCGGCCATGATTTAGCAATTGAGGCAATGGCCGGTGTTGTTAGTTTAAACTTAGGTCAGGATGGCCAACCGACCAATCCGCACATGCCGGTTGCAGATGTGACGGGTGCTATGACTGCGCTAATGGGAATTTCGATGGCTTTGCTGAGACGTGAAAAGACCGGGCAAGGTGACTACATCAATGTCTCGATGCAGGATGCGACCATGGTTTGGTTGCCAAACGTTGTTGGTCCGGTGTTCACCGAAAATCGCTCGCCACGTATTAAAGAAGAGCGTAGTTTTGGCGGGTATGCATTTTTTCCAATCTACCAGACCTCCGATCGCAAGCATATCGTACTGGGGGGCGTCGAGGATAAATTTATTCATACGCTGCTCAATGCGCTGGAACGGGCAGATTTAATTCTCATGGCCTTTGGCCCGCCCGGGCCAGCCCAAGAACCCGTTCGTGGTTTTTTGACAGAAATATTCCAAACTCGGAAGCGGGCGGAATGGGAGAACTGGTTCCAAGACAAAGATATTTGCTTTGCGCCCGTACTTGATTTGAAAGAGGCCTGGGCCCAGCCGCAAGTAGCTTCGCGCGAGATGCTTTTTCGCGACCAAGCCGGAAATCTTCATATTGGAACACCACTTAATTTCAAGAATGAACCCGGATCGCCAAGTCTGACATTGCCTGAACTCAATGAGCACGGAAATATGTTTTGACGGAAATTATCGAACTAGGTAGGGACCCAAGCTTCATCTCGCAAGCTCATCTCTGAATTGCGGTGCGGCTATTGCGATTAGTCGTTCGGCCCGCTGTTCGATACTTGCTTCACGAAGGTCGGCAATGCCGTATTCAGTGACGACTAAATCAACGTCGGCACGCGCCACAGAACCAGGTGCGCCCGGCAGAAGCGATGAGACGACGGGGCTCGTTTGCCCCTGGTTCGCTGTCGTTTGAAGAGCAAGAATAGACTGTCCACCATCAGAATTTCGTGTTCCTCTAATGAAATCGACTAGCCCCCCTGCCCGCTGATTTGCATGCCTGTCAAATATTCGCAGTTTGCTTGCCCGGTCAAATCGACTTTAATAACCGAATTAACGGAGACCAGTCTCGGAATTTGATACAGGATTGAAATAGAATGGGTCATACCAACAGGGGGAAATCGAATACCGGGTCGTTTTGATACTTCTTGATAAAATTTTTGATTTCCCAGAGCCACGCCAGTCATTACTCCTTTTGTAAAAACGTTAGCGTCGATAGCCGGCAACATCTCCGGCGAAATCATACCCGCGTGAAAACCCAGTCCGCTCAGACCGCTTGGTGCCAAGCCTTCTAGTACTGCTGCTGGTATTTTCCCCAAGCCAAATTGTAGCGTATCACCCGAAGATAAAAGTTCTATAATATAGTTGGCAATTGTCAGGCTGTTTTTATCTGGTTCCCCTGGGTCGAAGGTTGGCAGAGCCGTATCATCTTCAACCAATGCTGCAAACCGTTCTATTGGAAGGCGCGGGCCTTCCTTCACATCAGGCATGTTCGATGAAATAATACCAATTTATTGGGTGTCTTGTGCAATCGGGGCAGCGGCAAAGTCCGCTGTCAGTCCACAGCCGATGCTGCCATCCTTGGTTGGAGCTGGGACAGTCATAAAAACACAATCAATAAGTCCTGGTCGTGACAATCGGGCCCAAAAATCACTGTAGTGCATAGGTAAATGTGCGACCCGGCGCTCCGCATCACCGCGTTGCAGTCCCTGAGTGCTGAAAAGTGTCTCGACCGTCGTCCCAACACCTAGGCTCGAGAAATCGCGATCATTTACTCCCGGTATAAAAGCGCCGGTAAGAATTTTATCTTTCCAAATTTCTGGCTCTGATAAGACCGCGTCGAGGAGTACCAATGGTTCGCCGGTAAAGCCCGCCAGAAAGATACTATTTGCCGAACTGGCGATAAGAGCGGCCTGACGCGCAGATATAATCTTAACTTTCATTTAACACCACCTGCCTAGTTTTGTCTTGTCAGTATAGGTTGGTTCGACAAAGATGCCTGAGCATATTTTAAATCACCTACCCTTTAGATAAAACATGATTGGTCCCATGAGCCAGCAAAAGAATTCTGCTCCTCCTTTGGTCTCGGTCAGCGAAACGTTGATGAAAATATTAGCGCGCCCAATAACTCAGGCAGATCGAAATCAAGCTGCTTTGCATCTGTTGGATTGGCTGGGCTGCGCCTTGGCAGGCTATGAGACAGAAACCGGTAAATTAATCTCCATCGGCGCGGGCTCAACGTCACATCCCTTCGGTGGTGTGGGATCGGGCCGCCCCGACGCCATTTTGGCGATGGGGGGATTGGGGAGTATTCTTGAAATGGACGACGTCCATCGCACGGCACTTTTACATCCCGGCCCGGTTATTATGCCGGTCGTCTTAGGCTCAAACAGGGATCAATTGACGCCAGAACGGATTCTTGGGG
Source organism: Rhodospirillales bacterium (assembly GCA_028825025.1). Taxonomy (GTDB): domain Bacteria; phylum Pseudomonadota; class Alphaproteobacteria; order Rhodospirillales; family Casp-alpha2; genus JABMNT01. The sequence continues at coordinate 48,773 of JAPKAX010000002.1, read as the reverse complement.
CTATTATTAAAGGATATGAAGCTATGATCCGGTTTGGTGCCGCTGTCGGGAAGGGTCACTATGAATTTTTCCATAATACGGCCACCTGTGGTGGATTAGGTGCTGCCGTTGCCGCTTCGCATCTGTTGGGGCTTTCACAACAGCAAACCACTTCAGCCATTGGCCACGCAACGTCTCTTGCCGGGGGGCTTTGGCAATGTCGACATGAACCCGTTGCGACCAAGCATTTACATGTTGCAGAGACAGCACGACGCGGGTTTCAAGCCGCACGATTTGCGCAAGCTGGGCTGGCGGGGCCGCGGTTTGTGCTTGAAGGCCCCCAAGGGTATTTTACCGCAATAGCCAAAGGAGGCTCGGCGGCTTCAGTAACTGAAGACACCAACCGCCCTTGGCAAATCAATGACACCAGCTTCAAGCCTTGGCCCGCCTGCCGCCATACCCACCCTTCCATCGATGCCGCTTTGATCCTGCGTCAACAGCTATGTGGTGGCGTGCCGAAACGGGTCGAAATCCGAACTTTTGGTGATGCAATTATATTTTGCGACAAGCCCAATCCGCAAACCACAGCAGAGGCCATGTTTAGCCTACAGCACGCGGTAGCTGTAGCACTTTTGGATGGGCCGCCGAAGCTGGAGGCATTCGAGCCTTCAGAACATACTACTTATTCAGAGCTCAGGCAGCTCATCCATATCACGGAGGGGGAGGGGTTTTCTAATGCATACCCCGCTCATTTTGGGGCAGAAATTTTGATTGAACTTGCTGATGGCGAATTGATTAAAGCGGACGTTTTAGACGCTTGGGGCGACAGTGAAAACCCAATGAGCGAAGAGGCTGTAATTGCTAAGTTTCGCACCATGTCGACGTGGGCCAAGATACCCGCAGATGCTCAAAATAAACTTCTTAATGCAACCTTGGGGCTTGCTAAAAAAGGTTCCGCACAGGCACTGATTTGTGCTATGCGCCTGATCGAAACGAATGCACCGACTAGAAATTCATGACCTTCGCAAAACAAGGATAATTTCACGGATGACGCAGTTAAATTATTTCGATGCCGTCGACTATCCGACGCTTATCGCCGAATATGGCCGCCCTGAAGATTTTGTCGAGCGCTTCAAGCGACTGAGCCGGGATGAGCTGAGGGCGCTCCAGAATAAACGGTTTAAACACGTTATGGATTTTGCATGGAAGGTACCTTTTTATCAACGACTGTGGGGCGCTCAGGGCATTGAGCATGGTGACATCCGCTCGCTTGACGATATCACGCGTTTGCCGGTCTATTCGAAAAGTGATTTGATGATTTCAGTCGAGTTACACCCACCAATGGGCGATTTTCATGGCCTTGAAGCTTATACCCCGGAAATGCGCCCACCACTGATATTTCAAACAACCACCGGAACAACCGGTCGGCCACAACCGCTTTTGTACGGGCCGAAAAGCAGGGAAATTCAAAACCTTCTTTTGGCACGATTATATGCGTTGCAGGGAATTAACCGCGACGATGTTGTGCATTCTGTCTACGGACATGGGTTGGTCAATGGTGGTCATTATGTTCGCGAAACCATATTGCACTGGATTGGGGCGCACTTTCTTTCGGCAGGTACGGGGGTGGAAACGCGTTCTGCCAATCAAGTTGATCTTATGAAAGCCTTTGGAACAAACGTTCTTTTGGGCTTTGGAGATTATATCAAGCACCTTTCCGAAGTCGCCCGAGCGGCCGGATTAGAGCCCGGTCACGATATTAAAATTGGCACGATTTCCGGTCATATTGGTGCCGAAAGCCATAGCGCTATGTCCGAAGCTTGGGGCGGCGCTGAGGTCTTTGACTGGTATGGGGTCGGTGATACTGGAGCGATTGCTGGTGAGGGTCCAGACCATGCGGGCCTTTATGTCCAAGAAGATGCTCAATTCATTGAAATTCTTGATATTGATAGTGGTCGACCGGTCGATGACGGCATGAGTGGCAATATGGTATGTACGTGCCTTTATAAAGACGATATTTTTCCAATCATCCGTTTTAATACACATGACGTCTCGGCCTTTCGATTGGATGGTTCGCCGCTTGATATTAACCTGCGTCGAATAGCTGGGTTTCAGGGGCGAAGCGACAATATGGTGAAGCTGCGGGGGATTAATATCTTTCCGACTGGTATCGGAGCCATTCTGACCGAAAACCATGCTGAGTTAAGCAGCGAATACATTTGTATGCTGAAACGAAAAGAAGGTCGGGAGGACCTGACCGTAATGATAGAAACACGCGGTGATACCTCTGCCTCAGTCGAGGCGTTTGAAGCACTGTTGCGAACTCGATTGGGCGTTGATATCACTGTAAAATTGGCTGACCCCGGGGCTCTTGCAGACTTGACTCAGATTGAAAGTAGGCAAAAGCCGATCCGGCTGATTGATCAACGGACGCATGTTAAATGAGTGAAACGACTGCTATAACCCTGAGCAACGCACTTTGCTCTGGCCGGACAACTGCCTTGGCGTTGATTGATGCTGCGTTCGATGAGATTGCCCAGAAAGATCCCCAGTTAAAGGCTTTTATTGAGACGACACCTGAGACCGCCCGTGCCGATGCGATAGCCAGTGATGCACGGCGATTGGGAGACAACAGCCTAGGCCCGCTGGATGGAATTCCAGTTGCGATCAAGGGAAATATAGCACGATACGGCATCGCGACAACGGCTGGTATTCGCGCATTTTCAAATCGTATTGCGACTGAGGACGCCTTTGTTGTAAAGCTCCTTCAATCAGCTGGAGCGATTATCCTGGGCACCCTGAATATGCATGAAGGTGCACTTGGTGGGACCACAGACAATCCGTTTTGGGGACAATGCCAGAACCCATTAGCACCGGGCTTTACACCCGGGGGGTCAAGCGGCGGATCAGCCGCAACTGTAGCTGCCGGGATCGTTCCGATTACGCTTGGTTCGGATACCATGGGCTCCGTTCGCATACCTGCAGCCTATTGTGGCTTGTGGGGTTTGAAGCCGACCGCGGGGCTGATCAGTAATCGTGGGTTGTTTCATTTGTCGTGGACCCTGGACACTATTGGACCGATCGCTACAAACAGCACTGACCTTACACTGGCCTTAAGCGTTCTTGCAAAATACGATCCTGATTGTATAGATAGCTGTCGGGCTCCGGACGGTTGGACAGCACATCAACCAAGCACTAATTTGAGCGACATCGTTTTGGGTGTTCCGAACGATACCTTGTTGGCCGACTGTGAGCCTGAAGTAAAAGCTGCTTTCAATCACTTGCTTTCTGCAATCCAAGCCGTTGGAATTCAAACTTTGTCGGTGGATCTATCGGAATGGCAGCCGACGCGACTGCGGCGCGCGGGTCTATTGATATCTGAAGCGGAGGCCGGGCATCTGCTCGGAGCCGCATTGGATAAGGATGCTGACGGGTTTTCTGATAGTTTTCGAGATATGATTTCATATGGTCGGACAGCCCCCGGCTCTAAAGTTGCTGCCGCTTATCGTTGCCTGAGTGAAGTTCGATCGGGCGTCTGTCGTGAACTTCAGGGTCTAGACGCGATTATTTTGCCAACCACACCGCAGCGCGCCTTCCCCCATGTTTCACCGGCACCAGCCTCTCAAGCTGACTTCACGGCTCTCGCCAACGCCGCGGGTCTTCCCGCTCTCGCCTTCCCAATCCCAGCGCTTGATCACGGGCTACCCGTTTCCATACAATTAGTCGGTAACGCCTTTTCCGATGGAAAACTGATTGCGTTAGGGCAAATGCTTTCCTCGATTTGACTCTGCTTAAATCTGACTTGCGACAGTATGAAAATCTGATGTACATCATTATGGTCAAGCAGGTTAAATCTGGCAGTCCGATTATATCCGCCCCCAAATATTGAGGACAGATATAACTGCAAACTTAGACTAAATGAGCTTACACACCCAAACTTGGATAGACCGTATAGCCCTTAGCATCTGGAACCAATAACATTCATGTGATCGAGCACAAGAACGTTTCGTGCCTCAGAAACTATTTTGATGGTTTTTTTTGCAAATTGTCTTATCATTTACATGTTGATTTGAGCACAACCTACTATCGCGATAAGTAGCAAAAGAACAACTACTATGCTGAAACCTAAAGAGACCTCTGTCGATTTCTTCAATCTTCCTAATATATTTATTTCGTCCTCCTCGGTATTGCCGATAGCTAACTCCACATACAATCGTAATCAGTCAAATTTACCATGTAAAGGTGTGTTCGGTAAGAATGTTTGAGAAGGTTTAGGGTATGTAGTTTTAAGTTGTAACATTCGTTTTTAGTATTGTCGCGATTGATATTATTAACAGTTCATACCCTCATAATCTTGTCCCTAATCCACACTCTGCTAATGATTAACATCGCTTTCACCATACCACTGTCATGCAGATAGCCCTGATTAAACATGTTGCTCATTCCACCCATCGTTGACGGCATTCCGGTAACCACGGGTGTTAGCTAGGATTAACGTGTTTTACCGTCCGTATATGCTTCGAAGGTAAACAGCTCATATATATCGATAGCCCTGCCTGTTGACCACGGTATGAAGTAGCCATTTATGACGACACAAAAATCAAGATTAGCACCCCATAACACAATTTTTGAAATGATATTGTACATGCGAGCTTGATCAGGAACAGTTGAGATGGCAGCCCAAAGCGGACGTTTTCTCATTTACCAATATTACATTAATCCGTCCCCTAGACGGCTTCAGGCATGGCAAGGTTTATTCAAACTAACAATGTGAATCAATCTTTCAGACTCTGTCTTATGTTCACTTTTCTAGGTTTCTGAATTCGTATGATTCAAGCATTTTCCACATAATGATTGGTACTTCATTGATCACTTCTTTGGGAATTTCGTAGATCTGGCAGGGCTCGGCAGTCCTATATTTGAACTTGTTGGTTTCTCCAAATAATACCTGTTCCTCACCAAAGAAGTTGCGTTGGCTAATTGTGGCAGATACGTGGTGACCCTGTATTTGCTCTAAGCTACCCGAACCGACGATAAAAATAGCGTCCGTTGATAAATCGTTAAGATCCTTGTTTTTACCATAAGAGCGCAAAGTCATGACATCGGCAATCTTGTTTAAGACCGGCGGAGAAACTGATTCCCCAAACAACCAAGAACGCTCTAATATTTCTCTGTTTTTTGCCCGTTCATTGATTAATGCACTTAGATTATTTTTCTCGATCAACGCCTTGTATGCGGGGGCCGTAATACGTAGTGCGCGCGCATAATTGATCGTCCGATAGGCTGATTTGGACGGAAGCCCGTGAATTCCCGTGTATTCGCCAATCAAACCGCCCGCTGAAATAATATTGTAAACATTGTCGTCAGATCTAATTTTTTCTACGGTACCAGTTATGATTAGATAGATATTCTCAGGAGTACGGCCTTTGCGTAGAATAATTGATCCAGGGGAAAACTCGACAATAGGATTGTTGAGAAGTGTTCTTAGATAGTGACGATCTAGGTTTTGAAAATACATATTCAGAAACGCAAAAGCGAAACGTCGGAGATTTCCTGAATCATCCGGAACCAACGTGTCAACGACCCCAAAAGGGGCACTTGATCCGATTTCCTTTTGTTTATTTGTTAGCGGGACCGAGCGGTGAGCGAGAACGATTTTGCCGGATTGATCGTCTTCAAAATCCTCAATTTCTCCATGTATCATGCCGCCGCCAATGTCGATTTTCTTTAGATCAACCTCGATTAAATATTGTTCCTTTGTACTGTCAAAAACTTCCTGAGATATACCGGGCGCATCATCATCGCTGGTAATCATGTTCTCAAGAACAGAGAGAGAAACAATGTCTGCCATGTGCGCATAGGTTAAATATCGGCTTTCCCAGAATACCCTGAAAATAAATGCGCTTGTTTCTACAGGATGAGGCGATAAAAACGGTCGTACTTCCAGACCTCCAATGTCGTTCCAGGTATCAAATTCCAGATCTATAATCTCAAAAAAATTGGAGATTCGATCTTCGTCCATAGACAGTAATGCGGAAAGTTTCTTGAAAACAGAAGCGCGGACCAATGGAGTTGCGTAATACTTAATTCGCTTGTCTGTGCGAATGAGGCTGGTAATTCCAGCGAAGTGATCGTCATGGCAATGAGTATGAAAAATACCTTCGATTTCATTTATACTGATACCCAAAACGGTAAGGCTATAAGCTATATTTGGCCCAGCATCTATTAAGTAGATTTTACCCTGATACATAACAATACTTGCCATGCATGGACGATTGATGTCCCAACCATCGCCTTGGCCCGAATGGATGACCGAGAAATAGTCTCTGGGAATGCTTTGAAATCCTAATGGATAGGCCGATCGATCATTTCGGCCTCGTTTTATTGTAAGGTCTATCGTAACTTTTTCATTCTCATAGCTAAATTCAAATACGTTGGTTCTGGTCCGGGCAACAAAAACGCCGTTGCGAACTTCAACAGTTTCCTCACCCACAACTGTGTGATCTAATAACTCATCAGACGAAAGAATTTTCCCAAATGCGAATTTAAGCTTCATACGCATGATCATTTTAGCGCGCTCGGGAGTTTCGCCTGTGGCGATGATCTCCTCTTCCGAGACCATGCCATAATTTCCTCTATAAATGTACTCCATCTGCGAATCAATTTGATCTTTAGCCCCGATAAGGAGAGGCTTAATTCCAGAATTGTTGGGATGGTTGGGAATTATCATTCCCTGGTTATAAAGCATTTGAAGAACAGGGAATTCCGCAAGGTTACAAAATTTTCCGTTTTGCAACGCGACATCTGAAAGCAGTATTGCATTCGGGCCCGTCTCGAAAGTGACACCGTCCCGTTCAGTTGGAACAATTAGGCTAAGGCGCATTAAATGTTTGGTCACATCCTCTGGACATCCACAAAGAATAAAAAGGTCTGCTTCAGGTATTTCCAACCAGTAAACACCTTTAATAACTTCCGACACTTTCATTTTATTCATCTAGTTTTCTTCTTTATACATACTGGTTGCAAGGCCGCCTGCATTTCTTGAAATTGAGCAATTGAATACGTGTTTGTGATCAAAAAAAATTACTTTTAGAATTGAAGTCTATGTATGCTTTAATCTATTGAAGTTGCAAAGACTAAATAATTCTTTAAGACGTCTCCAATATTAAAAGTGTGAGAAAAGCTCGCTTTTATGTTTATTTGTTGACAAAGGGTGTTGTTAAGGAGGGGCTCATTTATGGTTTTTCATAAGCCGCTGTTCACGGTACGCGATATACAGACCCGACCCGACAATCAGCGTCATTCCAATCCAGCTAACAGCATCAGGTAGCGTGTCGAATACAAAATACCCGATTAACGCAGAGAAAATCAGCATCGTGTATGAGTACGGCGATATGACGGCTGCGGGGGCAAATTTAAACGACGATATCATGAACCCCTGCCCGATAACGGCAAGTGCAACGATGAGCGTCATTTTCACGTTTAGCGATGCCGGTACCGGCTCCCAAATCAGGAACATAAATGGTGTTAAAGCCAATGCACCCATCATAGCATTATGCGTAATATCCAACAAATAATGTTGTGCCCCAGCCAGCCGCCTGTTTGCAATAAAAAAGAGCCCCAAAAAAATACCCGCTGTAAGGCCAAAATAATAACCAGTCAGGTCGTCCGAAAACCCGGGCCGAAGAATGGTAAGTACGCCACAAAAACCGAAGGCGGCGGCGATGATCCGTAACGGGCCGATTTTCTCACCTAAAAGAAATGGCGACAAGATTGTCACTACAATGGGAGCAAACAAAAGCATCGCGGTTGCATCAGCTATTGGAATATATTTCAGGGCCATAAAAAATGCTGAAATAGCTGTGACATTAAGCGCCCCCCGCACAAACTGCTTAACCGGCGACGTCGGAAGAATTGCCGCCAAACCATGCTTTGGCATTGAGATCAAAGCCATAACCGCGAATGTTCCAATGAATTGAAGCCAAAGCGTTTGAACCGGATCAACTTGATCCAGTACGGTCTTAACAATCCCATCCTTGCTCGCTAAGGCAGCCGTTGCTAGAACCATGAGTAAAATACCGAAGATCGCATTATTTTTAAACATACAAAACTACCACAAAAAGCCGGCGACCTGACAAGATGCGGCAAAAAAAGCTCTTTATTAAACTCAAACTTCTATGTCAGTACAGCTTAGTCGTCTAGATTGCAAATGCTGTTCAATAGAAAGCGAGCGTCGTGCCGTTCGAAAAACCCAGTTCTCTTCCATCAGCACAATTTAAACAGAGAAACTTAGTCAATTTGGAAGCCACGTCCACAAAAATAGGCCGATCTAATTTGCTGAACCGCGTCTTCATTTATCATTTCCTTTAAAGCTTATCCGTTTCTGTTGGTGAGGTGCGATTAACTTGCATGTACATAGTGGTAGATTGGAATTTTAGTAAGCTGCGGCTTAAACGCAATGATACCAGCGTCAGGGAGGGGGCTGTTAATCAGCCACTTTGACACGGATTTTGTTTTTCCCAACTTTACTGCCGTGCAACTTTTCGATGGCAATTTCAGCATCTTGTTGTTGAGCCATATTTACGAAACCGAAGCCTTTTGATCCAGCAGTTCCTTCATCCATAACTAAATTACAGACTTTAACGTCTCCATACGCTTCGAATAATGCGGCCAAGTCCGTTTGGCTAAAGTCGCGCGGTAGATTAAGAACAATTAGTTTCATTTGGGTTCCGATAGATAAAAAGGAATAGTGACCCCTTCGATATCATAGAAATACGCTCTGCGCCAGAAGCCGAATGCCCTGATACGCTTTACCAAGGCTTGGTGTTCTAATAACATTGAAGTTGATTAACGTTGCATAAACAGGAGCGCATTTCCGTTATGAGTACCAAACCAACAACAAGCCAAAGTTCTAGCGTCCGAATTGCCGTTGATATCGGTGGTACCTTCACCGACTTACAAATTCTTAACGAGGCGACAGGCATCAATTATGCTCACAAAACGCCCACAACGCCAAGTGACCCATCAGAAGGGTTGCTGACCGGCTTACAAGAAGCTGCCGAGCTGTTTAGCTTCAGCTTCGATCAAATATCAATCTTAATCCATGGTACAACCATCGCCACCAATGCAGTTCTAGAGCGCAAATTACCAACCGGGGCACTGATTACCACAGCCGGGTTTGAAGATGTTTTGGAAATAGGCCGCCATTTGCGTACTCACGTTTATGCCAACAAAGCCGAAGAGCGCACTTTATTAATTCCACGATCACGACGGTTTGGCTTGAAAGAACGAACAAAAGCCGATGGAAGCATCGAATGCGCGCTTAATGATGACTATATTAAAGCCTTGGCCCAACAGCTAACCGATTGTGGGGCTGAGACGGTAGCCGTATCGCTTTTGCATTCTTATGCCAACCCAGAACATGAACGCCGTGTCGCTCAAATCATTGAACAATGCTTACCCCAAATGCGGATCTCAATTTCATCAGACATCAGCCCCGAATTTCGTGAATTTGAGCGCACATCAACAACCGTTCTAAACGCCTTATTAATGCCTGTTGTCGGCGATTACTTGAAACGCTTAGAAGCCCGCTTGACCGATCATGGGCTGACAGCTCCGGTTTATTTGGTGCAATCAAATGGCGGTGTTGCTACACCCAAAATGGCGGCACGTCATCCAGCCCGGCTTTTATTATCAGGCCCAAGCGGCGGCGCAAAAGCGGCTGAAACCATTGCTCACAGGCTGGGCAGTTTGAACTTAGTTGCCGTCGATATGGGCGGCACCAGTTATGATGTATCGTTGGTTGAAGACGGTCGCGTTCATCAGGTCAACCAAGGTGAGGTCGACGGATGCCCCGTTCGTTTGCCGATGGTTGAAATGCGCACCATTGGTGCTGGTGGCGGATCGATCGCCGGAACAGATACGGCGGGCGGGTTATACGTAGGCCCAGAAAGTGCGGGCGCTGCCCCCGGCCCAGCATGTTATGACCGGGGCGGCAAACGCCCCACTGTAACCGATGCCAACGTCACTTTGGGGCGCATTGACCCGCTCCATTTTCTAGGCGGTGCCATGCGCTTAAATGCTACAGCGGCACAGCAAGCGGTTACCACAGATGTGGCTGTGCCCTTAAAACTAGACCTTGAAGAAACAGCGGAAGGCATTGCCCAGATTGCTGTCGCACATATGGCCAGCGCGATCCGATTATCGTTATTTGAAAAGGGTCTCGACCCAGAAGATTTTGCTTTAATTTCGTTCGGTGGAGCCGGCGGGTTACATGCCTGCGATACAGCGAAAGAACTTGATATGAAACAGGTGATCTTCCCAAGTGATCCCGGAACGTTAAGCGCATGGGGAATGTTATATGCCGATATTGCTCACGATTTAACTAGTGCCCAGCTGATGAACGCCGATGCGGGAGCGAAGGAAGAGCTCGCCAAAACCATCGCCATATTAAGTGCCGAAGGACTTAAACGCTTAAGCGCCGACGGCATTGCGGAGAAAGACCAAAAACTCGCCTACACCCTCGATTTACGCTACAGAGGTCAAGCTTACGAGATCGCAACCCCGTTCATCAATACCGATGATTTGGAAAGCGCCGTCGCTACTTTTCACGAACTACACCAAGCCCAGTTCGCCCATTCCGACACGTCTGCCACACCCGAGATCATTAATTTGCGGATGAGTGCGATTGGCACTTTGGCTAAACCAAAAACCAACAACATTGCATCAGGGGATGGAAAGCCCCGCGGTCATCGCCGAATTTACAGCCAAAGCCGTTGGCATGATGTCCCCATTATTGAGCGCGCATCCCTTGAAACGGGAACTCTTTTATATGGCCCCCTGATCATTGAAGAAGCCCATTCAACAATTTTGGTTCCCCATGACTGGTCTTTGACCCCCGAAGCAACGGGTGAATTAATAGCCAACGTTTGTATCGGAGATGACACATGAGTTCTTTAAACGCCGTCCAAATTGAGATCATCCGCAACGCTTTGGTTTCAGCCGCTGAAGAAATGAGCGTCACCATTTGGCGCACAAGCCGATCGTCCGTGGTCCGTGAAATTTTGGATTATTCTACCTGCGTTTTCGATGCCAATGGTCAAAGCGTTGCTCAGGCCGCCCGCATGCCGGTGCATCTAAATTCCATGGCGGCTTGTTTGGAGGATTTGATCAATCATCACATTCCCATTACAGAATGGCATGATGGTGATGTAATTATTACCAACGACCCCTACAGCGGTGGCCAGCATTTACCTGACATTCAAACCTTCCGCCCAGTCTTTCATGAAGGCCGACGGATCGCGATTGCGGGGATTCTGGTTCACCATCTGGACGTTGGCGGCGGCGCCCCCGGAAGCTATTACGCCGAAGCGACAGAAATCTACCAAGAAGGATTATGCATTCCACCCTTAAAAATCGTTGAAGGCGGAAAGCGCAACGAAGCCGTTGTTAAAATGCTTCTGGCCAACACCCGCGAGCCCGTCAACGTTGGCGGTGATTTCTCATCGCAATTAGCCGCATTGGAAACAGGGGCGCTGACCCTACAGCGGATCGGAAAGCGCTACGGAGCAGAGCGGTTAGCAAATGCATGCGAGCGCATTCAAGCCGCATCGGAAACCCAAACCCGCGCCGTGTTTGCTGAAATTCCAAATGGCGTTTACGAGTTCGAAGACTTTGTCGATGACGATGGGATCGAGCTCGACAGAAAGCTCAGGATCAATGCCCGCTTGATCGTCGACGATGATTCGGTTGAAGTTGATTTATCGCAATCCAGCAGCCAAGCTAAAGGTCCGGTCAATTGCACCTTTAACATGACCCGATCCGCCGTCATATGTGGCGCGTTGATGGCGATTGGTCGTGAAGTTCCGGCCAATGCCGGGTGCTACCGCCCAATTTCAGTCATTGCGCCGCTGGGTTCAGTGGTCAATGCCCGCCACCCGGCGCCGGTTGCCAACCGGATGGCGGTTGGGCACCGCATTGTGAATGCGGTCATGGGAGCCTTTGCCCAAGCCGTACCAGAGCGCGTTCCAGCCAGCTATTATGGGGTAAGTTATGCCTATGCCTTAAGTGCCAACAACGCAGACGGATCGCGTCAAGTTTATTTCGATCTGGAATGCGGTGGTTGGGGTGGTCACCCGGATGGCGATGGTGCCAACGGATTTTCATGTGGCTTTCATAACATATCGAACACACCGATTGAGATGATCGAAAACGATTATCCCCTGACCTTTTTGCGATACGGGCTGGTCCCCAATTCCGGTGGTGAAGGAAAATCGAGAGGCGGATTAGGTCTTGTTCGGGAATTTAGATTAGATGCCCCGGAAGGCACTTTTGCCGCAAACTTAGATCGCTTTAAAATAGCGCCTTATGGTTTGGAGGGTGGGGAACCTGGGCGTGTCGGACAATTAATTATGCGCCGGTCTGGTTCTGATACAGAAGAAATTCTAGCCTCAAAAGTCGCTGGATTGAACATGAAAACCGGTGACATAATCCGGCTTGAAACCGCAGGCGGCGGCGGGCATGGAAACCCTAAAGACCGAAGCAAATCTGATATTTCAGATGATCTTTTTGAAGGCTACACGACTTGAGTTTAAACCCTTAGTTTTGCTGTATCCGGTTATACAAAGGTACTAACGATCAATACATCATTCACGAAACGGATATATTCGTTATCGCCCAAATCACATGAGGCGCAATTTCAAACGCTGGAAGCTGTGATGAAGCACTGAGCTTGAACGTTGTAATCGTTAGCGCATCTAAGGGAAACGTTAGCGACTAAAGCGCCAAAGGTGCTGGCGTCGTTGAGAGCTTTTGGCATGGGGCAAAAGAAGGATGAATAGAAACAAAGCGTAATAAATCATCGACCGCAACAACACATCAACTTTGACGCTTGTCAGCTCATAATACGTAATAAAAATCGTTGCAGGCGGAGCAATCAAAATGACAACCCTCGGGGCTATATTTTTGGGCAAATCGGCCTCAAACACCAAAAAATGAAACAGTTTCAAAAAGACCCCAATCCAAAAAACCAACGCCAATAAAAGATTAAACGAATGAAACTCCACAAACATCACCATCTCAGCAACAAACGGGCAATTCAAACATACTTGGAATCCTCACTTGGGACGGTTGATTGGCATTGCCACCTGTTGCGCAGCAGCTGTGGCGCTTCTCTAAAAAACATGTCATTTCAGGCCGGCTAAATGCGAACAAAAGTTTCTCAGTTGACCTATGGGCTTAAATTATTATGATGCGTTCATCGTGGTGATTTGGCTGACCAGCTTGCGGCCACGTAAAATAACCGGCTAAAAGGTCGGAGCCTATCAAGCCCTGATCGTAGTCGATGAGGGCTTTTTTTGTGGGCAACCCCACATATTAATAGGCAAGGAGACGCAAAATGACCAACGATGCGAATGAATTAGGGCTCAATTGGCGCAAAGCAACTCAGCTTGTTCGGGGCGGCATGACACGGTCCCCGTTCAAAGAAACCAGCGAAGCTTTATACTTAACATCTGGTTATGTGTATGGGTCCCCCGAGGAAGCTGAAGCCGCTTTTAAAGGTGAGACCAAACGCTATATCTATTCACGCTACGCCAACCCAACCGTCTCGATGTTCGAAAAACGCCTTGCTTTATTAGAGGGTGCTGAATTTTGTGTTGGCACATCAAGTGGCATGTCCGCCATGTTTGCAGCTATTGCATCACAAGTGAAAGCGGGTGAGCGGGTAGTTGCATCACGTGCGCTTTTTGGATCGTGCAATTATATTCTGACCGAACAACTGCCAAAATTTGGAGTCGAAACAATATTGGTTGATGGCACCGATTTGGATCAATGGCGCGATGCTCTATCAAAACCAACTGTATGCGTGTTTATGGAAACTCCATCGAACCCAACCCTAGAAGTCATCGATATAGCAGCGGTTAGCGATCTGGCCCATGCAGCGGGCGCGCGGGTTATTGTTGATAACGTGTTCGCAACGGCCGTTTTGCAAAGCCCACTTCAATTAGGGGCCGATATCGTTATGTATTCGGCAACCAAACACATTGACGGGCAAGGCCGAACCCTGGGCGGCGCAATCTTGTTCAACGACGAAAACTATTTAAAAGATCACCTAGAGCCCTTTTTCCGCCACACCGGCCCGTCCATGAGCCCGTTTAATGCGTGGGTAATGCTGAAAGGATTAGAGACTTTGGATCTTCGTGTTCAGAAGCATTGTGACAATGCGGAAGATATTGCTGCCTTTTTGAGCACTCATTCAAAAATCAATAAAGTTTTATATCCGGGAATGGATAGCCATCCTCAACATCAATTAGCCATGAAACAAATGAGTCGTGGCGGGACTGTAGTGTCGTTTGAAGTCGGGGATGGAAAAAAAGGCGCATTTAAGTTTTTAAAAGCTCTAAATTTAATCGATATCTCAAATAATTTAGGCGACACGAAAAGTTTAACAACGCACCCAACAACAACAACCCACCAACGTATAAGCGAAGACGAACGCTTAGCGCTTGGCATCACGCCTGGGTTAGTGCGGGTTAGTGTTGGCTTAGAAGACGTTGAAGACATTAAAGAAGATTTATATCAAGCTTTGGCAGCAGTTTAACTACTGAGCTTGCAATGCCTGCCACGTGGCAATGGCTTGATTGAGGCCTGAGCGTGGGCTGCTTAAAACGGAAACAGGCAATGTATCAACGCGTAATAACGCCGGAACCATTGACGCTTGCGCTAATACGATCACATCGGCATTTTGAGCAGCTTGTTTTAAACCTTCAGCAATAATATCCATATACGCGCTCATGTCGCCTGCTTTAAATGCAGGCAAAGCATCTTCAAACAAGTGCTCTTGTATCTCTGGGGTTTTACCTGCTTGCCTTGCGCATCTACGAAGCAGATCAAGCGTTGGTGTCATGGTTGTTGAAAATGTTGCACAAACGGCAATCCGCTCGCCCGTTTTCAAAGCTTCTTCCATCATTGGCCGATCAACCCGCAAAACGGGAACGGCGGCATCTAAGTTTGCATAATCAGCCCCCGGGCCAATGGTTGAACACGTACACATCACAAGCCCAGCATTTTCCGAAGCAATCTCTTTAAGCGCGTCTGTTGTTTGAGTGCGGATATCATCCGTCAATTCGCCCGCCGCAAATGCAGCCGTCAACAAATCATCGCGCAACACGTATCGCGTTGGGATTTCAGGAGCAATTTCATTTAACAACTCTTCAAATGCATCAATATTTCCAGCCGTTGTATGAAGCAATACCAAAGGAAGCGTGCTCATTTATCTATGCCCTACTTATCTAGAAAAAATTTAAAGCCTTACTCTTGAACCCACGGCAACCCGGCATGTTTCCAACCGTTTTCAGATCCCCGGTGAAAGGTTTCATCTTTATCACCTTCAAACCCTCCCACAACATTATAGCACTTCGAATACCCCAGCGCTGTCATGGCATTGGCTGCGTGTTTTGAGCGGACACCGGACCGGCATAAAAACAATAAAGGCTGGTCTTTATCAAAATTTTTGCTTTCCAATTCAGCAACAAACTCAGGATTCAAGTCTGAACTTGGGAAGAATAGCCAATTGGAATAGATCGTTTTTTTATTCAAACTCGATAAATCGGCAACGCCAACAAACGAATATTCAGCGTCGGTGCGCACATCGATCAATAAGGAATTATTTTCAGTTACAAGAACATTCCAAGATTCTTGTGGCGACAAATCGCCTGCGTAAGTATCAGTTGTCATTGGTCTCTCTATTTATTAATTTGGGTTATCCATCAAGGGCGTTTATCATATCATCAACCGTTACAAATTTCTTCCGGGGGGCCGAACCATCCGCCGCCGCAACTTCCATGGCTTCCAGCTTTTTCCAGTCTGAATATCCGGTCCAACGAACGTGCCGATCTTTAAGCATTACTTCTAAGTCATCACGCCCCAATTTATTCGAATCGGAAGTAATGTCTTCAGCAATATATTCAGCAACAATCACCCCGTCTGGTCGGTTTGATGAAATGACCCCACTGGGGCCGCGTTTGATCCATCCAACCGCATACAAACCGGGATCAATACGGCCATTATCGTTGGGGATAATACCGTTCTTTTGATCGAAAGGCGCACCTTCAATGGGTTCAGACCTGTAGCCAATAGATGGAATTACCAAACCACATTCAATATCAAACATTTCACCGATGCCGCTGGTTTTTCCATTTTCAACTGTGGTCCGCTCAAACCGAATAGCTTCAACCCGATCCCCACCCAAAATTTCAATCGGAGAGGCAAAAAAATCGAAATGAACGTTTTTGGGTTTATCCTCATCTGCGCACTCTGCGAACTCTTTTAAGGTTTCAATATTACGGGTGCGCAATCGGCGGTCCCGATCATCATATTGACTTAAAACCGCGCCTAAATCTTCTGGCATTTGGTAAGCTTTTACACGCGGAGCCGTCATATTTAAATGGCCCATTTCACGCAGCTCAACGTTCGTAAATTTAGCATCAGCCGGGCCACGACGGCCAACCATATGGACATCGGTTATCGGGGCCGCATGAATAATTTTAGAAACATGATCCGGCAAATCAGATTCCGCCATCCCCCTGGGCGAGCGCAAAAGAACCCGGGCGACGTCTACAGCCACGTTTCCATTGCCAATAACCACCGCCGTTGTTGTGTTTAAATCGGGTTCCAAATCTCTAAAATCAGGATGCCCATTATACCAACCGACAAACGCAGCCGATCCATGCACGCCAATTTTATCTGCGCCCGGTATGGTAAGTTTTTTATCGCTTGGCGCACCGATTGCAAGAACAACTGCATCATACATTTGGCGAAGTTCATCCAAAGAAACATCGCGGCCAATTTCCACGTTTCCGTAAAAATGAACGTGTTCCATCATCGCTGTTTTTTCGTATTTTTGAGTGACCCGTTTTGTCGTTTGATGGTCGGGGGCCACACCGCCTCGAATCAAACCAAACGGCGTTGGCAATCGTTCAATAAAATCAATACGGCAATCCGGACACGCTTTGATTAGCGCGTCGGCTGAATAAAAGCCTGCAGGCCCTGATCCAATTATTGCTATGTTAAGCGGCATGTTTCAACTATTACGTATTCAAGATTTCGCGTCAACCTGCCATGTGTGTCCAGTGCGTAATAAAGCGTTTAAATCGCCTTCGGTTTTCGACGGGGCTCGGTCTTTAACCACCTGAACCCCTTCTTCGTAACTAGGGGCTGGATCGCAATATAAGACACCAATAGCAACAGGGAAATCAGGCCCTTGTAACCCTGCTAATAAGGTTGCCAGAACTTTATTAGTTTCATCATGAACCAAAACATCAGCTTCGGTAATGCCGTTTTCACCAAGGGTCACGACCTCAATCTCAAAAGCAGCAGGCTGGATGTATAAGCCTTTTTGCTTATTTGTGCCAAACAACAGTGGTTGACCATTTTCAACTGCAATTTGCTGGTTCGCAACTTTATCCTTAGCCGTAAAATCATTAAACACGCCATCGTTATAAACGATACAGTTTTGGAAAATCTCGACAAAAGAGGCCCCGGCATGAGCGTGAGCACGGGCCAAAACAACGGGCATGTGCTTTATTTGATTATCGATCGAGCGGGCAACGAACCGAGCACCAGATGCCAAAGCCAGCTGAGTTGCAGAAATCGGATTATCAACAGAACCCAATGGCGTCGATGGGGACCGCGTACCAGCCCTAGATGTTGGCGAATATTGGCCTTTGGTCAGACCATAAATCTCATTATTAAACAATAGGAATTGCAGGTTAACGTTCCGGCGCAACATATGAATCAAATGGTTGCCGCCAATCGATAAGGCATCACCATCACCAGAAACAACCCAAACATCTAAATCAGGGTTGGCGAGCTTAACACCCGTAGCAAATGTAGGGGCGCGGCCGTGGATGGTATGAAAACCATACGTAGCCATATAATAAGGAAAGCGCGCAGCGCAGCCGATGCCTGAAATGAAGACCGTCTTTTCAGGGCGTGCCCCAATGTCGGCAAGGGTCTTTTGAACGCCTTTCAAAATTGCATAATCACCACAACCGGGGCACCAACGCACTTCTTGGTCGGTGGCAAAATCTTTTGGTGTGAGCTTAGCTGGGGGGGTAACTGAGTTCACGATCTTAACCCTCCATCTCGGCCGTAATGGCCTGTTCAAGTTCGCGAATTTTAAACGGTTGTCCGTTCACTTTATTTATCCCCTTCGCCGGAACTAAATATTCTGACCGCAGAATGGTCAGCAATTGCCCTGTATTCATTTCTGGTACCAATACTTTATCAAAGCCAGCCAATAATTCGCCCAAATTGGCCGGTAAGGGCCAAATATTCGTCAAATGTATGTGGCTAACTTGTTTCCCTTGATCCAGCAAGTTCGAGACTGCTCGGTTGATCGAGCCATAAGTTGAACCCCATCCAACAACAGCAACAGAGCCGCCATCAGGGCCCGCAGCGATTGTTTGTGCAGGGATATCGTTGGCAATGCCCTTAATTTTGGCAGCCCGAGTATCGGTCATTTTTTGATGGTTCGACGGATCATATGAAATATGACCTGTATCGTAATCTTTTTCGATCCCACCAATCCGGTGCATCAGTTCAGGCGTTCCAGGAATGGCCCAAGCCCGCGCCAACGTCTCTTCATCACGGACAAAAGGGTGGAAACCTTCTGGGTCAGCCCTAAAGGTGACAGGGAACGGCTCAATCGCGTTGATGTCTGGAATTAACCAAGGTTCCGCTGCATTGCCAATGTATCCATCAGACAACACCATGACAGGCGTCATGTATTTAGTTGCCAACCGAACCGCTTCAACCGCAACTTCGAAACAATGGGCCGGAGACCGCGCCGCTAAGACCACCAACGGGCTATCCGCATTACGGCCATATACCGCTTGATACAAATCAGATTGTTCGGTTTTTGTCGGCAACCCTGTGGAAGGTCCGGCGCGTTGTGTATTCACAACAACCAACGGAATTTCGATACCAATCGCCAAGCCAATGGCTTCGCCCTTCAAGGCAATGCCGGGCCCAGATGAAGAGGTAACACCCAAAGTGCCCGCGTAGGATGCGCCAATAGCGGCACAGACCGCTGCAATTTCATCTTCGGCTTGGAAGGTTGATACGTTGTATTCAGACATGTTCGATAATTGATGTAAAACGGATGATGCAGGTGTAATTGGGTATGAACAAAAGGTCATGTGCAAATTAGCTAATTGCGCCCCTGCAGTCAGCCCCCACGCCAAAGCTTCACTGCCCATAACGGTTCTGTATAAACCGGGTGCCGCATCTTCAGATTTTGGAATAGCAAAACCTTGGAAGCCATCGGCCGCTTCTGACGTTTCGCCAAGGGAATGCCCGGCGTTTAAAGCTGAAATATTGGCTTCTGCAATATCTGGACGTTTAGCGAACTTGGTACGTAAAAAATCAATTGTTTCTTTGCGTTTATGCGCGAACATCCAATAGACATATCCCAGCGTCCAAAAGTTTTTACAGCGCAAAGCTTCTTTATTGCTTAGGCCGTGTTCTTTAACTGCATCGAGAGTTAATTGTGATATATCTAGTTGAATAAGCCGATACGCATCCAAAGTTCCATTTTCCAATGGATTCTCTTCATACCCGGCTTTTCGCAAATTCCGATCAGAAAACGAGCCCTTATCGACAACAATAATGCCGCCCTGCTTTAAGCCCTTCAATTCAACAAATAGGGCTGCCGGGTTCATGGCAACTAACAAATCAAAATCATCGCCAGACGTTTTAATGACGCTGGAGCCAAAATTAATTTGGAAGGACGATACACCAAACGTGGTCCCAACAGGAGCGCGAATTTCTGCGGGAAAGTCTGGGAACGTTGCCAAGTTGTTACCAGCCAAGGCTGCAGATAAAGTAAACTGCCCCCCGGTGACTTGCATTCCATCACCAGAATCACCCGCAAAACGCACAACTGCGGAATCTAGAGATTGTCTAGGGGCTTCATTTGGGGCTTCATTCTTGAATGCGGTATTTGTGGACATGTCGTTATATCAACCAATTTGCCAGAGAAATTAGGTACTAAGGGATGACTGTAACCCTATAAGGTTCCTAAATATATAACCCGTTTTTCAGGTTTTGAAACCTGTTGCATGCATTTTTTTAATTTATGCTAAATTGAGATAAATGCGCTTCAAATGAATTAACGGGTTTCATCGTCGGCTAAGGTTTGGCAAATTGCCCTATCAATGAATATTATAATCCTTTGAGGAGCCAAGATTTGAGTTTCAGTTCGGACCCGTTGGGGCATTTAAGCGACCTTGTTAATAAAGCAAAATCAATCGGTGCGGATGCGGCTGATGCGATTTACGTCGAAGGGATTTCTGTATCAACGGCATGCCGCAAAGGTGAACCTGAAAGTTTGGCCCGCTCGGAAGGTTATGATTTGGGTTTGCGCGTTTTTATCGGCAAACGCCAAGCCATTGTCTCTTCGTCTGATTTATCGAACACAGCCTTAGATGATTTGGTTACCCGCGCTGTTGCCATGGCTAAAGTTGTCCCCGAAGACCCGTATTGTGGGCTAGCCCCATCGGAGCTTTTAGCAACCCAAATTCCAGATTTAGACGATTGCGATCCGGTTGAACCGTCGGGTGACAAATTAGAGCAGCTTACCCGCGAAGCCGAAGAAGCAGCACTTGAGATCAAAGGCGTGACCAACTCTGAAGGTGCTGAAGCTGGATGGGGACGATCAAGCCTAGCCGTTGCTGGCACAAACGGCTTTGCTCAAAAACGTGAAGGCTCTGGTCATTCGTTAAGTGTTTCCGTGGTTGCCGGTGAAGGCACCGAAATGGAACGTGATTATGATTTCTCGACAGCTGTCTATGGCGAAGATTTACAAGATGCACGTGAACTGGGTAAAAATGCTGCTGAAAAAGCAGTTGCCCGCTTAAACCCGCGTAAAGTTGAAACCGCCCAAGTCCCGGTAATTTTCGACCCCCGCGTTTCCAGCTCCTTGGTTGGACATTTAGCCAGTGCGGTGAATGGATCATCAGTTGCCCGAGGAACCACATTTTTAAAAGAAAAAATGGGCGAAAAGCTGTTTGCCAAAGGCGTCAACATTGTTGACGACCCGCTGCGTAAACGGGGCTTGCGCTCCAAAGGCTTTGACGCAGAAGGTGTTGCGACCCAAACCCGCCATATTATTGAAGACGGTACGTTGCAAACGTGGATTATGGACATGCGCTCAGCCCGTCAATTGGGGCTAGAGACAACAGGCAGCGCATCGCGCGGGACCTCGTCTCCACCGTCGCCTTCAACAACCAACCTGTATATGGATGCTGGCACTGTATCGCGCGATGATTTGATCAAAAATGTGAAATCTGGTTTTTACATTACAGAATTGATTGGTATGGGCGTGAACGGTATTACCGGCGATTATAGCCGAGGTGCCGGTGGGTTTTGGATTGAAAACGGTGAAATCACATTCCCGGTCAATGAAGTCACAATAGCCGGCTCGTTGCTCGATATATTCAAAAACCTAACGCCGGCTGATGATTTGGTCTTCCGGTTTGGAACAAATGCCCCAACGGTTCGTGTAGACGGTTTGACTGTCGCGGGAATATAACACGGTTTGACTGTCGTAGGGATTTAAACTGCCTTACGTCCGTGTTATGTTGCAGTGTATTAACATTTGGTTGTAAGCCTTTGACTGAACTTAATGAATCATCATCTATGCCGTCAATAGAATCGACGGCGGGAAAACCGAAGTCGACGTCGTACCTGATGCGCCGCCTATGGCATGAAAGCATCCGACATTACTTAGGCTGGATTGGTTTTGCCGTCATCTGCATGTTTATTATGGCAGCGGCCAGTGCGTTTTCGGCATATATGATGAAACCTATCGTCGATGAAGTTTTTGTTGCAAAAGATCCTGACATGCTTTGGCCTGTTGGGTTTGCTGTCATCACCACCTTTCTGGTCAAAGGATTAGCCAATTACGGCCAATCGATTTTAATGAGCTATGTCGGATTGCGGATCATTGCCGATACGCAAAACAAACTGTTTGCCCATTTGGCCTCCATGGATTTAGCATTTTTTCATAACTCCCCCGTCGGCACGCTGATATCGCGCTTTACCGTCGATGTGCAACAAATGCGGGTTGCGGTCAGCACCGGATTAACCGGGTTAGGCCGCGATTTAATGGCCTTAATTGGCTTTGTATTTGTGATGTTTTGGCAAGACTGGGAACTCGCAGCCGTTTCTTTCGTTGTTTTCCCTATTGCCATCTACCCCATTGTTCGCATCGGCAAGCGGATACGCAAAGTGACTGCCAACACTCAAGAAGAAATTGGTTTTTTCACAACCATACTAACCCAAACGTTCCAAGGCATTCGTGTCGTTAAAGCCTATGGCATGGCGCACTATGAAGGAACCCGGATTGCCGAAGTTGTTGAGCGCATTTTCAAATTAAACTTGAAAGCCGCACGGACCCGTGAAATGTCGCGCCCCATTATGGAAACGCTGGGCGGCTTCGCTATTTTTATTGTGATTGTGTATGGCGGATCGCGCGTGATTGCCGGAGATACAACATCAGGGGCCTTTTTCTCATTCATTACAGCCCTTTTAATGGCGTACGACCCGATGAAACGATTGGCGAATTTAAACGTCAGCATCCAAGAAGGCTTAGCCAGTGCGCAACGTATCTTTGCCATTATGGACCAGCCACCGGTTATTGCTGATAAACCAGATGCCAAAGCAATTGAACATATTAACGGACACCTACAATTCAAAGACGTTCACTTTTCCTATAGTGCTGACATTCAAGCCCTTAAAGGACTAAATATTGACGTTCCTGCGGGGCAAACGGTGGCATTGGTTGGAACATCCGGGGCAGGCAAATCGACCATCTTAAATCTAATTCCCAGATTCTATGATGTAACGGCGGGGGCTGTGACAGTCGATGGCATGGATGTGCGCGATGTAACGCTTGAATCTTTGTATGCGAATATCGCCTTGGTTAGCCAAGAAGTCACCCTGTTTGACGACACAGTCGCCGCTAACATTGCCTACGGTCGGCAAGGAGCTTCACAAAATGAAATTGAAGAGGCCGCGCGGAATGCCGCTGCTGATGGCTTTATTCAAGATTTACCCGATGGGTACCAAACCAGGGTCGGCGAACAAGGCATTCGCTTATCCGGTGGCCAGCGTCAGCGTTTAGCGATTGCCCGTGCGATGCTTAAAAATGCGCCGATCTTATTGTTAGATGAAGCCACATCCGCCCTAGACACCCAATCCGAACGCCACGTTCAATCCGCCCTTGCGGCACTGATGAAAGGCCGAACAACTTTGGTCATAGCGCACCGCTTATCAACAATTGTTGATGCTGACAAAATTTGTGTCATCCATAAAGGTCAGGTTATCGAACACGGAACGCACGCCCAATTGCTAGCCAGAAGCGGGACTTATAAAAACCTTTACGACTTGCAATTTACCGACAAAGACCGAGCGGTCACACCGCAAACAACGGAGGCCGGGTGAGCATTTTCAAACGCTTTATACGATCCGATGCCCTGCGTCGGTCTTTGTGTTGGTTGGGGGCTGGCTACGTCCGATTTGTAAGGTTTACCGGACGGTGGCAAGTTGTGCGTGGCGGGATTCCGGAACAGTTTTGGAAGGCGGATCAACCATTTATATTGAGCTTTTGGCATGGTCGCCTGCTTATGATGCCGCTGTGTTGGGAGTCAAAAAAACAAATTCACATGCTGATTTCACACCATCGCGACGGGCAAATCATAGCCCGCACCGTGGGGCATTTGGGTATTAAGACAACGGTAGGGTCATCTTCAAAAGGCGGCGCTAAAGCGTTTCGGGCGATCCTTAAAATATTGGCAGCCGGGGATTACGTGGGCATCACACCAGACGGTCCCCGCGGCCCCCGAATGCGCGCAACAGATGGCGTCATTAGTATTGCCAAACTATCAGGTGTGCCGATTATCCCGGTTGCCTATTCAACAACAAACGGCAAACATTTAAACAATTGGGATCGGTTTTTAGTCGCATGGCCGTTCAGCCGGAATGTCGTTGTTTGGGGCGACCCGGTTTACATCCCCCGGGAATCCGATGCCCCAGCCCAAGAACAACAGCGCCTTGATTTGGAAGCAGCCATAAACCATGTGACCAACGAGGCTGATGCCTTTGTTGGGCGCACGCCCATTGAAGCAGCCCCCATAGCTGGGGGCGAGAATTGATTTTAACTCTGTACCGTTGTTTCGATGTGGTTGGCGCACCCCTTATTGCCTTTTATTTGGCCCGACGCCGTGCCCGGGGGAAAGAAGATTTAGAACGCTTTTCTGAACGCTTAGGCCACGCTGCACACCCCCGACCAAGCAGCCCTTTAATCTGGCTTCATGCCGCCAGCGTTGGCGAATCGTTGTCTTTGTTGCCACTTATTGGGCGCTTGAAAGCGGATCACCCGATGACGACGCTTTTATTAACCACCGGAACAGTTACGTCCGCCGCTCTTATGGCTGAACGGCTGCCAGCTGGGGTTATTCATCAATACATGCCTATTGATCGCATGGTTTGTGTTCGCAGGTTTTTAAATCATTGGAAGCCCAATTTGGTGTTGTGGTCAGAATCTGATTTTTGGCCAAACTTTGTTACGGAAACCGCGCGCCGCAACATTCCCTTAATCTTGATAAACGGGCGTATATCGCCCAAATCCTTTGCTGGATGGCAGTACTTTCCCGGCTTTATCAAAAGTATTTTAAAAAGCTTCACACTGTGTTTGGGGCAAACAGACACGGACACCCAACGCTTACAAAAATTGGGCGCACCAATAACAGATTGCGTTGGTAACTTGAAGTTCGCAGTTGAATCTTTGCCGGTGAAAAAGGCAGATTTGGCGGCTCTTGCAAAAACAATTAACCCCCGCCCCAATTGGTTTGCCGCCAGCACTCACCCCGGGGAAGAAGATATTTTGTGGGATGTCCATCAACGCTTACAATCAAGCCGTCCCGATTTGCTGACCGTAATAGCGCCCCGCCATCCAATACGCGGCGATCAAATTGCCAGCCATTTGCGAAGCTTAGGCGCAATCGTTGCCCAACGCAGCAAAAACGAGCCTATCACAACGGACACTCAGATTTATTTAGCCGATACCATGGGCGAGATGGGGCTATTTTTCAGGCTTTGCAAATTGGTGTTCATGGGTAAATCTTTCGTTGACAAAGGGGGGCAAAACCCGTTAGAAGCGGCAAAATTAAAATGCACGATCCTGCATGGGCCATATATGTGGAACTTTCAGAAAATGAAGGAACAGTTAGCCCAGTGCGGCGGCGCTGTTGAGGTTGCGGATGGAGCAACTTTATCGAACACGTTATCTGATTTTTTAAAAAACCCATACGCCGCATCTGAAATTGCAACCAAAGCCCATGACTATGCCCAATCGGAAGCCCGCGTATTGGATGCGCTTATTATCAAGCTTTCACCCTTCTTAAAATCGGTTGGAGGGGATAAATGAAAGCCCCGACATATTGGAAGCGGGACCAAGGCGGGTTAATCTCAAATCTATTGAGCCCCATTGGCTGGTTGTATGGCGTTGGGGCGCAAATGAACCAATCCGCCGCCACTCCCATTCAGGCCCCGGCCCCGGTCATATGCATTGGCAATGCAGTAGCAGGGGGTGCTGGAAAAACCCCCGTTGCCCTTGATATTGGTAAGCGGCTTTTGAGCGCGGGCGTAAATGCACATTATTTAAGCCGGGGATATGGCGGCTCCGAACGCGGGCCTCACCCGGTTGATGTTGCTTTGGATTCTGCCATACGGGTCGGCGATGAACCACTTTTGTTAGCCCGTGTTGCCCTCACTTGGATTGCCAAGAACCGGGTTAAAGGGGCCATCGCTATGGTCGAAGCCGGGGCAAAAACGATCATAATGGACGACGGTTTACAAAACCCGTCGTTGCATAAAGACGTAAGCTTGTGCGTTATCGATGGCACCTATGGCATTGGCAATGGGCGCGTAATGCCCGCCGGTCCCTTGCGTGAAGAATTTGAGCATTCGTTACAAAAATCAAATGCCGTGGTGATACTGGGATTAGATCAGGCCGGAATAGCGGAACACATTAAGCGCATCACCCCAGATATGATTATTATAAAAGCCCAAATCAAAGCCGAACCCACTGATTTAAATTTCACAAACCAGCCCGTCCATGCCTTCGCCGGCATTGCTCAACCCGAAAAGTTTTTCACCACTTTAAATGAACTGGGCTGTACGCTTGCAAGAACAACCGCGTTTACTGATCATCATGCGTATACGGATGCGGAAGTATCTGAACTCATTGAAGCCGCACAGGCGGATAAAGCCTTGTTGCTAACGACAGAAAAAGATTATGTTCGCTTGGATACAAAATGGCAAAGCGCTGTTAAGCCCCTTGGCATTCGGTTGGAATGGGAAGATGAAGCCTTATTAACAGCCCTTCTTGAGCCAATCATACGTTTTGCGAGTTGATGCAGATAAACCAAATGTCGAAATCCAGACGCGCCCTTAAATCTTACATCACCTATCCTTTGCAAGCGGTTTTTGTCGCCCTTATTTATGGGTTCTTTCGTCTGTTACCCGTATCAGTAGCATCGGCTATTGGGTCTTTAATCGGGCGTACGATTGGCCCAAGGCTATCGGTAACGAACAGGGCTCGGCGGAACTTAACCACCGTATTTCCTGAAAAATCAGCCGCCGAAATCCAAGCCATTATAATTGGCATGTGGGATAACTTAGGCAGAACCGCCGCCGAATACCCTCATGTCTCAAACATCGATACAACAAAATCATCTGGCCCGGTTGAAGTCATCCGGGGCGATATATTTGAGTCTGTTCAGGCTGCGGGCGGCCCGTGTATTATCTTTTCCGGTCATTTCGCCAATTGGGAATTGTTGCCTGCATCGGCGGCGCAGCGCGGCTTAGTAACCGTTTTAGTTTACCGGGCTGCCAACAACCCGATGGTCGATTGGCTGTTTCGTAGCCGGACGGCGCATTCCGATGCATCGATAGCACCGAAAGGCGCTCAGGGGGCGCGGGCATTGTTAAGAGCCCTAAAAGAAGGGAAAACGCTAGGCATTTTGGTTGATCAAAAAATGAATGATGGCATTGCGATCCCATTTTTTGGGCGCGACGCCATGACCGCACCGGCAATAGCGGAATTGGCCTTGCGCTTCGATTGCCCGGTCATTCCAGCCCACGTTGTTCGAACAAAAGGGGCAAACTTTCAAGTCCGTGTTGAAGAACCTTTGCTGATAGAAAAAACAGGTAACAAAAACGCTGATGTCGAAACTATCATGCGCCAAATTAATGCACGCATCGAAATTTGGGTACAACAACACCCGGAACAATGGTTATGGCTCCATAACCGTTGGCCTAAATAAAAACACATACGAATAGGGAACAAATAAAATGACGACAGATAATTTACGTACACGCATGGTCCGCGGCGATATTTTGGCCGGGACGTTCATGAAAACGCCAGCTTATGAGCTGATCGAAATTCTGGCGATGTCTGGACTGGATTTTGTTTGCCTTGATGCAGAGCACGCACCGTTTGATCGGGGCCGCTTGGATGCCTGCATGGCTGTTGCCCGCGCCCTTAAATTCCCAATCCTAGTCCGCGTACCGGACGGCAGTCAGGCTGAAATCTTAAAAGCTTTGGACAGTGGTGCCACCGGTGTTGTTGTGCCCCACGTGGCAACTCCTGAAAAAGCAGCAGATGTTGCTAGATGGTCGCGCTTTGGACATGGTGGGCGGGGTTATGCCGGGTCTCATCGCTGGGCAGGATACGCAACCCGAAAAATGGCTGATGTTTTGGCCCAAAGTGAAGAAGAAACCATTGTCATCGTACAAATTGAAGAGCCAGAAGGCGTTGACGCTGTTGATGCCATTGCGGCAACCAAGGGCGTTGATGGTTTGTTCGTTGGCCCTGCTGATTTAGCCGTTTGTTATGGTTTGACCAATATGGCTGCACCTGAAGTGCGTGATGCCATGAAGACAGTTGGTGTTGCCACGAAAAAGCATGGCAAAGCGTATATGACGTTTGCACCTAATACGGAAAGTGGGCCTGACTTAAACAAATTGGGCATCACAACCTTTTTCGTTGCATCAGAACAAGCTTACATGCTGTCCGGAGCCAAACAAGTTGCAACCGGAATTCACAGTATGAAATCAAAAGACTAAACTTCACATGACCTACGACTTCATTATCATTGGTGCAGGCACAGCCGGGTGCATTCTTGCTAACCGATTAAGTGCTGACCCGTCAAAACAGGTTTTATTGCTGGAAGCGGGCGGTAAAGATGACAGCATTTGGATCACAATCCCGGCTGGGTTTCAAAAGCTGCTCAGTAACCCAAAATACAATTGGTGCTTTCAGGCAGAACCAGAAGATAATGTAGCCGGACGATCGCTCCCCATCCCCCGTGGCAAGGGACTCGGTGGGTCTTCATCAATAAATGGTATGATCTATATTCGTGGCCAAGAATTAGATTATAACACATGGGCACAGCTTGGTAATCGGGGTTGGTCGTTTTCAGATGTTTTGCCATATTTCAAAAAATCTGAAAGATTTGAGCGCGGCAGTGACGAATTCAGAAACGGCGATGGCCCTTTAAATGTTGTCGATATGCGCGAACATCACCCCATTATTGATGCCTTTGTTGACGCAGGTGTCGAGCGCGGGCATGACCGCACCATTGATTATAATGGAGCTCAACAAGATGGTTTTGGGTATTACCAAGTCACGCAAAAAAATGGCCAACGGGTTAGCGCCGCCAATGCTTTTTTGCACCCTATTGCCAATCGAAAGAACCTAACGACCATAACAAACGCAAGAGCCAAGCGCCTTATTATGGATGGCAAACGGGTTACCGGCGTGGTTTATGATATATTTGGGTCTGAATACACAGCCCATGCCTCTCGCGAAGTCATTTTAAGCGCTGGTGCGGTACAATCGCCGCATCTACTAGAGCTTTCAGGAATTGGACAGCCGGAGCTTCTTAAATCTAACGGTATTGAAGTCACCCATGAATTGCCCGGTGTTGGTGAGAATTATCGTGACCACTTTGCCGCCCGCGTCTGTTGGCAAGTATCGCAAAAGATAACCTTCAACGAACAATCCAGAGGCTTAAAGCTTGTTGGCGAAGTTATTAAATATGCATTCAAAAGACGTGGACTTTTGACCTATACGGCAGGAGTTGGCCATGGTTTTGTTAAAACCCGGCCTGAATTAGCAACGCCCGACATTCAATTTTTATTCGCCCCGGCAAGCTTCGATCCAGCCACTCGCATATTGGATAAAACCCCCGGCATGACCATTGGCGTGTCACAAATGCGCCCCGAAAGCCAAGGCACTATCCATATTGGATCACCCGACCCCATGACAGCACCGCTGATCCGGCCTAACTTTTTAGCTGAAAAAGCTGATCAAGACGCGTTGGTTGCCGGAATGCATATCGCGCGTGATATTGGCGAAGCTGAAGCTTTGGCTCCGTATCGAACCCGCGAACTTAAACCCGGCCCCGATTGCCAAGACGATGAGGACATGCTGACCTACGTAAGAAAGACAGGTGCTAGCGTTTATCATGTAATGGGGACGTGTAAAATGGGAACAGACACCGACCCTATGGCAGTGGTTGATGAGCGCTTAAAGGTTCGAGGTCTTGAAGGGGTCCGGGTCATCGATGCGTCGATCATGCCAACAATGCCATCTGGCAATATTAACGCACCGGTGATGATGGTTGCAGAAAAAGGTGCCGCCATGATTATTGAGGATACAAAGTAGCCTTTAGACGACCTTACATAAACCGCCATCAACGTTGATGGCGGCCCCATTAATATATGACCCAGCATCGGAGGCTAAAAAGCAGGCCATGTTGGCGAATTCTTGGGCCAAGCCCAAACGGCCCATGGGTTGTTCTTTGCCAGTTTCGGTGTACCAGTCTTCTAGCGATAAACCGTCGGGGTCTTTGGCGTGACGCTGTTCCCATTGATCGCTGCGGATTTTTCCGACCAGCATTCCGTTGACCAAAACGTTATGTGGTGCGCCTTCATTGGCTAGTACCTTCATTAATGCCATTCCCGCCGCCCGGCTAACGGCTGTCGGAGCGCCTTCAGCGCTCGGCATTTTAGCCCCCACATTAAGCACGTTAATAATCCGGCCCCAGCGTCGGTCACGCATGCCGGGGATGACCAAACGACTTAATCGAATCGAGGCAAACAATTTTAAATCCAGATCGTCTTGCCATAATTCGTCGCTAACTTCCAAAAACGGTCCGCGCTGAGATGTACCGGCGTTATTGACCAAAATATCAATGCCACCAAGTGCCGCTTCCGCCTCAGCCACGGCGCGTATGCATTCATCAGCCTGGCGAATATCAGCCGCGACGGTGATCACTTTACCGTCGCTCACCTCAGCAACTTCGGCTTTTGCAGCGTCTAATGCCTCCTGCCCCCGCGATACAAGTGCAACACTGGCCCCAGATTTAGAAAATTCTATAGCCATGGCCTTTCCAAGCCCTTTACTGCCGCCCGTAATAATAGCATTGCGCCCATCCATACGTACGTCCACATCAACCTCCGTTTAATTTTTACAAAAATAAATCTATTTTATATTGATTATATAATACGGTATTATTGAACTCACACACGTTTATTCATTCATTCATATATCCCACAGGAATCCGACATGACACGTATCCCCATCTTATTGCCTGAAAACATGACCGACGACCAACGCCAAGTGCACGACACTATCGTTTCTGGGCCGCGCGGTGCCGTTCGCGGGCCGCTAGCCGTTTGGTTAAACCGCCCAGAACTTGCCAGCGCAGCACAAGCGCTTGGCCGCTATTGTCGTTTCGATACATCATTGGAGCCGCGCTTATCTGAATTAGCAATATTAACAACGGCGCGTGTATGGAGTTCAGAGTTTGAATGGTCCGCCCATAAACCGATTGCCCTTGAAGCGGGCCTATCACCAGATGTCA
Source organism: Rhodospirillales bacterium (assembly GCA_028825025.1). Taxonomy (GTDB): domain Bacteria; phylum Pseudomonadota; class Alphaproteobacteria; order Rhodospirillales; family Casp-alpha2; genus JABMNT01. The sequence goes on along the minus strand of JAPKAX010000002.1, from coordinate 17,799 downwards.
TTGAAGCTATTCGCACCCACCAGAACCCTATATTTGAACACGAAGACGAGGCTGTGGTTCATGCGTTTTCGAAAACACTGCACACGGATCGATATATAAATGACGAGCTGTATGCGCGCGCCGTTGATGCTTTAGGTGAAGCGGGAGTAGTCGACCTAACTGGAATTCTTGGCTATTACACCCTTATTTCTATGACGATTAATGTCTTTGAGGTACCTGAATCTAACGGTGCTTCAGCCGAATTGAGCTAAATTCAGCCGATTAGAACTGCATATATATTGTGAGCAAATATTAATACTATTGATAATGGATACTCTTAAGAGGTTGCATCCCCGTAATAAGGTATCTAAGATTATTAGTATAAAATAAATTATAAATTTTTGATTTATTTTGTCAAAAACGTGTAACTGAGACTGTTGATTTATTGCTACCATGCCTAGGAGGTGATTTAATTATTTATGTTTGGTCACACTTTAAAAAATTAAGATGTTCACATCTCGGACTGATTAATGTATACAATAACGTATGCGAAGAGATGTAAGCCAAAATAAACGGTTATCTCGAACTTAGGTTCCGCAATCATTACGACAGGTTATTAATCCGAATAGGGAGACGACTAATATGAGTAAGAAAATTTTTGTAAGCATTGCAGCAGCTGCGGCTGTTGCCATGGGCGTAGTTGGAGTTTCAGGCTCTGCTGACGCTGCTGAAAAGCGCGTAAAATGGAAAATGCATAGTGCATGGGGCGCAGCTGTTCCTCACTTGGGTTCTTCAGGCGTTCGCTTCTCCAAAGTAATCAAACGCCTTTCCGGCGGTAGTTTCACAATGAAATTCTTCGAGCCGGGCGCTTTGATCCCAGGTAACGAAGGTTTTGATGCGACTTCTAAAGGTTCTGTTGAAGCAGCTTGGACTACAGCTGGTTATGATGTTGGTAAATACCCAGCATTGGCATTCTTCACTGCTGTGCCTTTTGGTCCATCCATGGGCGAGTACTTTGCATGGAAGAAATTTGGTGGCGGTGACGTTATCCAAAAGCGTATCTATGCTAAGCACGGCATCACGCAGATGGATTGCTTTGCTATTGGACCAGAAACTTCTGGTTGGTTTAAAGAAGAAATCAAAGACCTTAAGCAACTTCGCGGCATGAAAATGCGTTTCTTCGGTCTTGGCGCTCGCGTCATGCAGAAGATTGGTGTTTCCACTCAGCTTCTAGCTGGTGGCGATATCTTCCCAGCGCTTGAAAAAGGCGTTATCGATGCGACTGAATTCTCGATGCCAGCTATGGACATCAAGTATGGCTTCTACCAAATCGCCAAGAACAACTACTTCCCTGGTTGGCACCAGCAGACTTCTGTTAGCCAACTTTTGGTCAACAAGGCTAAGTTTGATGGTCTTTCCGATCAGCGCCAAGCTATGGTTGAGACAGCTTGTGGTGACAGCATCGTGAACACGTTTGCTGAGACCGAGTACGTCAACCCATTCGCTATGGTTGAAATGGGTACCAAATATGGCGTTAAAACTCGCCGCTGGACTGATGAACAGCTAGGTGTGTTTGAAAAGTCTTGGAATGAAGTTATTGCTGAAGATTCAGCAAAAGACCCATTGTTCAAAGAAGTGAACGACAGCTATGCTTCGTTCCGTAAATCTTACAAGAAATGGGGCGATGCTCAGTCTCTTAATGCGACTTACCTGAAGTAATCGGTAAGCCAAAGATCTCGATAAAACAGCCGGGGCCCTGGAGACTGGGTCCCGGTTTTTTTATATTCATCTTCTGAATTTGTATCATACCTATAAAAATTGTGGGGCCATTTAATGGAAGCTATCGCAAAAGACGCGAAACGTAACGGACCGCTTATTGCTGTCGTTATTATTCTCGCGGTAATCGGGCTCGCTTACGCGGCCGTTTTGAATTTAAATCCTGAAGGACAGGAAGAGCTGCTGTACTTCGTCCAAGATTATCTGCCATTTGTAATGTTTGGAATGCTTGCGTTCCTTCTGTTCACGGGCTTTCCAGTTGCCTTCATTCTAGGTGGACTGTCCTTGGCATTTGGTCTCCTCGGCTATTTTCTCGATAACTTTTCACTGATCGAGTTCTTTAACTTCTTACCTCGTATTTGGGGTACAGCGGCTGAAAACCTTGTTCTTGTCTCAATTCCAGCCTTCGTCTTCATGGGCGTTATGATGGAACGGTCCGGTGTTGCGAACGATCTGTTGTATTGTGTTCAGGTGCTTTTAAAGCGTGTGCCGGGATCATTGGCTTTAGCAGTGACCATTATGGGAACAGTTTTGGCTGCTATGACCGGAATTATTGGTGCTTCTGTTACTATGATGACTGCATTGGCACTTCCTACAATGATGCGCCAAGGTTACAGCCACTCGCTTTCTTGTGGAACAATTGCAGCGTCTGGTACGCTGGGCATTCTAATTCCACCGAGCATCATGCTGATTATTATGGCCGACTTGTTGGCGGTATCTGTAGGTAACGTCTTTATGGCTGCGATTGTTCCTGGCCTATTTTTAGCCACTTTATACCTCTTATATGTTGCCCTTTATGCGCGCTTAAGGCCTGAAGTGGCTCCTCCGTTACCACCTGAATTGTTAGATATCCCAAGAAAAGATTACCCAGGCATGATCTTTAAAAGTTTCTTGCCACCAGTATTCTTGATCTCAATGATCAAAGGCTCGATTTTGATGGGGATCGCAACGCCAAGCGAGGCGGGAGCTGTTGGTGGTTTTGGTGTTATGGTTTTGGCCTTCTTTAACAAGCGTTTGACCTTCAAACTTGTTCAAGATGTTTGCCATACATCAGCTCGGACCGTTTCAATGATCTTCTTCATCATTGTCAGTGCGACTTGCTTCGCTTACGTCTACCGCTCTTTGGGTGGTGATGATATTGTTGAGCATGCTATTTTGAATGCTGGATTAACGTCTTGGGGCCTCCTTTTCTTGATTATGGGTTTAACATTTATGTTGGGCTTCTTCCTTGATTGGATCGAGATCACGTTGATTGTTCTTCCTGTGTTTGCACCGTTGGTGGCAAGCATGGAATTTGGTGATCATATTGCAGCAAAGAATATCATTTTTTGGTTCATTATTTTGATGGCAATCAATCTGCAAACGTCGTTCTTAACGCCGCCGTTCGGATTTGCTTTATTTTACTTGAAGGGTATTGCCCCAAAAGAGATCAAAATACAAAGCATTTACAAGGGTATTATTCCCTTCGTTATCCTTCAATTGATAGGCCTTGGAATGGTTATGTGGCAGCCGGATATTGCTCTGTCGCTTATGCTTTCTGTATACGACTGATCAATAAGATAACTGAACAAAAGACTTCTCAAGTTAAAATCTATGAGGAAATGAAATATGAGTAATACATCAACTAACGATACAGCAACCGCGGAATTTCATCATTATACCGATGACGATATGCCAATGATGCTGCAGCTTTGTGAAAAACTACGCAAATTCGTAGACGTGTTCGGTCGCTTCGGTTCTTGGTTTATAATGCCGTTGGTCCTAATCACGATTTTTGATTTGGGTTTGCGTAAAACGGGCGAGTTTCAATTATTTTTGGTTGAAAACGTCAGTGGCATTTTTGGCTCAACTTTGTTACAGGAATTGGAATGGCATTCCCATACCGTTCTGTTTACTTTGGTTCTTGGATATGGATACATCTGGAACACTCACGTTCGGGTTGACTTGGTTCGTGAAAACTTGGCATTTAGTAAGAAATTATGGTGCGAGTGGGTTGGCTTAACCTTCTTCTTCATTCCATATCTTTGCATCCTGCTCTACTTCGCGACCATCTATGCCTATGATTCATTCATGATTGGTGAAATTTCCTCTTCTATGGTGGGGCTAACGCATCGTTGGATCATTAAATCATTCTTGGTTGCAGGCATCTTTGTCGCAATTGTGGCTGGTCTCTCTGTGTGGCTACAAATTACCTACGCAATGTTTGGCCCGAAAAATGTTCGGTTCCCAATGATGACCGTAGAGTGGCCAGAACAAGAAGGCGGAATGGTCGAAGGTAAAGAACGCCTTGATTACTCTAAAACAGAGGATGTGTTGAAGAAAAGGGCAGCTGAAGTCAAAGCCCGCGTTGAGGCTGAAAAATTGGCTAAAAACAAATAAGAACGAAGACAACAGGGAAACAGTAATATGGGTATGGATTGGGACAGCCTTTTCAAGAAATACATTTGGAATGAACAAACCACTCCATACTTCACTGCAGTTCCTGAGCTAAATCAACGCCAAGGTAAAAGTGAAATCATCTCGTACTCACTTATCCTTGGCGTTCTTTTTGCAGTTATATCTTTATTTTCAATGGGTAAAGGCGCAGAACAATATGGATCTGGCGTTGGCTTTTATGGCTTTACTGTTGTTTGTGCTGCCGTAATTTTCGGCTTCTTGAAAAACTATTACGCAGCCCTTTATTTAAGTGCCACTCCTCTTCTCTCGCTGGCATATCTATTCTTTTACGGCTTTGGTGCTGAGCGCGAGAACGTAGATACCCTTATCGTTACCGTCGTTTTATTACTGATGTTGCGTTATTCATTACGCATCGTGGCTATAGCGAAAGCCTACCCGTCATTTCCAGTTCGCGTTGAAGATATATTCCGTGATAATAGTGGTGGTCTGTAATTTCTGAAAACGATCATAATTCAGTAACACCGAGCGCGCGACTTTTAAATTTCGCCCGCCAAACCCTTCCTATTCACAAACGCATATACACCACCGTGATGATCCTTATTATCATCAGCCAAATCATATGGCCGACCACATGGTGGTTTTTCTGGCCCTTATTAATCTGGTCCGTTCTTTTTACGCTGCATATCATGGTCATGCGGACCATTGATATCGACGATGCTTGGGTTGAAGAGCGATCAAATAAAATAGCTGATAACGCACTAGATTTATCGCAAGTTGAAGCTATTCGCAAACAGGTATCCAGAACCACCTATGGGGAAGCTTATGACTTAGAAGGTGATAAGAACACCCAAAAAAAGAAGTGACCCACATACAACTACTTGAACAATAAAACTGGAGCTCCAAATGAAAATCGCGAAAGTAGACATCATACCCCTAGCGATCCCTTTCGAGTTTGGTGGCAAACCCTACGGTTTCGGATCTCACGCTTGGCGAAGTCTGAATACGATGTTGGTCCGGATCGAAACAGATACCGGTATTGTGGGCTGGGGTGACGCTTTTGCCTACAATTCAAGGCGCGCCATTCAGGGCATTTTAGAAGAAATGGTTGTGCCGATGTTAATTGGTGAAGATGCAACCGATATTGCGGGGCTGTCTCATCGATTACAAAAAAACTTACACCTTTTTGGTCGGTACGGTATGATCATACATGCCATATCTGGTGTAGATATAGCGCTGTGGGATATAGCGGGTAAAGCCGCAGGGGTTCCGGTTGTTAATTTACTGGGTGGGTGCGTACGCGATGATCTGGTTGGTTATTCCAGCCTGTTTAAATATGCCGACCCAGATTTGGTTGCAAGTAAAGTGAAGTCTTCTCTTGATGAAGGGTTTGGCCTTATAAAGCTCCATGAAACAGGAGTTGCTGAAGTCGCAGCGGCCCGAAAATCTGCTGGCCCAAATGTTCCTATTATGGTAGATACCAATTGCCCATGGACACCAACAGAAGCTTACGACATGGCAATGAAGTTCAAACCTTATGATTTATTATGGCTTGAAGAACCTATTTTCCCACCAGAAGATTTTAGCAGTTTAGCTAAGTTACGTGCCGATAGTGGTGTTGCCATTGCCGCTGGGGAGAACGCGTGTACGGCGTTTCAATTCCGCGAAATGATAAAAGCAGGCGCTGTCACCTATGCGCAACCGAGTGTTACCAAGGTTGGTGGTATTACAGAATTCCGGAAAATTTCTGCCTTAGCTGCCTTAAACGGGGTACAATTAATGCCGCATTCACCTTATTTTGGACCAGGCTTTTTAGCGACACTCCATTTAACAGCTGCTGAAGCCAATCCAGGGTACGTTGAATGGTTCTATTTGGACCGTGAGGCGTGTTTGTACGGAGATGCCATCAAGCCTGTGAACGGTCGGTATACTGTCCCCAACGGCCCCGGTTTAGGCATGGAGCCTGATGCTGACGTAATAAAGGACTACCGCGTAAAAGACGCCTGATCATTAAAGGGGGAACTTATGAAGTACCGTGCGTTTAGGAAAACCGGTTTAGAGGTATCAGAAGTCGTATTTGGTGGTGGATGTGTTGGCGGCATTTTAATTGATCCCAATGACGAGACGAAACGTGAGGCTTTACGCCGCACGATTGCCTTTGGCGTTCTGGTCACCGAAACTCGACACGGACGTGAAATACAAATCACAGATTTAAACGTCAAATTGGAGGAAGAGTTAGCACAGCGGGTGCTTCAAACGCTCGTTATGAACGCCGATCAATTGCCCCCCTATGGCTCCAGGTCTCAAACTGCGATCCAGTTTTTGCCTTCTCTAACATACAATTAGCCTAATGCATCGTCGGCATGACTGAACTATCCCATTTAGATCAAGCCGTTGCGGCTCGTGGCATGAGCCCCTTAACAGATGATGCCTTAACCGCTTTAGAAAAATTGTATATGGGAAAATAAGGAGTTCGAATTATGACCACCGCAATCACACCAAATGCAGGAAACCATAAAAATTTGAGCGGTTTGCAATCGCGGTTTGTTGGCGTTGATGATTTGCCTTGGGAGCCAACCGACGTTGAAGGGGTTGAAACCAAAACGTTAGTCTTCGAAAAGTCATCAGGGCTGTTAACGGTGATCATGCGAATGGCCCCCGGTGTCGCCCTTCCCGATCATTCCCACATGCAAATCGAACAAACATTTGTTCTTGAGGGGCGCTTGGTGTGTGGCGAAGGGGAATGTAAAAAAGGTGACTTTGTTTGGCGACCAGCGGGTAGCCGGCATAAGGCTTGGGCCCCAGAAGGCGGCCTCTTTTTAGCCATTTTTCAGGTCCCTAATAAATTTCACAGAGACGGTGCTGAACAAGATTTATTGGGCAACGATTGGAACAGGATTTGGCGCAATTGTACCAATATGAATAATTCAGCAGAGGGATAATTAATGACAGATAACTATGTGCTGGTAACCGGTGGTTCCCACAACATTGGCAAAGCAGTTAGCAAACGCCTAACTGAAGACGGGTTTCGAGTTCTCATTTTGGATATTACCGATCCATCACATGAACATTTTAGTAAATTCTATAAGGTGGATTTATCTGATGCAGATGCGGCTAAGTCTTGTTTAGCTGAATTAACAGCAAAGTATACGATAACTGGCTTGGTGAATAATGTTGGTATCGTTACCCCAGCAGCACTAGAAGATGTAACGCTGGATGATTTTGAACGTGTCCTCAACACCAATGCCCGTGCCGCAATGTTATGTACGCAAGCTCTGTTGCCGACCATGCGCGAAGAAAAATATGGCCGTATTGTATCCACCGCCAGCCGGGTTGTTTTGGGTAAAGAGCTACGAACCAGCTATTGTGCATCGAAAGGAGCTATTTTATCCATGAGCCGCACTTGGGCTTTAGAGATGGCAAAGCATGGCATTACAGTTAATTGCATTGCCCCCGGTCCCATAGCGACCACCGCATTTTGGAAAAACAACCCACCCGAATCGGATCAGGCAAAGGCAATTATTGCAAATGTTCCTATGAAACGCATGGGAAATCCAGACGATATCGCCCATGCAACTAGCTATTTTATGGATGAACGTAGCGGATTCGTTACCGGGCAAGTGCTTTATGTCTGCGGTGGGCTAACGGTAGGACTAGCAGGAGCCTAGTGTTTCTGGGGTTTTTCAATAAAATTTTTAAAGTTCTAAGATTCATACAAAAAATTGCCTTGCATATAGTATACATGGAAACTAAATTTCGGTCATGGAAGAAGAAAACCTAGATCGTAATTTTGGCTTTTTGACGCATGATGTTGCGCGCCTGATGCAAAATGACTTTGATCGGCGCGTCCGCGCGTTGGGCATTACCCGTGCTCAGTGGCGTGTTTTAATGTGGGTTTACCGAACACCTGGCGTAACACAGTCAGAACTGGCAGATACATTAGAAGTTCAAAAGGCTGCACTTGGGCGCATGTTGGATCGTTTAGCGGATAAAGAATGGATCGAGCGACGCGCTGATTCAGAAGACCGCCGCATTCGCCGCGTGCATCTTTCTAAAGAAGTAGAGCCATTAATTGCAACCATGCGGACAATAGCCAGCGAACTTCGTGCTGCAGCTATGGACGGAATACCAGAACAAGAACGCGAAAAATTTGTCGATACTTTATTGCATATGAAATCAAACTTAATCGAATTTCAAGGCATAGATATAATCGGCGCAGGAGTATTAGATCATGAATGAAGTTTCCCCTAAAAAAACCATGCGCGCAGAACCAAGCGAAGCGGCATCACCACAAACCTCGGGTTCAGATCCTAAATCCAATGTTCACAAATGGGTCCGTCGGGTTTTATTTATGCCACTTATCCCACTTTTAAGCATGGCAGGTGCATGGTTTTATGAAAATACAGGACGTATTATATCAACTGAAAATGCATATGTTAAAGCCAATATTACGCTCATCACATCCAACGTTGCAGGTAAAGTAACCATTGTTGCAGCCCAAGAGCACCAACACGTAAAAACCGGTGAAGTGCTGTTTTTGATTGATCAAGACCGCTTTACTTTCGCCCTTGAGGCCGCCGAAGCCGAACTTTCCGCAGCCCGGATTGAAGTTGATGGTCTTAAATCAGACTACCGCCAATACGGTGGTGAACTAAAAGAAGCCAACGAACGTATCCGCCTACACGAACGGAAACTTCAGCGCCAAAAAACATTAGAATCGAAAAAATTTGGCCGCAAAGTTTTAATGGAAGAGGCTCAATATAGCCTAGCAGCAGCCCGTCAACACGAAAGTGAAATCCGTGAAAACCGCAGAAAGGCACTTATCAGTCTACGCGGAGATCCAGATTTACCTATTGAGAACCACCCATCTGTTCAATTAAAAACAGCATTGCGGGATCGAGCTGCAAAAGATTTGTCCAACACTCAAATCGTTGCTCCAGCAGATGGAGTTATCAGCAACATTAGCTTGCGTACTGGCGAGTATGTGAAAGCCGGTTCCGCTGTATTCAGCCTTATTGAGTCGTCAAATTTATGGATTGAAGCAAATCTGAAAGAAACACAACTGACGTACATCTTAGAAGGACAAGAAGCTGAATTTGTTGCGGATTCTTATCCAGACGTCAAATGGCCGTCGCAAGTAGAGACCATTAGCCCCGCTACCGGTGCTGAATTTGCCTTACTACCAGCTCAAAATGCCAGTGGGAACTGGGTTAAAGTTGTCCAACGCTTACCTGTTCGTTTTTCTGTAACCCAAACAGAAGGCATGCCATCTTTGCGTGCTGGAATGACGGTCACCGTATCGATCGACACAAGGCGAGAACGGAAAATAAAAGATTTATGGTCTGGGATTGTGTCAACGGCAATGAAGTTACAAGATAAATATTTGACGCCAAAATACACGCTGCCAAACACTCTAACTAAATAACCCTTAATTCATAGTTTTTACTAAATTGGTGCGCGTTCTTTAATGACAACCTATATTGTTGCAATCATTTTCTTGATCATCACACCGGGCCCTGGCGTTTTAACAACGGCAGGTGTTGGGTCCGCGTACGGCTTTCGAGCGGGCTTGGCTTTTATGTTCGGACTTGTTTTCGGCTCTTTAATCGTCATGTCAGTTGTTGCATCTGGATTAGCAGCAATCGTTTTTTCCGTTCCCTTTATTCGTTACATCCTTCTGTTTGCGTCACTTTCGTATTTATTGTATCTAGCTTTTCGCATTGCGACCTCTGGGGCGCGTATTGCATTTGTCGAAACAGATAAACCCCTTGGTTTCATGAGCGGCTTAACGTTATCTGTTATCAACCCAAAAGCATACGCGGTATCAACCACCATTTTTAGTGGGTTTCCAGTCCTGCCCGATAATCCTGCTGTAGAAGCAATGGTTAAAATTATTATATTTGCCAGCATTTCTGTCCCCATTCATTTCGTCTGGCTTTATGCCGGGGCCAGCTTAAAAAAGCTGGGACTTAGTGGCCAGGCAATGCGGATCATTAATATTTGCATGGCATTGGCCATGCTATCAGTGGTCGCCTTGGCACTTTATTCGTCCGGAATTTAAAGGGCTTAATTTTCCGGTATTTTCGGCGCCCGTAAAAACAGCACAACCACTGCCATAACTATAGGAAAACACGATAATCCCAAAAGCATCGGCTGAAAGCTTCCAAAGATATCTAAGGCAATGCCCAACGGGAGTGGCCCCAAAGAGGCACCAATGACACCAATCATCTGCCCCGTCCCCTGAACACTACCTAAATGTTTGCGGCCAAAATAATTCGCATACATGTAGGAGAAGAAGGTCATTGTGATGGCGTTGTTTATGCCAAAAATTATTGCGTACGCAAGCGCCGTTGGCAGGTCATGAACGAAAGTTATACTGACCAACGAGCTTGCCATAACAAGCAAACCGCCTGAGAAAATCCATTGAGTCGGGAACCGATCCAGCATTTTCCCGATCATCGGCATACATATAACCATCGTCAACGCAGATATAGGGAAAGCCATGGACGCAATTTGCGCATCAAGTCCTTGGTTCGAGAAGATAGAGACTTGAAAGAAGTGTAGGGATGTCACCAACATTGAAAGCATGAACATACCAACTGATACGATGTAGAATGCAGGTGTCCTAAGTGCCTCTTTAATAGTTAAACCCGTAATCGTATTTGCGGGCTTAGCATTTTCCTTAACATCAGAAGCTTGTGGCGTATCGCCATCAGGCAATAACCCAGCGTCTTCTGGTCTGTTAATAACTAAAAACAAAATAGGGACGATCAAAATAACCCATGAAACAACACCTAAAATAACCCATGATTGACGCCACCCAACGGTATCGATCAACCATTGAGCTAAAGGAGGATGAATAGCCATAGACAAGGCAAACCCAAGCCCCATCAGGCTCATTGCAAATCCACGTTTTTTTACAAACCATTGTGATACAACAGTAACGCAGCTCATCATTAATGAACCTTGGGCCATGAAGCGCAGCGATGCAAAACCAATAGCCAACCAAACAATTCCCGTCGCAGCGCCAAATGCAAAGCAAGCGCACCCCAGCAATATGGCAATGATCGTCATCATATTGCGGGCACCATGGCGATCGACCATACGTCCCATCAAGGGCAGGCAAAAAGCAGCAATCAACGTTGCAAAGCCATATGCCGACGCAATAGTCGTCCCCGTTAAGCCCAGCTCTTTGCCAATCGGGCCAACGAATACGCTAAAGGTATGTGATTGGCCAGGGCCACTTGCGAACATGCCCAATGCACCTATCCCCAACATGACCCAGCCATAAAAAAACTTCTTACTAATCCGTTTAAACAGCGATATCCTGATGTCAGCAAGGGCCATGGAACGTCCTAAACACATACAAATTTGAATGAAAATAAATAGGTCTAATTATAAGTATCTGGAATTTAATCCATTTACCATCCAATAAATAGAGCTATTTTTTAAAGCCGATAAAACCTGTTTGCCGTCTCATAGAACAGGGAAGAACGCTCTGTTGTTGAGCAGTCTTTTATCATGTGGGCAATCGCCTTAACTTGATCCACATAGCTAATTCTAAGTTTTGATACGGGGAAGTTCGATGCGAACATACAGCGATTAAAACCAAACATTTCAATCGCATCTAAAACAACTTGCTTGTTATCTGGGTAATCCCAAGGGGCACCCGCTAGGCCCAATTCAGAAACCTTAAGCACCACATGCTCATGAGCTGCTAAAGCCTTCATTCCCCGGCGCCATTCAGCCAACCCCTCTTCGCTTCGATCCCATGAAAGACCCGCGTGCTCGACAACAATTGGCAAGTCTGGATAAAGTCCACACACCTCTGCCGCTTGCACTAAATGCCAAAAAGGAACTCGTAGATCCCATGTTAAATTATATTTCCGTAACAATCCCAAACCTGCTCGCCAATTTGGATCTTGCATACTGCAAGGCTTACCCTGCACCTGATCACGGGTTGAGGATAAGGGTGATGTAATGGGTTTGCTACGAATGCCCCGAACCGCTTTAAATTCTGATTGAGCTTCTAATACAGATTCTGATTCTGGTAAATGCAGCCAAGAATGCGCAACAATCGCTTGATGTAAATTATCACCATCGATAACACCCGATAACCAGCGGGTTTCAGCAACGGGATTATCATGATCCGCTTCAGCTTCCACATGAACCGTTTTAACAACCCGCAATTCACCTGTGTCTTTTAAATAATCTTTCGGTAAATAATTCTTTTTAATTCCGTCGTAATTACCTAACAAAAAATGTGATTCTGGATCATCCGTTAACCAAGGATAATAGACCGCGTCCAAATCAAACAAATGATGATGACTGTCGATAATATCAAAATTCAAATCTAAGTCTGAGAAATCAGGAAGGTTTGTTGGTGTCGAATACACGTCAATCATAAAAACCATTCCATTTATTTAATCCCAAACACGTCATCTTGAGTTTCGCGCAATTGATACAAAAGGCTGGTTTTATCCAACACCAACATAGATCCTATTAGTACAGTGCCAACACCAACATTTTCAACCAATTGTTGCCCAACCGCTAGATAATAAGGGCACGGGCTGCCCTCACCAATCGCGATGGCTGGCATCAGCTCTGGCGATAGCCCGTCCACTTCATGGTGGTGAGCATTGGTGATTGCTAAAACATCCCCTTTTTTTGAAATCTTGAAACGTTCGGGCAACCAAATCAACATGGGGGGTGCGGGTCAACCACCCCTATTGGCAATCCGAGCAATGCTACACACAAAATTGTAATTGGGGCTTCAATTACTAATAAATGCTGGGGGTTATACAACATGGCCGTTTTGGTACTTAACGCCACCACATGACCTTTGCCGCGCAAAAGCTCCCATGTGTTTTCATCATTGCAGCTGACAATAATAAAGATCCCTCATGCAAAGCTAGCTTCATCGGGCCGACGTAAGCAATTAAAAACATCAATCCGCCCCTTACCCAACATCAAGCCACCCTCAACAACCAATTGTAACGCATCGGTAAGCTCTGTGGTTCGCAAAATAGAGGCATGAAGCGCTGGCAAATCAAGCTTAAACCCGGTAGCATTCATAACAACACCCATTTCACAGCAATCAGGAACCGTTTTAGTTGGAACGTCTGCTTTCAAAACAGTCTGATTCCGCTGTTCGATCAATTCAGACCAACTCAACCCATCCGGCACCCACAAATCTTGCAATCCAATATTTAGGAATTTCTGGCCCTGCCAACTTAAGGTGTCGTCATCTTCAAGCACATTAACCATATTCACTGGCTTTGCCCGCAGCACGTATTTCAAGCCCTAACGTTTTAGCCCAGCTCATTAGGCCAATTAATAAACTCGGTTGATCGCCATCGACTTCGGTATAAACCAGACCCTTTTCTTGGGCCATCCGGTACAAAATGGGACCGACAAAGATAGCCCCTTCTTTTGATATCAAAACAACATGTTGGCCACGCGATATAGCTAACACCGCATTTTCTGCCGCGACTATGGGATTGCCTGTTCCTTCAACCAATACATCAAACTCGACATCAGTGGAATCCTTCATACTGGTAACCACAGCAATCGCATTTCAATCGACACCGGCCGATGCAATTGCAGCATCAATTTGCGCTAAATTGGTATCGCACACCACAACAGTTTCAAGATTAGAAATACACTGGACTTGTGCCAACAAGCTAGTTCCAAAATCACCGGCACTTACTAATCCAACTCGAACAACCCGTCGTTCGTGTGACTTAAATAACGCTTCGTAATTCATTCGTTTCACCAATCAAACTTGTATATAGACACATTTTATATAAAATATTTAGGCCCCTTCAAGCTATAAACACAAAGGATTCATAAATGGGTAAGTTGTCTAATAAAGTTGCTGTCATTACAGGCGGATCAGCCGGAATTGGAGAGGCCAGCGCGTTTTTGTTTGCGAAAGAAGGCTGTACCGTCGGGATTATTGATATTAATGAAACCGATGGGGAGCAAGTTGCCCAAGAAATTCGAAGCTCAGGCGGCAAAGCAACTTTCATCAAAGCAGACGTCTCGAACGCCGATCAGCTAGAAGCCGCAATCGAAGCCTTTGCAGATGAATTTGGTGGCATCGACATTCTTTATAACAACGCGGGCGGAGCCACTCCGCGCGACGACCATTTGCTCAAAATGCCGCTTGATGAATTTGATCACTCCATTGGCTTAAATTTATTTGGCCCTTTCGCAGCTTGTAAATTCGCAATTCCACACATGGATAAACGAGGTGGTGGGTCGATAATCAACACCGCCTCCATTCGCGCTATGATCGGCACTTCAGGGGCCGACGGGTATACATCAGCAAAAGGCGGAATTGTGGCCCTAACACGCGCACTTGCCGTTCAATGTGCGGCTAAAAACATTCGTGTTAATGCCATTGCACCGGGGGCTGTCTTGACGGAGCGGGTTAAAAAGTTGATGGCGGACGGCAACGATTCCGGGCCCGACCAAAAAATGGCTGAACGTCATTTATTGGGCATGGGTGAACCCAATCAAGTGGCCCCAGTCGCACTGTTTTTTGCCTGTGCAGATTCCGGTTGGGTCACAGGGCAAATTCTTCCCGTCGATGGCGGAGCCTGCATGAACTAACGTCCGTTAGTGGTTATATATATCAACATCAATTCGCACTTGCTACAGAGGGTAGATACCTTCACTCTGCCTTGTAAATTTAGAGCTCTTAGCCGAGCTTTTACCCACTTATTAATCGGAGAATTTAATGACAGCCCCAGCAAAATACTTATTCATCGCAAGCATGGATGTCGAGCCTGAGAAGCTTGAAGTTTTTAACGACGTTTATGATACCGAGCACGTACCAATGCTTAAAAAAGTCCCTGGCGTTATTGATATTTACCGCTTGTCATTAGAGCCTTTAAAATTAAGCATGGCCGGTAAGATTCAAGAGATCGTTGTAGAAGGCGAGCCAAATTTTGCAGCCTATTACTGGATCGAAAGCCCAGACGTTTTAACCAGCGATGCATGGGGCGATGCAATCGAAGAAGGGCGTTGGGCTGAGCACGTGCGCCCCTACACTAAAAACCGCCGCCATGTTCTACGGAAAGTAATGTAAGCCAGCGTCTAATCTAAGAGTAGAATGTCTATATCGTGACCGCGTCGACGAATTCAGCTTCCGATACGATCCCCCTTAAAGGCTTAATGCTGCTTACGGCGCTAACGCTTTTGTGGGGGCTCAATTGGCCATTTATGAAGACTGCCCTCAATGAAATACCCGTTTGGTGGTTCCGAACGATCTGTTTGTTTGTTGGTGGCTCAAGCTTATTGTTGATTGCGGCCCTATCTAGACAAGTGGTTATCCCGACAAAGGCTGAAATCAGACCACTCTTCTTTTGCATTATATTCAATATTTTGGGTTGGCATTTATTTTCTGCCTATGGCGTTACATTATTGCCCGCAGGCCGGGCCGTTATAATTGCTTTTACCATGCCGATTTGGGCATCCATTTTGGGCAGTATATTTTTAAACGAGCCATTGACCAAAGCCAAAATCACAGCCCTTGTATTGGGCATGTCTGGTCTTGGCGTCTTAATCGGCCCTGACTTAATATCCGTACAATCGTCCCCCATTGGCGCTTTATGCATGTTGGGGGCGGCGATTACGTGGGCTTGCGGGACAGTTATTTTTAAAAAAACACAATGGCGTGCGTCAACATCTGCCTTAGCGGGGTGGCAATTAACAATTGGCGGCATTCCAATTGCGATGGGTGCCGTTCTATTCGAACAACCCTTCGATCCCCATGAAATCAGTTTCCAAGCCTATTATTCATTGGGATATGTTTTGGCATTCTCGATGATATTTTGCCAATGGGCTTATTTTAAATCAGTACGAACATTTCCAGCCAGCATAGCCGCTATTAGCACATTGGGTATTCCTGTTGTTGGTGCTTTTTCAAGCGCTCTGATCTTGGACGAGCATCTTGGTTACCGAGAGTTTGCATCATTGATCTTAATTTGCGCAGCTCTTGCGGCTGTGCTTGTATTACCCACCTTAAGTAAAAACAAAACTTAAAAGGATATACTTATGATCCACGAACTTCGCGTCTACCACACGGCCTCTGGTAAATTACCAGAATTGCTTAATCGCTTCGAGACAATCACTCTTAAAATATGGGAACGCCATGGTATTCGCCAAGCGGGTTTCTGGACGGTTGCAATTGGCGAAAACAACCACGATCTTATTTATTTGATCGAATGGGAATCCTTAGCCGAACGTGAAGAAAAATGGAACGCGTTTCAAGTCGATCCTGAGTGGCTAGAGAAACGCGCTGTGACTGAAAAGAACGGCCCATTGGTAACAACAATTACCAACTCAATTCTTCAGCCCACATCCTTTTCTTCGATAAAGTAAGTTACCCCGGCGTTGGCGCATCTTCGCGCAAATGACCCTCAGACTTAAGTTCAGACCACATACCATCCGGAATATCAGCCGCCACCTGATCGCAGTTAGAAATAACTTGGTCCGGGTGGTTGGCCCCAGGAATCACGCTAACCACAGCCGGATGATGCATCGGAAACTGCAACGCTGCCGCCGATAATTCGACCCCATGCGAAGTACAAATTTCCGTTATATTTTTAACTCTTTCCATGATTTCTGGGTCCGCACCGACATATTGATACAAAGCCCCATCAACCGCTCCGGTTGCCAAAATACCAGATGCGAAAACGCCGCCTAAAATAATGCTAATATTATTATTTTCACACAGCTCCAATTCTCCATCCAAACCCGGTTGGTTCAAAAGTGTGTATGGCCCTGCGTAAAGAAAATAGTCCATATCAAAATTTTTAACAAAGCTGGGAACTGATCCAACAAAATTAATACCAGCGCCTATCGCTTTGATTTGACCCTGATCTTTAAGCTCTTGAAGAGCCTCAAAACCCCGGCCCGTATCAAGCTGTTTTATGCTGGCCGCAACGCTTTCTTCGGTTTTATGGTGGCGGATATCCAAATCATGGATGGTCAAACAATCAACGTTCGGCACCCCAAGCCGGTTAAGGCTATCTTCATAAGCCCGCATAATGCCGTCATAGGTATAATCAAAACGTAATTCGAACGGGTACCCACCCAACCAACGCTTGGCGAAAGGAGAGTTCTTTTTAAAACTTTCAATGTCATTGGGGCGGCTATAAATGCGGCCAACTTTTGTTGATAAAATAAAATTCTCACGGGGCTTGGTTCGCAAAAAACCGCCGACCCGGTGCTCACTTTTTGTATTCCCATACCACGGGGCCGTATCAAAATAATCAATACCCCTATCATAGGCTGCACCCATTGTTGCGGTTGCTTGTTCTTCAGTTGTGATTTCAGTTGGGTCCCCCATGGTCCCACCGCCAAACCCTAAACGCGGAAGCATTACCTCTGTTTGGCCTAATTGTTTTTTAAAACCGGATTCCATGTTTTTATCCTTATTAACGAAATGTCGAATTAATCACGTTTACGGAATAAATCACCAAGCCAAAACGCTTGTGCGCCAATGGCACCAAAGGGCAGCAGAACCCAAGCCACATCAAAAGCTGAAAGAATGAGGATAATAAAACAAAACTCAGCCCGACTTAAGGTGTGGAAAATAAAAAAAAGCTTTTGCCCAAACGTTTGCGGGCTATCGTCTTC